>JAICWH010000141.1 GCA_025934895.1 Nocardioidaceae bacterium | reverse complement strand
TGATGCACCTCACCCTCGACCCCCGAGCGGTGGACCACCATCCGTGCCCCCTGTGTCTAGCCCCAAGACACGGAAAGCCTCACATCCGGCATAAGGCCAAGCAATGGCCCGAAATCACTATCCGAGAGTGCCGATATGACATGTTGTTTTAGATTTATTTACTTTTTTACCAACAGGATTTACATTGTCAGCCAGATAATTCATGTATTAGGCCGATAATGTGGAAAAAGCCCCTTGGGGGTGATTGGGGCGAATCAACCCTTTCGACAGCATCCTCCCGGACGTCAGATCCCGGCGCATCGGCCTGTGTCGGTGGGTTGCCAGCGGGTGGGTCGCGGTCAGTGGGTGAAGACGACCTTGCCGAAGAGATCTCCGCCAGCCATCGCGCTGAACCCGTCCTTCGCCTGCTCCATCGGCAGCACCCGGTCGATGATCGGGCGCACGCCGCTGACGTCGAGCAGCTCGGTGAGGGCGGCCAGCTCGGTGCGGGTGCCCATCGTCGAGCCGATGACCCGCAGCTGCAGGAAGAAGATCCGGGTGAGCTCGGCGTTGTCGGGGTCGGGGCCGCTGGTGGTGCCCGAGACCACCAGGGTGCCGCCGGGTCGCAACGACTTGATGGAGTGCGACCACGTCGCCCTCCCGACCGTCTCCATCACCGCATCGACCCGCTGCGGCAGCCGGGCGCCGCTCTCGAAGACCTCGTGGGCGCCCAGATCGAGCGCTCGACTGCGCTTGGCCTCGTCGCGGCTGGTGGCGAACACCCGCAGCCCACCGGCCCGGCCCAGCGCCACGAGCGCGGTCGCCACCCCGCCGCCTGCGCCCTGGATGAGGACGCTGTCGCCGGGCTTCAGGCCGCCCTGGGTGAACAGCATCCGGTAGGCGGTGAGCCATGCCGTCGGCAGGCAGGCCGCCTCCTCGAAGGTCAGCGACGGGGGCTTGGGCACGACGTTGCGGCGCGGCACCGCGACCTTGTCCGCGAAGGTCCCCTGGTAGCGCTCGCTGAGCAAGGACCTGCGTGGGTCCAGCGTCTCGTCGCCGAACCAGGACGGGTCACTCACCACAGCGTGTACGACGACCTCGTTGCCGTCCTCGTCGAGACCGGCGGCGTCGCACCCGAGCGTCATCGGCAGCGCCTGCTCCTTGAGCCCCACGCCCTTGAGCGACCAGAGGTCGTGATGGTTGAGAGCGGCGGCCTTCACGTCGATGACGGTCCAACCGTCCTCGGCGACCGGGTCGGGCCTCTCCCCGGTCCGCAGGCCGGACAGCGGGTCGTCGGTGGACATGGACTCTGCGTAGACGGCGAACATCCACCGACCATATAAGAGCCGACCGGCTGCTCTCGACAGCAGTCGGTCAGCGACGCGCCACCCCGTCGGCGCGAGCCGCCTCGGCGACGGCGGAGGCCACCGCGGGCGCCACCCGTGAGTCGAACGGTGAGGGGATCACGTAGTCCTCGGCGAGCTGCTCACCCACGAGCACCGCGATCGCCGTCGCCGCGGCGAGCTTCATGCCCTCGGTGATCGCGGTGGCGCGTACGTCGAAGGCGCCACGGAAGATCCCGGGGAACGCCAGCACGTTGTTGATCTGGTTGGGATAGTCAGAGCGGCCGGTGGCCACCACCCGGGCGTGCCGGTGCGCCACCTCGGGCAGAACCTCGGGGATGGGGTTCGCCATCCCGAAGATGATCGCCTCGTCGGCCATCAGCGCGACGACCTCCTCGGGCACCGTGCCTCCGGAGACGCCGATGTAGACGTCGGCGCCCGCCATCACGTCGGCAAGGGCGCCTGTTCGACCGGTGCGGTCGGCGGTCAGTTCTGCGAGCGCCGCCTTGACCGGGCTGAGGTCGCCGCGGGCCGAGTGCAGCACACCGAGACGGTCGGTGACCGCGATGTCCGACACCCCCGCCGCGAGCAGGATCTTGGTGCAGGCCACCCCGGCCGCGCCGGCACCAGAGATCACCACCTTGGTCTCGGCGTGGCTGCGACCGGTGAGCCGCAACGCGTTCTCCAGCGCGGCCAACGCCACCACGGCGGTGCCGTGCTGGTCGTCGTGGAAGACCGGGATGTCCAGCAGTGCTTGAAGCCGCTGCTCGATCTCGAAGCACCGAGGCGCTGAGATGTCCTCGAGGTTGATCCCGCCGAAGCTCGGCGCCAGGCGTAGCACCGTGTCCACGATCTCGTCCGTGTCGGTGCTGGCCAGGCACAGCGGGACGGCATCGACACCGCCGAACTGCTTGAACAGCACGGCCTTGCCTTCCATCACCGGCATGGCGGCGGCGGGCCCGATGTCGCCGAGCCCGAGCACGGCCGTCCCGTCGGTGACAACGGCCACGACGTTCGAGACCCAGGTGTAGTCGTGCGCGAGAGCGGGGTCAGCCGCGATGGCGGCACACACCCTGGCCACCCCTGGCGTGTAGGCCATCGAGAGGTCGTCGGGGCCGTCGAGGGCGACGCTCGAGGCGATCTCCATCTTGCCGCCCTGGTGCAGGTCGAACACGGGGTCCCCCACGAACGGACCGGCGGCGGGCTGTGGCGTGTCAGGCACCGGCCGATGCTACCGCCGCCCCTGGACCCGGCGCAGTCGCCCCCGACGCAGCGGCCAGAGGCGCCCGCGGACCACTGCGAGCACGTCGGCATCCGGGATCGCGCCTACCGACCACGAGTCGACGCCCTCGGCTGGGTTGTCCCGCTCCACCCACCAGCCGGCCCGCTCGTGAGTGGTCGCGCGCTTGACCGCGACCACCCCGTCCGGCAGGCGTACGACGACCAGGTCGCCCGGCCTCGGCATCGCCCCGTGGCGCAGGAGCAGCCGGTCACCGTCGTACAGGGTGGGCTGCATCGACCTGCCCCGAACCACTCCGAGCCCCCAGGTGCAGAGCATGCCACGCACGCCGTACCGGACCACGGGCCCGACCTCGCTGTCCGTCCGGGCGCGCCGTCGCGCCGAGAGCCCTCCCGGAGGCATCCCGGGATCCGGGGGTAGTCTCGCACTGCTCCATCCCACCAGCTGAAAGGACCCGCATGTTCGCGCGACTGTTCGCACCGACGCTCGAAGTCCACGCCCACTGCGACCTGCCGTGCGGGGTCTACGACCCGGCTCAGGCACGCATCGAGGCAGAGTCGATCAAGGGCATCATCGCCAAGGTGGCCGACAACAACGACCCGGACTTCCGCACCCGCGCCATCCTGATCAAGGAGCAGCGGGCCGAGCTCGTCAAGCACCACCTGTGGGTGCTGTGGACCGACTACTTCAAGCCGCCGCACTTCGAGAAGTACCCTCAGCTGCACCAGCTCGTGAACGAGGCGACCAAGCTCGCCGGGGCGTCCGGCGCCAAGGGTTCCCTCGACGCGCAGGTGGCCGACGACCTGCTGTCGAAGATCGACGAGATCGCGGAAATCTTCTGGGAGACCAAGAAGTCCTGAGTCGTGACCTGTCAGACTGTCGGGGATCTCGGCAGCTGAGGGGCTCCTGACTGCGGGGTCGGGCGCGCGCGCGTCCGACCCCGTCGTCGTGGCACGCTCCGGGACGTCGAAGGCAGCGACGGCCGAAGACCATCGGAAGGTGGCAGCACAGAGGTGACACACAGACGTCCCGACGTGGAGCTCCGCATCCCCGCCGACAGCGCCTACCTGGCGGTCCTGCGCACGGCGACGGCGGGTCTCGCGGCGCGCCTGGACTTCACCCTCGACGACATCGAGGACCTGCGGATCGCCGTCGACGAGGCATGTGCCATGGTGCTGCCGCAGGCACGTGCGGACTCCGACCTGACCTGCTCCTTCCAGTTGGCGCCGACCCGGCTCACGGTCGCGGTGATGGCGGAGTGCGAGAATCCGCGCTCTCCCGATCGCGACGGGTTCGCCTGGACGGTGCTCTCGGCGCTCACCAGCGAGGTGCGGGCCGACGTGGACGGCAACCGGCTCACCGTGACCCTGGCTCGCGGAACGGCCGACACGGACTAGCGTGGGGTCGCGATGACCGGGGGCCCGAGGTCGAGCAGCAGCCTGGCGGTGATGCGCGCGCGAAGCGCGGAGCTGTTCCTGCTGCTCGCTGACGAGTCGGCGACGGATGTGGAGCGGAGCCACAACCGTGACGAGCTGGTCCGCCTCCACCTGCCACTGGTCGAGCACTTCGCCCGCCGCTTCCTCAACCGTGGGGAACCGTTCGACGACCTCCTCCAGGTGGGCACGATCGGACTGATCAAGGCCATCGACCGCTTCGACAACGGTCGAGGGGTGGAGTTCTCCACCTACGCCAGCCCGACCATCGTCGGGGAGATCAAGCGGCACTTCCGGGACCGGGGCTGGGCGATCCGGGTGCCTCGGCGGCTGCAGGAGCTGCGACTGTCGATCACCGCGGCCACCGCCGATCTCACCCAGCAGCTCGGCCGATCGCCGACCATCTCCGAGCTGGCGGGCCGGATCGGCGTCTCCGAGGAGGAGGTCATCGAGGGGTTGGAGTCCTCCAACGCCTACTCCACGCTCTCGCTGGACGCGCCGGACTCCAGCGACGACAGCGCGCTGTCCATGATCGACGTGATCGGTGGGGACGATGAGGCCCTCGAGCACGTGGAGAACCGGGAGACGATCAAGCCCCTGTTGGAGGCGCTCGACCCGCGGGAGAAGCACATCTTGACCCTGCGGTTCTTCCGCGGGCTGACCCAGTCCCAGATCGCCGCCGAGATCGGAATCTCGCAGATGCACGTCTCGCGGCTGCTGGCCCGCACCCTGGAGCGTCTGCGCGCCACCCTGGACGAGGAGTCGGTGCCGCGCGGCTAGCCCGGCGTCTGCCCGGCCTGGTCCGTCTGGCCACCCGACCGGTCCGACCGGTCTGTGCGGTCCGCTGCGTCGAGAGCCCGGATCGAGGCGGGGTGGAAGACGCCGGCCAGCACTATGAGGGCGGCCACGGCGAGTGTCACCGCGCCCCAGGTGGTCGCACCGCCGCGAAAGCTCCACGCAACCGGCAGCTGGATCAGCTGCGCGAGCACGACCGGGGCGCGCGCCCAGGACCGAAGCCGCACCAGCCGTGCGGCACACACGCCGAGCCCGACACCGTAGATGCCGAAGAACACCGCGGTGGTGATGCCCATCGTGAGCCGGTCACCGCTCAGCACCCCCAGCTCGCTGACCCCCACGGCG
Organism: Nocardioidaceae bacterium; assembly: GCA_025934895.1. Taxonomy (GTDB): domain Bacteria; phylum Actinomycetota; class Actinomycetes; order Propionibacteriales; family Nocardioidaceae; genus Nocardioides_B. The sequence continues at coordinate 4,133 of JAICWH010000141.1, read as the reverse complement.
ACCAGCGCCAGCGCCTCCAGGCCCACCAGCACCATCGCGCCGACGAGCGGTGCGGGAGCCGAGGGGCGGCGCGAGGTGCTCACAGGAGCCGATCGTAGCCACCGGTACGCGAACGACGGTGCGCGCCGACCGGCCTGACGGGCCGGCGAGCAAGGTACGACGACAGCCGCGTACGACGGCGGCCAGGTACGACGGCAGCCAGGTACGACGGCAGCCAGGTACGACGGCAGCCAGGTACGACGCCGTTGTGGCCATCCGCCGAGTCGGCGCATCCGCAGGCCGCACCCCCGCCGAGTCGGCGCATCCGCAGGCCGCACCCCCGCCGAGCCGGCGCATCCGCAGGCCGCACCCCCGCCGAGCCGGCGCATCCGCAGGCCGCACCCCCGCCGAGTCGGCGCATCCGCAGGCCGCACTGCTCTTGGGAGTTGGCGCAGGTAGGTTCCGAATCATCTCTTCGTGCGCATATGCGCAGGAACAGTCGTTGATCTCGAGGCTCGTAAGCACGTGTGTCCGTGGCACCTCCCCGAGCCATGCATCTTTCTTGGCGTGATCCGCACAGAGCTGACAGGAACGAGCCCACGTACGAAGCCATATCTTCGCCAGTAGGTGTTAGAGGACCTACGAACGCGCCGACTCGGCCGGTCTCACGCCTGCGAACGCGCCGACTCGGCCGGTCTCACGCCTGCGAACGCGCCGACTCGGCCGGTCTCACGCCTGCGAACGCGCCGACTCGGCCGGTCTCAGGCCTGCGGACGCGCCGACTCGGCCGGTCTCAGGCCTGCGGACGCGCCGACTCGTCGGGCTTGTGAGTGTCCGATCATCCCGATTGTTCTGGTTGTTTTGGTTGTTCTGGTTATTTGGATTGTTTGGGTCGTCTGGATTGACCGGACTGCTGAGGTGGCAGGTTGCCGCGTTCGGGCAATTGTCAAGGGCCAGTGGGAGCTGTCCAGGAACCTCGGGGTCCGGCGGGCCACGACGGGGAACGGTGTCGGGAGCGAGCGGGAAACCGCCCCCTCAGACACGCGTGGCCCAAAGGCCTGTAAAACCGGTTCTCGACCCGTTAGAGTCGAACGCTGTGACCAACGCGACGATGGCGCGGGGTTGATCGAGGGTCGAACTGTTGCCACGCTAGCCAGGAGTCACTGCCTGATTCATCGCTGTTCACCTGTCCCGAAGGTGACTCACCCGAGCCTGAGCGCCGACCCGGCCTGGCTCGGACCCGCCTTCGTGAAAGCGTTCACAACAAGAGGAACGTCGGCAGGGTTTCAATCGGAACGATCGGGTAAACCCGGTCCACCGGCCACGCACCACCACACTGCACAACGGAAAGGGAGTCGTCCACTATGGATTGGCGCCACCGCTCAGCCTGCCTCGACGAGGATCCTGAGCTGTTCTTCCCGATCGGCAACACCGGACCGGCCATCCTCCAGATCGAGGAGGCCAAGCAGGTGTGCCGTCGTTGTGACGTGCGTGAGCAGTGTCTGGCGTGGGCTCTCGAGGCCGGTCAGGACCACGGTGTCTGGGGCGGGATGAGCGAGGACGAGCGGCGGGCGCTCAAACGTCGCAACGCACGCGCCAAGGTCCGCACCGCCTGAGCGAGCCTCACAGCGGCAGGTCCACCGTCACGCGGGTGCCACCGGCGTCCCCTACCCCCATCTCCAGGCGGCCGTCCAGCTCGGACTCGACCAGAGTCCGCACGATGGAGAGCCCCAGGCTCGTCGATGCCCGCACGTCGAAGCCGGCCGGAAGTCCGCAGCCGTCGTCGTCGATGCTGACCAGCAGTCGGCCGTCTCGCCGCTGGGCACGGACCGCGATGGTGCCCGCACCTCCGCCGAACCCGTGCTGGACGGCGTTCTGCAGGATCTCGTTCAGGACCATCGCGAGCGGGGTCGCCAGCTCCGCCGTGAGGGTGCCGAAACTGCCCTCCCGGTGAGAGACGACGCGGCCGGGGAACGTCCCGCTGGCGCTGACCTCGGCCACCATCAGCCGCAGCCGGTCGGCCACGTCGTCGAAGTCGACGAACTCGTCGAAGGCCTGGCTCAGCGTCTCGTGCACGATGGCAATCGAGCCCACCCGTCGGACGGCCTCCTCCAGCGCCTGCCGCCCCTCCGGTACGTCGATCCGGCGGGCCTGCAGCCGCAGCAGCGCCGCGACCGTCTGCAGGTTGTTCTTGACCCGGTGGTGGATCTCGCGGATGGTCGCGTCCTTGGTGACCAGCTCGCGGTCGCGCCGCCGCAGGTCGGTGACGTCGCGCAGCAGCACCAGGGCGCCGATGTGCGCCCCGGTCGGCCGCAGTGGGATGGTGCGGAGGATCAGCACCGTGTCGCTCCCTATCTCGGTGTCCCGGGGCACCCGGCCGCCCAGCACCGCGGACACCTCCTCCTCCTCCGGGCGGCGCGCCGCCGGCACCAGCGCGCGGGTCGTCTCGGCCAGGTCGAGACCGGTCAGGTCGGTGGTCAGGCCCAGGCGTCGATACACCGACAGCGCGTTCGGGCTGGCGTAGGTCACCCGGCCGACGGCGTCGATCCGGAGGAAGCCGTCTCCGACCCGCGGTGAGTCGGCGTGGTCCGAGCGCTGGCCCGGGAAGGGGAAGTATCCGCCCGCGATCATCTGGGTGAGGTCGGTCGCTGTCTGCAGGTAGGCCAGCTCCAGCCGGCTCGGTGTGCGGACCCCCAACAGGTTCGTGTTGCGCGCGATGATCCCCAGGATCCGGCCCTCGCGGCGCACCGGGATCGCCTCGACACGCACTGGGATGTCGTCGCGCCACTCCGGGTCGCCCTCACGCGCCACCCGGCCGTGCTCGTGCGCCGAGTCGATCAGCGGACGGCGGCCCTTGGCGACGAATGCCCCGACGAGGTCGTCGACGTATGCGGTGGGTCCGGTGGTGGGCCGCATCTGGGCTGCCGCCCAGTAGCCGCTGCCGTCCCGGTCCGGCAACCAGAGCACCAGGTCGGCGAAGGACAGGTCCGCGATCACCTGCCAGTCCGCGAGCAGCAACTGCAGCCACGCCACGTCCTCCGGGCCGAGGTCGGTGCGGGTCCGCGCGAGCTCGGTCAGCGTCGGCACCCGACCAGCATAGGAGCCGCCGGCAGCCGCCGCCGGACACCTCAGTGCGGCCTGACCGGAGTGGTGCCTTTCTCGAAGCGTCCGACTATGGCTACGGTCTCCTTGGTTGTTCCTACCTCGGAGGTGGCACCCCATGACCGGACCCGGCGTCGGCGGCACACATGGACGAGGCACGGCAGCAAGCGGGACGGGCGGCGCGTGGGCCGCGGTCGCGGTGCTCCTCGGCATCGGCATCGTCGTCCCACTGCTGGTCTTCCTCTACGACTCGCCGACGCCGACGCTGTGGGGGTTCCCGTTCTACTACTGGTTCCAGTTCCTCATGATCCCGGTGGTCTCCGGCCTGACCTTCGCAGCCTTCCGGATCTCGCTGGCCGCGACCAGGCGGGACCGTGAGGCGCTCGGCCTGGCCGGAGACCCGGGACACGACGAGGAGGCAGGCTCGCGATGAGTGGCGTGCACGGGGTCCAGCTGGTCGTCTTCCTGATCCTTTTCCTGCTCGTCACCGTCCTCGGGTTCCTGGCGTCACGCTGGCGTCGGGCCGAGTCCATGGAGAGCCTCGACGAGTGGGGGCTCGGTGGACGCGGCTTCGGGACCTTCATCTCATGGTTCCTGATCGGCGGGGACATATACACCGCGTACACGTTCATCGCCGTGCCGGCCACCTTGTACGCCGGGTCGGTGGTCGGGTTCTTCGCGGTGCCATACACGATCGTGCTGTACCCGATCATCTTCATCTTCCTGCCACGCTTCTGGTCGGTCTCTCACCGGCACGGCTACGTGACCCCTGCGGACTTCGTGCGGGGCCGCTTCGACTCGAGGCTGCTGGCCCTGATGGTCGCCCTCACCGGGCTGCTGGCGACGATGCCCTACATCGCCCTGCAGCTGGTCGGCATCCAGGTGGTGCTGCAGATCATGGGAATCGGTGGCGGCGCGAATGCGTCCTTCCTGGCGAAGGACGCCCCGCTCCTGATCGCGTTCGCCGTCCTTGCGGCCTACACCTACGCCTCCGGCCTGCGGGCGCCGGCGCTGATCGCGTTCGTCAAGGACACCCTGATCTATGTCGTGAT
>JAICWH010000185.1 GCA_025934895.1 Nocardioidaceae bacterium | reverse complement strand
CACTTCGATTTGCGGCAGCACGTGTCGCAGGTCGGCCGCGGCGATGGCCTCTAGCGCGATCCGCACGCTATTCGGGCGGACGTCGGCGGCCACGGCGTCGAGCAGCGCCACGACGTCTTGAGACGGTTTACGGGCGAAGAGCCCTGGGAACGTTGAGCGGAAGCCCCCCGCGGGGCCGCTCAGCGTGCGCTTGACGCCGACAACCCGGGCGCGAACCTCATCCCCCGGCAGCGACCCTTTCCACCCGGCGTAGGTGTCGGCGAGCACGAGCGTCGCCACCAGCTCGGGTCGCAGTCGGTAGAGCTCAAGTGTGACGGTGCCGCCCCACGACAGTCCGCAGACGTGCGCCGGCGCGCCCAACGTCTCCATGAGCGCCGCCAGCGCGGCCGCGTACCCGGCCAGCCCGAAGACCGCCGGTAGCTCCGAAGACCGGCCAGCGCCTGGCTCGTCCCACGCGATGACTGTGAAATCGCCGGAAAGACCGGTGATCTCTAGGCGCCACTCCCGGGCATCACCGGCAGCACCGTGCACAAACACGAGCGGCGGCCCGTCGCCTACCCGGTCATAGGCGACGTCCACTCCGCCTGCCCGAACCCATAGCGTGGTCACCGCACCAACAATCATGTCATCGCCTCGGCCCCTTGGCGCTCAACACCATCGTCACGCGGAGCGTGCCACAGCGGGCTCCTGAACCGGATGCAGCTTGGTGACCCTTTGTGCCGTTGGAATGGGCTAGCCCGACGATAAGCGGAGACCCTTGGCTAGCGATACCGGGCTCTCCTACGACGCGGTCGCGGCGAGCTACGCCGACTTCGCGCATGACGTTCTGGAGCGACGACCCCACCTGCTCACGATGCTCTGGCTGTTCGCAATTGAAGTGCAAGCAAGCGGCTCGAGATGAGGATGCGTACGACGGGCATGGGTTCGACCCGGGCACCAGCTGACGCGGCACGGGTCTGCAGAGTCTGACCAACTGGGTCGAGGGTCTCACCGGCAACGCTGTCCATCACCTCCGATGGCGGCGGCACACGATCTCCGCCGAGGTCCCTGCACGGCCAGTGTGATGGCTGTCGAAGTGGCGCCGCGCGCTACCGGGCGTCGATCAGCAGCGCCCCGGCCAGGATGACCAGCGAGGGGCTGCCCAGTGCGGACACGTCCTCGCGTGGGTCGGTGCGGTAGGCGACCAGGTCGGCCGGAGCGCCGTGCTCGATGCCGGGCAGGCCGAGCCAGGTGCGCGCCGACCACGAGGCGGCCCCGAGCGCGACGTCCGGGGACAACCCGGCGGCCAGCAGCAACTGGATTTCGGTCCGAATCATGCCGTGCGGGCCCATCCCGGCATCGGTCCCCGCGAGCAGCGGGACACCCGCCTCGGCCGCCGCGCACAGCACCTCGGGCTGGCGATCCAGGCCGCGCTCGATCTCACGGACGACGGTCTCCGGGTAGCCGAGGTCCCGTATGAGGTGCCGGATGCCGGAGTTGATGATGCGGGTGGGCACCCAGGCGGCGCCGGCGGCGGCAAGGGCGTCCACCTGGTCGGGTCGCAGGAGCGAAGCGTGCTCGAGGGAGTCGAAGCCGGTATCGATTGCGTCCTGGATCACCTCGGGCACCGAGCAGTGCACCGCGATCCGGCCACCCGCAGCGTGCACGCGGACCGCGGCCTCGGCCAGCGCCGAAGTCGAGAACGTGGCAGCCAGGTGCGGCTGGCCCACCGGTGAGTCCCCGATGATCTTGGCCCAATGCCCGCCACCTGCGTTCAGCTCCTCGACGGCGGCGTCCGGTAGCTGGTCGTCGTGGACCTCGCGCGCCAAACCGGGGAAGTACCGGCCCGGTGGAGCGAGGAATCGGCCGGCCGCATGGACCCGCGGCATCCCGTCTGCGGGTCCGAGCCCCGTCGAGCTGTGGTCGAGACTGCCGGGCTCACGCACAGCGAGCACGCCGGACTCCAGGTGGGCCCGGCCGCTGGCACGCACGCGCGCGGCGACCGCCGCATCGTCACCAGCGGGCGAGGCCAGTGCGAGATGGGCGTGGACGTCGACGAGTCCGGGGAGCAGCCAAGCATCCTCGAGCACGGTCTCGACTTCGCCGTCCGGCTCACTGACGAACCGGCCGTCCTCGACGTAGACGTCGACGCGCTCACCTCGGGGCAGCACCCTGCCCCTGATGTGGAAGCCCATGCGGTCTCCTCGGTCACACACAACCCCGCCGGTCGTCAGCCAAGCACCCTGGCGCTGTTCGCGCCAGACCATCCCGGCCGGATAACGGGGATTTGCTGCACGGACAGGGGGCAGGACGACCCGTTCCGATAGAGGAACCACATGCGGAGACGCGGTAGGTAAATCTCCCCTCCAGGCTGTCTACGTCCCGCAACACCCGCCCGGTGACGATTGCCGCTTCGGCCCGTCAAATGGGACTGCCGACCGTTTCGAGGGAGGCAAGCATGAGGCTGTGACGGCAAGCGTCGTTCTGGGCGTACACACGCGCCCGGATAAGGCCTCCGCGCGGGGGATGTGTCGTTCTGGTGCTGCTCGGTCGGCCGGGCAGAGCCCGGGCTTTACACGTCCACCTGATCGACAGGAGCGACGTCGGTCGAGGCGCCGCACGGATCAGGAGCACCGACCATGACGATCCCGACCCAGACGAGCCTGCACAGATTCATCGCCACCGATCCCGATCTCCACTCCTCTGAGAACGGCGTGGCTAGGTTGTACGCCCGCACCGGAATACCGCAGTTCCGCCAGAGCCCGGGCGGCTCCGTCACCGAGCTTCCGCCGACGTTCCACGCCTCGGGATCTTCCGCAAGACCGCTGAGCGGGCCTACGAAGGCTTCCGCGAGGGCGACACCTTCGTCGCTTCGGGCTACATCAACGAGCGTCCGTACGAGCGGCACGGCCAGCGGATTGTGCGCGAGTTCGTCGCTCAACACATCGGTCACAACCGGTCGTCGGGTTCTGACCTGGTACCCCGACATGCACTGGCCTGAGGACCACCACGACCAAGCGGATCAGCCGGCCCTGATCGACGATCGCGATCTCGCGACCTATATCCCACCCGAGATATTGGGCGACGATGACGAGCTGCGTCCCGTCGACTGGAACACCCTCCCGGCGGATGAGGCCGAGGGGGAGTGGCGCGACCTCAACGGGTGGGTCGACTGGATCCGCAAGTCCCATGGGCTTCCGGCAACGGTGATCGCACCGCTGTGGCACCGCCACGACGAGATGGTCTGGGAGCTGTCCGCGCAGCACCTGTCCTTCCGTGCAAGCTACCACCGCGACGCCCAACCCACAGCCCCAGCCGCGTGGCGCCGCGACTTCTGGGACACCCAGCAGCGGCTACGCCAGATGGTCGCGGCCTGCGGGACGCGCCTGGACCGCGACCGGCCCACCCGCGTGACCGCCTGGCCCGGCGAGCCGGCGATCCCGACGGCCGAGGAGCGGGTCATCACCAACCGCGCAGGGGACGTCGAGCAGTTCGTCGCCGAGGACGTCCGTCAGCGCCGAGAACGCGAGGCGCGCGCCGCCGCGTGACCACACGTCTTGCCGCCGCCGGCTCATCCACAGCTCGCTCGCCCGGCCGCGACAGACCCCTGAGCTCGGCTCACTGTGCCGGTAGCGCGGCACTGCCCGTGTCGTCCACCCGATAGATGAAGAGGAGCACCGCGATGTTGCTCGCCCACGCCATCACCCTGACCAAGGCTCGCTCCTACGTCGCGGCGCTGGCCGACCGGGCCTCGACAGCGGAGGCGTCATCGGCCTACGAGCACGCCCTCATCGAGCTCGACTGGATCCACGGCGACGACGTCCCAGCCCTGGACACGCCCGGCCTCACCACCGACCGCGACATCCTCATTCTGGATGCCATCACCACGATCCTGCAGCTCGCCGACTACGGCGTCGATGCGCTCGGGATCGAGCTGGTCCTGGTCGCGCTGTACGACGCTCGCGACCTGGATGCGTCGTGATGTACGGCGAGAACGGACATCTGCTCCGCGCCGAGCTCTCCTCACTGCTCAGACAGCACCGCATCCAGCTGCGCATCGGCGGGCCGGGCACCCATACGGTTCCGGTCACCACCACCGAGGAGGAGCGGACCCAGATCGGGGAGCAGGTACGCCGCTACCGGCAGTCGGCCCTGGTCTGGTGTCTGCAAGCGACCATCGCGGTCGCCCCACGGGCCGAGAGCAGACTCTCACCGACGGCAACCAACCCGTTCCGGCTGCCCCCTGCCCAGCACGGCGGGCTCGCCTCACTGCACAAGGCTCTCGACCACGCCGTGCGGGTCTCCACCGCGCGACTTCCTGGCATGGCGGAGTTGACCTCGCAACACGACTTGCCTTTGGTCGAGCACTGGCGCCAGGTCGCCCGCGCCGCCGCGCTGGGCGAGCACGACTTCATGGCGGGCCTCGGCCACGGCCGCCTCGACGACGCGCAGCTTCACACGATGATCGGCGACGTTGCTGCCACTGTTCGGGCGCTGGTGGTGCTCGACCAGCGCTACGCCACGATCCCGGGCTGGGAAGGGCTCCACCGCGCCGACCGGCTCGGCTGGGCCGCGCTGGCGTGCGCACTGGACGCCAGCCTCGATCCGCCCGACTACTCCATCGACATGCGCGGGTGGCGACCCAAGACCAAGGTCATCCCCGGCGCAGGTAAGCCTGGCCTGCTCGGAGTGCTCCAGGCCGAGCACAACCTCACCGTCCGCATGCAAGCCTTCCCCAGCGCCATGAACCTGCGTTTGGTCGTCGACTCCCAGCGACTCCTCTCCGGGGGCCTGGCCACGCGCGTACAGAAGATCGAGCCCGCACTCCATGGGGCTTGGCGAGACCGGGAACAGACCTACAACGACCTTCAGCGCGAGCTGCGCGACATCGGCGGCACCGTCGGCGTGGGAGGACTCGCCGTGGCCGAGGGAGCCAATGCCTGGAACCGGCTCAAAGCGCTCCCGCCGGACGCCCAACTGGATCCACGCATCGTGCACTCATTCACGAATCTCTTCGCCAAGCTCGATGAACGTATCGCCGACGTCGTTGAGGAAGGCATGCAACGTAAGGCGTACTCCGTTCGCGTCAAAGTCCCAGGGACAGTGACCAACATCGGGCAGGCCATCACTCGGGTTCAAGAGCGCTTCGTCCCCCCGGCCCAAGCGGACCACAGCGCCATCGTCGGGCTCGTCCGCGACCGGCTCCGCCCACCTCCCGAGCCGCCGACAGCATCACCCGGCGCGGCCCGCAGTCGTGCCGAACTGCACACCGCGATCGTCCACCAGCCCGAACGCCGGGCCGGTGGAAAGGACGGCGTCGGCATCTGACGCCGAACCCGACCCGAAGGAGCTGACCATGGCCACGTCGAGACTCGACCGCGCACCCCACCAGTACCTCACCCTGCCGGAGGCAGCGGCGTACGTCGGGCAGTCGGTGAAGACCCTCCGGCGGCGCATCTCCGCCGGGACACTGCCGGCGTACCGGTTCGGCCCGCGCAGCATCCGGGTGCGTCTCGCCGACCTGGAAGCGACAGGACATCGCGTCCCCAGCGCTACCCCTTGAGGACGCCTGGACGCCAAACCCGCGAAGCGCCCGGCTCAGGCCCTCGAAGGCCGGTTGGGCGCTTTCGTACGGCTGCCCTTGGTCAACCCCAGGCAGTGCTCGTCGTCGCGTATGGCCACTGATGACCGCCCATGGGACTGCCTGTGATTGCCTATGTATTACCTACGGGCCGGAAAGCAGAACGGCCTCTGATCAGCGTTTCCGCTGGTCAGAGGCCCTTTTCGTGCTGGTGGGCGATACTGGGTTTGAACCAGTG
>JAICWH010000122.1 GCA_025934895.1 Nocardioidaceae bacterium | reverse complement strand
GTCTCGGCCAGCGGACGCGCCGGGTCGACATGGCCTCGCCGGCGTCGAAGTCCCGGTTTCGTGGGCAGCCGACGGGTCGGTTAGAGTGACTGCGCCCTCGGGCTGTGGCGCAGCTTGGTAGCGCGCCTCGTTCGGGACGAGGAGGCCGCAGGTTCAAATCCTGTCAGCCCGACCACACGAGGGACACCAAAGACCCCCGGCCGCATCGCGGCCGGGGGTCTTTGTCTGTCCGGCCGCGGGGGCGACCGGTTCCGCCGCAGTCTTTACCGGGGGGATGGTAAGAGCAGAGGGCGGAGTACTTACAATGGTACTTACTAGTTTGTCATTGTAAATACCTTGGGAGTAAACATGCACTCGATTTCTCGCATCGTGGTCGCCGGCGTCGTCAGCGTCCTCTGCCTGGGCATCGTTCCCGCTCAGTCCCCCAGTACCCAGTCGTCAATCGGGCACACACAGTCGACGTATGCCGGTCAGGTGCGCCCCATGATGGTGGGATGCTGCCGCTGAGAACAGCCTGTCCGAGTCCCTTGACTGCCCGTCCGGTCCAGACGATTGTCATGCCCATCCCTACAAGACAGTAAAGCGCGCTAACATTTCTACCTATGAGCACAATTGGGACGCGCGTCCGGGAGCTCCGGATCGCCAAGGGCCTCAGCCAGCAGGCTCTTGCTGGCGACGGCATCAGCGCGGGCTACGTCTCGTTGATCGAGTCCGGCAAGCGCACGCCGTCAGGGAAGGCCGTGCAGCGGCTGGCCGAGCGGCTCGGCGTCCCGGTCGACCAGCTGCTCGAGGTCGCGGCGCCGGCGGCTGAGCATGCCCGGCTGGAGGCGAACTTCGCCCGGCTGTCCCTGGCCAACGGCAACCCGGCTGAGGCGGTGCGCACATTGAGCGCCATCCGCTTCCAGGAGCTCGACAGCGGCGCGGCAGGAGAGGCGTCCCTGGTGCTCGCCGAAGCGCTGCAGGAGACCGGCGACCTGGACCGCGCGGTCGGTGTCCTCGAGGCGCTGATCGAGCGGTGTCGCCGGGAGCAGTCCTGGGTCGTGCTGGCGTCCGCCGCGACGGCACTGGCCGCGATGTACATCGAGTCCGGCGACACCTCTCACAGCGCCGCGACCGCCCGTGCCGCCCTCGACGAGGTCGAGGCCGCCGGGCTAGAGGGCACCGACGACCACATCCGCCTGGGGTCGGTCTACGTGTGGGCCCTGGTGGAGGGCGGTGACCTGCTCTTCGCGGCCCGCCGCGTCGAGCTGCTCATAGACGTCGCCGAACGGTTGGGCAGCATGCGCGCCCGGGGGTCCATCTACTGGAACGCCGCACTCGTGGCTCATCAGCGCGGACACATCAGTGAGGCGATCCGGCTCACCGACCGGGCCGTCGCCATGCTCGGTGAGCAGGAGGACAGCCGGGACCTCCCCCGTCTGCGCATGCACTACGCCTGGCTGCTGCTCAACCACCCCGAACCACACGCCGTCGAGGCGCTGCGACAGCTCGACCGGGCCGAGGCCAACGACGCGCTCGCCGGGTCGACCCTCGACCTGGGCATGGTCGCCGCCTTCCGGGGCCGCGCCCACCTTCTCCTCGGCGAGCTCGACACCGCAGCCGAGCATGCAGCTCAGGCGCTGATCCTCCTGGGCCCCTCCGAGCACGTCGAGCGAGTCTCCGCCCTCCTGCTCCTCGGCGACGTTGAGTCGGCCCGGCTCGACTCCGACGTCGCCCGGGAGGCCTATGGCGAGGCTGAGCGCGTGCTCGGGCAGATGGTGCCCTCCCGCAAGATCGCGCGGCTGTTCCGCGAGGTCGGGGACGCCTGGCGCGAGCTCGGGGACCTCACCCGCGCCGCCCAGGCCTACGACCGGTCCCTGACCATGGTCGGCCTGGCAGCCCGCCCGGCGGTCAGCCGAGCGCATGTCCGCCAGCAGCCCGACGCCCACACCAGGCGCGCCGGCTCTCCGAAGAGCGTCCGCGTCACCTGAGACCGACGGCGAGCAGCTCGGCGATCTGGATGGCGTTCAGTGCGGCGCCCTTGCGCAGGTTGTCGTTGCTGACGAACAACGCCAAGCCTCGTTCACCGTCCACCCCGGGGTCCTGACGGACCCGACCCACGAAGCTCGGGTCCTGACCAGCCGCCTGCAGGGGCGTGGGTACGTCGGACAGCGCGACCCCCGGAGCCTCGGCAAGGAGCTCCATCGCCCGCTTGGCCGGCATCGCGGACGCGAACTCGGCGTTGATGGACAAGGAGTGGCCGGTGAACACCGGCACCCGGACGCAGGTGCCGGAGACCCGCAGGTCGGGGATGTCGAGGATCTTGCGGCTCTCGTTGCGCAGCTTCTGCTCCTCATCGGTCTCCAGGCTGCCGTCGTCGACTGGTGCACCGGCCATCGGGAGCACGTTGAACGCGATGGGGCGGACGTACTTGGTGGGAGCCGGCATCGGGACCGAGGACCCGTCGTGGGTGAGCAGCGGGCCCCGGTCGCCGACGGCCGCGACCTGCCCCGCCAGCTCCTGCACGCCGGCCAGGCCGCTGCCGCTGACCGCCTGGTACGTGCTGGCCACCAGCCGCACGAGGCCGGCCTCGTCGTGCAGAGGCTTGAGCACCGGCATCGCTGCCATCGTGGTGCAGTTCGGGTTGGCGATGATGCCCTTGCGCGCCCGCCGTACGGCGTCCGGGTTGACCTCACTGACGACGAGAGGGACATCGGGGTCCATCCGCCAGGCGGAGGAGTTGTCGACCACCAACGCACCGGCCTCAGCGAAGCGTGGAGCCAGCGCACGCGAGGTCGACGCACCGGCCGAGAACAGCGCGATGTCGATCCCGCCCAGGTCGGCGCTGGTCGCATCCTCGACCACGACCTCCCGGTCACCCCAGGGGAGCGTCGACCCGGCCGAGCGGGCCGAGGCCAGGAACCGGATCTCCCCCACCGGGAAGCCGCGCTCCGACAGCAGCCGGCGCATCACCGCACCGACCTGGCCGGTCGCGCCGACGACGGCGACGCTGACCTCGCGGCTCATCGGCCGGTTCCGCCGTAGACCACGGCCTCGACCTCGTGCGAGTCGAGCTCGAACGCGGTGTGGGTCGCAGCGACCGCCTCATCGACGTCGGCCTCGTCGACGATCACCGAGATGCGGATCTCCGAGGTCGAGATCATCTCGATGTTCACCCCGGCGGAGGCGAGCGCGGCGAAGAAGCGGGCGGTGATGCCGGGGTGCGAGCGCATCCCGGCGCCGATCAGCGACACCTTGCCGATCTGGTCGTCGTAGAGGAGGGAGTCGTAGCCGACCCCGTCCTTGATCCGGGCCAACGCGGCCATCGCGCTCTGGCCGTCCTCGCGGGGCAGCGTGAAGGAGATGTCGGTCAGGTTCGTGGCGGCGGCCGATACGTTCTGGACGATCATGTCGAGGTTGATCTGCGCGTCGGCCAGCGTCTCGAAGATCCGCGCCGCCTCCCCGACCTTGTCGGGGACCGCCACCACCGTGATCTTGGCCTCGCTGCGGTCGTGCGCGACACCGGCGATGATCGCCTGCTCCATGGAGCCCACCTTTGCTTCCGGGACGATCCAGGTGCCTTGCTTCTGGCTGAAGGAGGAGCGCACATGGATGGGGATGTTGTAGCGGCGGGCGTACTCCACGCACCGCAGGTGCAGGATCTTCGCCCCGCTGGCCGCCATCTCCAGCATCACCTCGGCGGACACCTGCTCCAGCTTGCGCGCCGTGGGCACGATCCGCGGGTCCGCGGTGAACACGCCGTCGACGTCACTGTAGATCTCGCACACCTCGGCCTCGAGCGCCGCCGCGAGCGCCACCGCCGTCGTGTCGGAGGCGCCCCGGCCGAGTGTGGTGATGTCCTTGGTGTCCTGGGAGACGCCCTGGAAGCCGGCGACGATGGCGATGTGGCCCTCGTCGATCGCCCTCTGGATCCGGCCCGGCGTGATGTCGATGATCTTGGCCCGGCCGTGCACGCTGTCGGTGATGACACCGGCCTGGCTGCCCGTGAACGACCTGGCCGCCTGACCGAGGTTCGCGATCGCCATGGCCACCAGCGCCATCGAGATGCGCTCGCCGGCCGTCAGCAGCATGTCGAGCTCGCGCGGCGGCGGCAGAGGGCTGACCTGCTGGGCCAGGTCACGCAACTCGTCGGTGTGGTCGCCCATGGCGCTGACCACGACGACCACGTCCTTGCCGGACTTCTTGGTCGCCACGATCCGTTGGGCGACGCGCTTGATGCCGTCGGCGTCGGCGACCGACGAGCCGCCGTACTTCTGCACGACAATGCCCACGACTCTCCCTCATCGGTGCTACCGGTGGCCGTGCCCGGCCGAGCATGCTGAATGCTACCGAGCCGACGTTCGTACGACGCGCGCAGTGACGGATCGCAAGACGCTCACTGCCACGGATCCCCCGGTCGCTCAGGGCCGCGAGGTGGCCCGAGCGGTCACGAGCTAGCCGGGTCCAGAAGCTCGTCAGCCGCCGCGACCTGGTCCGCCTCGCTCTCGAACTCAGCGTCGAGCCGGTCGTGGGCGACCACCGACTGCAGGGCCCGTAGCACGCCGCTCGCCTCGGTGCCCCAGGTGGAGACGTAGGAGAACTGCCACCACCACAAAGCCTCGCTGACCCTCCCTGCGCGGTAGTGCTGCAGCCCGTGGGCCAGCGCGGTCGCGATGCTGGTCAGGTCGTCCGAGAGCAGTGACGACATCAGCTCGGGAGGGTCGACGTAGGGGTCGAAGACCTCGCTGTAGGCGTCGACGCTCTCCAGCAGCACCGCCAGCCGCAGACGCATCGCGTCCAGGTCCGGGTCCGGACCAGGATCGGGTTCATACTCGTCGGCGGGCCGGAAGTCGCTGTGCACCCCGAGGCGTCCGCCTGCGAGCAGCACCTGGCTGACCTCGAGCAGCAGCAGCGAGATGGCTATCGACCCGTCGGCCTCTCCGCGGGAGATGGCCCGCAGCGCCAGCAGGAAGCTCTCGACCTGGTCCGCGATCTGCTGGGCGAAGTCCTCCAGGTCGCTGTCCACGCGGTCCGGCTGGAGCTCGTCGGCCTGGGTGTCATCGGCCTGAATCTCGTCGGCCCGGGTCTCGTCGGCTGGGGGCGCCGCACCGTTGTCGTCCGTCATTCCACCGATCGTCTCCCTTCGAAAGCTCGCCCGAGGGTGACCTCATCGGCATACTCGAGGTCCCCACCCACGGGAAGTCCACTCGCAAGTCGGGTCACGCGCAACCCCATGGGCCTGAGCAGCCGCGTGAGATACGTCGCGGTCGCCTCCCCCTCGAGGTTCGGGTCGGTGGCCAGGATGACTTCTCGGACGGCTCCGTCAGCCAGCCTGGGCAACAGCTCACGGATCCTGAGCTCGTCGGGTCCGATGCCGTCGATCGGCGAGATCGCCCCTCCGAGAACATGGTAGCGGCCGCGATACTCTCGGGTGCGCTCGATCGCAACAACGTCCTTGGGCTCCTCCACCACGCAGAGCACGCCCGGGTCACGTCGCTGGTCGCGACAGATGCGACAGGTCTCCTCCTCCGCGACGTTGCCGCACACGGAGCAGAACCTCACTCGGTCCTTGACCTCGACGAGGACCTGGGCGAGGCGGCGTACATCGACGGCGTCGGCCGCGAGCAGGTGGAAAGCGATCCGCTGAGCGCTCTTGGGCCCTACGCCCGGCAGCCTGCCCAGCTCGTCGATCAGGTCCTGGACGACGCCTTCGTACATCAGAACCCGAGCTGTGGCCGGGGACCTTCGTCAGACTCCCCGAACTGTCCCTCGGGACCGCCGCCGAGGAGACCGCCGGGCGCGCCCCCCAGCCCACCCCCGAGGGCACCGGCGAGCGGACCGAGCTTCTCCGCGGCGAGCGCCTCGGACTTCACCTTGGCGTCCCGGTAGGCCGCCACGATCAGGTCCTCGAGGTCCTCGGTGTCGGCAGGGTCGAACGAGCCCTTGCGGATCCTCACCGAGACGAGCTCGCCGGTGCCGTTCACCGTGACGGTGACCAGCCCGTCGCCGACGGTGCCGTCCACGGTCGTGTCCGCGAGCTCCTGCTGCGCGGACATCATCTGCTCCTGCATCTGCTGCGCCTGCTGGAGCAGGGCGTTCATGTCGAACCCACCGTCGCCGAACGGGTTTTGGTCCTCGGTCATCGCACGTCTCTTTCCGATGGTCGGTGTGGGTCGGTGTGTCGGGGATGCTCGGCCGGGTGTCCCCTCGACGGGGCTCCGCTCCGTCGCTGGCGACTCAGTCGTGCGTGGTCTCCTCGATGATGCTCGCACCCAGCTCGCGACGGAGAAGCTCGGCGCCCCCGAGGGCCTGGTCCTCGGCGTCCGGGTCGTCGGGGTCGGCGTCCTCGTCGGAGACCTCCGAGCCGGCTCGGCCCCTCGCTCCACCCGCCGGACGGGTGTCCTTGATCGCGCCCCGGGCGCTGGCGGCGGAGCGTCCGTCCTGGTGACGCCCACGAGCAGCAGCAGCCGCCTGTGGGTGCTCCGCCGGGTCGTCCGGCTGAGCCGCTCGGGTCGCGCTGGCTGCTCCTCCGGCCGATGGCTCGGGTTGCTCGTGCCCGGCCCATGGCGGCGGCCCTGCACGCTGCGCCGCCCCGGAGGGCGGAGGAGAGTGCGGCGCGACCCCGGGCGCCGTGGTCGGGACCCTGGTCGACGCAGCGCGCTCAGAGACGGCCTCGGCCGCAACCCCCGGACTGCTGGGGACCGCCGCACGGACGACGTCGATCCGGGGCTCGGAACCGGGTTGGGCCGAGGGGTCGACGATCGACTCGACGCGCCAATCGTGGCCGATCACGTCGATCGCGGCCTGGCGGAGGATCTCCTCGCTGCCGCCGCTGGTGAACGAGTTGCGCGCCCCGGCGTTGATCAGTGCGATGGTCAGTGTCCGGTCGTCGACCGCGGCGACCTGCGCGTTCTGGCTGAGCAGGATCCATGTGAAGCGGCGTTTGAGCTTGACCGCCTCCAGCAGGTCCGGCCACAGGCGGCGTACGTCGACGAGAGTGAGCCCGCTCGCGGTGCCGCCTCCGGTGCCCGGGCCGGCCTCCGATGCTGCTGCGCTGCCCACTGCTCCTGCAGTGCCGGATGGTCCTGTGCGGGCCGGTCCTGGCGAGCCGGCAGGTCCTGCGCTGTGAGCGGACGCCTCGGTCGTCGAAGTCGTCGAGGCACCGGCGGCACCCGGCAATGCCGCTTCGGCACGCTGGACCGCCGGAGCAGGGTCGGCCGACGCGGCGCCCGAGCCGTGCGAAGCGGAGGCGCTCGGGACGCCTTCGATCGACATGCGTTTCTCGATCCGGTCCAGCCGCGCCATCACCCCCTCCGTGCCGTGGTCGGCACCGGGCAGCAGGACACGAGCACAGATCAGCTCCAGGAGCAGCCGGGGTGCGGTCGCTCCCTTGAGGTCCATCAGGCCGTCGGCGACCAGCTCGGCGGCGCGGGTCAGGTCGGCGCGGCCGAACCGGGCGGCCTGCGCCACCAGACGCTCTCCCTGGTCCTGCGCCACGTCGATCAGTCCGGTCGCCGGCGCGTCGGGCACGGCGGAGATGACGACCAGGTCGCGGAGCCGGCGCAGGAGGTCCTCGGTGAACCGGCGAGGGTCCTGGCCGGTCTCGATGACCTTGTCCACGACGCCGAACACCGTGGCGCCGTCACCAGCCGCGAACGCGTCCACGACCTCGTCGAGCAGAGTCTCCGGGGTGTAGCCGAGCAGCCCCGTGGCCAGCTCGTAGGTCACCCCCTCGGGTCCCGCGCCGCCCATCAGCTGGTCGAGCACCGAGAGGGTGTCGCGAGCCGAGCCGGCGCCGGCGCGCACCACGAGCGGCAGCGCCGCTGCGTCGATCTCGACGCCCTCCTCGACGCACAGCTTGCGAAGATAGTCCGACAGGGTGCGCGGCGGGATCAGCCGGAACGG
Source organism: Nocardioidaceae bacterium (assembly GCA_025934895.1). Classification (GTDB taxonomy): domain Bacteria; phylum Actinomycetota; class Actinomycetes; order Propionibacteriales; family Nocardioidaceae; genus Nocardioides_B. Next base: position 3,424 of record JAICWH010000122.1, on the reverse strand, counting down.
GTAGTGGTGGGTCCGGGACCGGATCGTCCCGATGACCTTCTCGGGCTCCGTCGTGGCGAAGACGAACTTCAGGTGCTCCGGGGGCTCCTCGACGAGCTTGAGCAGCGCGTTGAACCCCTGCGGGCTGACCATGTGCGCCTCATCGATGATGTAGACCTTGTAGCGGCTGTTCACCGGCGCGAAGAACGCGCGCTCCCTCAGGTCCCGCGCATCCTCCACACCTCCGTGGCTGGCGGCGTCGATCTCGATCACGTCGATCGACCCCGGCCCCCCACGGGCCAGGTCCGTGCACGACTGGCACACGCCGCACGGTTCGTCGGTCGGACCCTTCTCACAGTTGAGACATCGCGCCAGGATGCGGGCACTCGTCGTCTTGCCGCACCCGCGGGGCCCGGAGAACAGGTATGCGTGGTTCACCCGGTTGTTGTTCAGCGCAGCCCGCAGCGGAGCCGTGACGTGGTCCTGACCGATGACCTCAGCGAACGTCTCGGGCCGGTAGCGGCGGTAGAGCGCAAGGGGTGCTTCCACGCTTGCACCCTAGCCAGCGGCGGCGACAACCACCACGAGACCGCGACGACGACCTCCAGCGCAGTCCGACCGGTCGGGCAAGGACCCGGCAGCGGTCGGCCGACAGAGCCTGTGCGGCGGCTCGGACAGCGTCCGGTACGACGAGTGGGCGGTCCTCGACGTCGACTCTGTGGGACCGCCAGGGGAGGACAAGGCCCCCCGCGCACCCGAAAGAGCTCACTGACCCTTGCTGCCTTCCGGCCCTGGGGGAGTTGGGCGAGATATCGCCGCACGGGGGGTTGTCGGGAGTCTAGGTGAGACCTCGAGAGGTGCCCAAGTCGGTCCCGCCCACCGATTTCATCAACCTGTCGTCGGGCCGGTAGCCTCTCCGGCGGAGGATTCGCCTAGTGGCCTATGGCGCTCGCTTGGAAAGCGGGTTGGGTTAACCGCCCTCAGGGGTTCGAATCCCCTATCCTCCGCCACCTGACCAGCGGAAACGCCTGTTCCCTGCCCCACGGGGCGAACCGGCGGTCCGTCTAGTCTCACTTCTAGTCTCAATTGGTCCCCCGGGAGCCGTCCTCGGACACAGGATCCGACCACAGCAACCCACCCACCCGCCGCGCCACATCCCGCCGGATCGGATCGGTCACGTGCTGGTAACGAGCCGCCATCGCCGTACTCGACCAGCCCATGATCCCCATCACCGCACGCTCAGGGACTCCGAGCACCAGCAGCACGGTGGCGGCCGTGTGCCGTGCGTCATGGAGACGACCATCTCGCACACCCGCCCGACCCAGCAGCGTCTTCCAGTCGTGGTAGTCCGAGTTGGGGTTCAGCGGCCGCCCGGTAGGAGACGCGAACACCCAGCCGCCCTCCTTCCACAGATCCCCGGCAGTAGCCCGTTCCTCCGCCTGAGCCTCCTGATGCTCCCTGAGCATCACCACCAACTCATCGGGAAGACCGATCACCCGCTTCCCCGCGGCCGACTTCGTCTCGCCCACTTCGGCATTCAACTGACGCCGCTCCGGACAGAATCCCCTCGGCCGACCACACCCACCGCCACATCCGTGGTCGTAGATGGGTCGCAACCGCGTCCATCGAACACGGAGGCTGTGCGAATCCAGGTCGACGTCCCGCCAACGAAGCGCCAGCGCCTCCCCTTGCCTCAGGCCGAGCGCGAGCGCCACAGCCCAGCGAGCTGCGTTCCGACCCTTCCCAGCGGCGGCCAGAATGCGCTGGACGTCCGATACCGAGTACGGCTCGATGGCATCGCTTTGAACACGCGGTGGCTTTGCCAGAGCCGCAGGGTTGCGAGCGATATGTCCCCGTCGAAGCGCCTCCCCCAGGGCAGCCCGCACGGTCCGGTGCACCTGGTGTGCTGTGGCCGGCCGACTGCCATCCGCCACCATCTGGCGATAGAGCCGCTCCAGATGCTCCGGCTCGAGCCGGTCAAGACGGTGCTTCCCGATGCCGGGAATCAGATGCCGCTCGACAGCGATGCGATACGCCGCATAACTGGTGTCGCGAAGACCAGGCCGGGCGATGACTTCAAGCCAATGCCGCAACCAGGCAGCAGTCGTCCAGGTCTGCCCGACACGCCGAACCCGACCACTGTCGCGCAACTTCTCCAAGGCGCGCACCTTGTTGACAACGACCGCCTTGGACTTGCTCATCACATGTCGACGATCCAGCGCGCCGTCATCACGGAACCCCACGGTCACCCGACCGTGCCAGTATCCGTCGCTCCCGACATAGACCGAGGATGCCCGGTTCGGATTCCGCGCCATTGAGGACACCTACGCTGCGGTCGGGCCGTCCGAACGGCGTCGAAGCCTCTCGACATACTCATCGAGGCACACCACCGGCACCCGCCGGAGACGTCCCACGCGCACCGACTCCACCTCGCCGTCCTTGACCAGCCTGAACATCATGGTTCGAGCAATTCCCAGCCGATCAGCAGCCTCCTCGACCCGGAGAAGCACGCTCGCCTTAACGCCAGCCTGCTCTTGCACACCTTCTGAATCCATCTGCTCAGCACTCCTATGTCCGTGGCTGGGGCCGCGGCCTCCCGCCATGTGATTGGTTCGGTCGCCTGCCTGCCGGTCAAGGGCACCTGCGGTGTCACTGCGTGATTCGCTGCGCTCACCCTGGACAGCCAGCCAGGCGACCAAGGACTGGGCTGGTTGTCGGGAGGCCGCGGGGGAGAGTGGTTGCCGAATTGGTGTCCACAGTCCCTCACGCCGCATCGGGGCCCGCCCGGGCAGCTGCCTGTTGTTTGGCGTGCTGGTACTCGCGGCGCCACCGGTGTGCCTCGCGGACCGAGGCCATCACGACAGTGACGTAGTCCCGGTCGACGACGGGGATGTCGTCCCACACGAACCGGGGTAGTCCGTCGGCGGCGAGGGTGGCGGCGGCCATCCGGTCCGCGTCCGGTGCCTGGATGCCGGCTTCCTCGAGGACGGCTCTCACGACGGCGGCGCGGTCGGCTCGGTGTTCGGTCAGGGTCTTGCCGGACCAGGCGCGGGAGACTTGGACACGGCGGCCGCCGAGGCCGAGGTTCTCCCGGTCGTGTGCTTTCGACGGGCACATGCCGGGTGCCAGGCCGGGGCCGGCGTTCTTGGGTTGGATGCCGTAGCGGAGCCAGTTGGAACACTCGGGCGAGCAGGGCAGGTACAGCACCTGGGCGTGAACCCGGTCGATGTGCGCCTGATATGCCGGGTCGGCGTGTTCGGGGTTGGTGTAGGTGGCAGCGATGTCCTTGGTGAGGTACTTCACCAGGTACCGGATCGAGCGGTCCGCATCCGGGCTGGGGGCGATGATCCCGGCGATGTCGACCTGCGTGCCGAACCGCATCACCGCCGCCGGCTTGGCGGCCGGGTCCTGCTCGAGGTCGTCGAGCGCCTGCTCCCAGCTGGGC
>JAICWH010000082.1 GCA_025934895.1 Nocardioidaceae bacterium | reverse complement strand
GATCTCGTGCAGCAGGTGGCTGGACAGGAGGACGGTGGCGCCACGGTCGGCGTAGCCGCGCAGCAGGTCCCGCATCCAGCGGATGCCGGCGGGGTTGAGGCCGTTGGCCGGCTCGTCGAGGACCTCGTCGACCCTGCGGCGGGTCAGGCCCATCGTGGTCTGCGCGATGCTCAGCACCTCCCGACCGGTCCGCCCGGCGCGTTGGGCAGAGGCGTCGAGGAGGACACCCACCTCCCTGCCCGGGTTGGACATGTCCCGGAACCGGCGCCCAGCACGTGTGCGATGCCGTGGTCGGGTGGGGTGAGGCCGACGACGACCCGCAGGGTGGTCGACTTTCCGGCGCCGTTGGGTCCCAGGAAGCCGGTGACCCGTCCGGGGCTGGCGGTGAAGGAGACGTCGTCCACGGCGGTGAAGGGGCCGTAGGTCTTGGTCACGTGCTCCACGGCAATCATCGCGTCACCGCCGGCTGGGCAGTGGTGCTCTGGACGTCCGCGGCGGGCGTCTTGAAGCCCTTCACGATGAGGTAGATGCCCAGGCCGAGCTCCCAGAAGAACTCCGGCGCGGCCGACAGGTTCTGGATGGCGCCGCCGGGCTCGATGAGGTGCAGCACGGCTGCGGAGCCGGAGGCGATGATGAACGGCCCGCCGATGAGGCCGAGCATCGCCAGGCGGCGGGGCACCAGGCCGGTGCGGAACATCATCCAGCCGAGGATGCAGCCGTTGCCGACGCCGACGACGAACGCGGGTCCGAGGTTGAACGTCCACTGCTGCATCGCAAGGAACGCGTCACCGACGGCGGCGAGGCCCGCCGCGGACTGGTCGCCGGCGGCTGCGTAGTCCTGGCGGAGGGTCACGACGGCGAGGACGGCCAGGATGCCGACCCCGATGAAGACGGACTCCATGACGCGGGCGGTGACGAAGCTGAGGGCGAGGTTGGGGTACCTCTGCTTGAGGACGCTGTACATGGCAGTCGCGGTGCCGATGTTGGCGACGATGAGGATGGCCTCGAAGAAGGCGCCCCACAGGACGCGGGTGTCCTGCCCGGGCCCTGTGACGTAGTTGCCGTCGAACAGCGGCGGGTAGAACCCGATCTTGGCCGCGATCGAGGTCACGTAGGTCACGACGAACAGCCAGCCGACGATGGTGGCTGCGCGTCGCATCGGGTCCGCGGCCGGCTGACGGTCAACGGTGCGGGGGTGCTGGGTGGCGGTCATGTGAGTCTCCTGGGGTGTGGGCTCGGGGTGAGCCGGCGGGATGGGGTGTTCACGTCGAGGTGTCGGGGTCGATGGGATGGCCAGGGTCGGTCTGGGTGATCGACAGCAGCGGGAGGCCCAGGTCGCGAAGCTTGTTCAGCAGTCCGTGCAGCGCGGCCTGATCGGCGACCGGGCCACGGAGGAAGGTGGTGCTGTCGTCGGTGTGTGAGAGGACGAGGTCGTCGAGCCAGGTCGACCAGCGGTCGTCGAGCCGGCCCTGGATGCGGATCTCGTACCAGTCGCCGTGCTGCCCGTGCCGCGTGCCGCTCATGGCCCGCAACGTAGGAACGACGGTGATGAGCGCGCGTCATCACAGGTGATGAATGCGGTGATGAACTTCCCCGCCGAGACGCCCCTCGGAGGGCGACTAACCTGTCGGGTCAGAGGTGGAGCTGGTGGGCGCGTCGCACCGCGGCCCGACGATTGTTCACGCCTAGCTTGGCGTAGATGTGCTGGGTGTGGGTCCGCACGGTCGGCAGGGACACGCCCAAGTGGCGGGCGATGGCCGGACCGTCGAGGTCCGAGCCGAGGAGTCGGAGGACGTCGAGCTCGCGACTGCTCAACGGCTCCACCAGCGGCTCCACCCCGCCAGCCGACGGCGGACCCTGAACTCGTTGTGCGGCTGGTCGCCGAGTGCCGCCCACGGCGGCCGCCAGTGCCTCCATGAGTCGGGCCTCCCCGCGCAGCTGGCCGAGCAGCTCCACCGCGCGTGGTCCCGCGTCCAGGAAGGGTCGCACCCAGCCGCCCGGTCGGGTCAGCTCGGCGGCGGCCTGCACGCGGGACAGAGCCTCGTCAGCGCTGCCGGCAGCGTCCGCAGCTACCGCCAGGAGGAGCAACGCCTCCACGCGTGCGGCGGTCCGTTCTGCCGCCGTCGCGGCAACCTGAAGGCGTTCCAACAACTCGGCCGCCTGGTCGAGGTGGTGGGGGTCGCCGGTGGCGTGGTGCTCGAGCAACAGCAGGCGTGCCAGGGTCAGGTGCTCGTACTCGCGCAGGTAGTCCAAGTCGTCGTCGGCACTCACGCGGGCGGCCGCGGCCCAGCTTCGGGCTGCTGCGACGTCGCCGATCCGGAGGTGAAGTCGTGCCAGCACGGCCGGGACGGGGCGGACGTTGGGTGAGAAGTCGCTGTTGAAGAGGCGCTCGGCCTCCGCGAGCAGGGCGGCTGCGGCGGCCGCGTCGCCCTCGCTCTCCCGCAGGTGCGCCATCGCGACCCGCCACCGGTACGGCTGCTGTGGCAACCCGGCAGCCTCGCCCAGGTCACCGGCCCGCCCCAGATGCTGTGCTGCCTCCTCGGTGCGGCCTCGTTCCCAGGCCACGCGAGCCAGCACAGTCCACATGTCGGCTATGCCGCGCACCGCCACTCCGCCAGGGCTCCCCGGGGGCGCGGCGGTGGCCTCCGCCAGTGCGAGGGCACGCTCGGCTGCGGCCTGGGCTTCGTCGAGGTTGCCGCGTTGCAGCTCGAGGTCGACCACGGTCACCGTGCAACCCAAGGCATCCGAGACATGTCCCGTCACCACAAGTCCTTGTGTCGCTGCCTGGTACCCATGCAGGGCCGTGAGCAGGTCCCCGTTGGCCCAGGACGCCAGACCTTTCAGTGCCGACGCAGAGGCCACCGTGAGCTGGTCGTTCACCGCGGCTCGGTCCAGAGCCACGTCGGCATGGGCAAGGGTCGCGGGCACGTCCCCGGCGACCAGCGCCAACCCTGCCCGATGCGTGGCCACCAGCGCCGGCAGCCGTGCCCACTCGCCTTCGTCCCGGATGGTCAGCGACTCGGGTGGGGACGCGAGGGTGCGCTCGAGTGCCTCCAGCCTGTCGCTGACGCCCTCGAAGTGGTTGCTTGCCATCAGTGCGCCGACGAGGTTGCTGGCCAGCACCGGGCGTCGTGCCAGCACCTCAGCCGGGACGAGTGGCACCCAGCTCCGCAGGAGACCCTCGGCACGCTGGCGGCGCAGTTCCGGGGTAGCCATCTCGATGAGGTCCGCAGCCCGGTCGAGGTCGCCGGCCGCGAACGCGTGCCGGACGGCCGCCTCCACCTCGCCTGCCGCGTCGTACCAGCCACTCGCCCGCCCGTGCAGGCCGGCGACGTCCTCGGGGCGCTCGGCGAGCAGCCTCGCCTGCAACACGTCCCCGAACAGATGGTGGTAGCGGTACCAGCGGCGGTGGTCGTCCAACGGGACCAGGAGCAGGTTGCGCCGTTCGAACATCTCCAGCACCGCACTGCCGGGCATGCCGTCGGCCGGTCCGGTGACCGCATCGCAGAGCGGGCCGCACAGGCGGTCCAGCACCGAGGTGTCCAGGAGGAACCGGCGAAGGTGAGTCGGCTGCTGATCGAGCACCTCGTCGACCAGGTAGTCCACGACGTACCGGTCGTCCCCCGCGAACGAGGCGATGAACGCCGTCGCATCCTCCCGGCCACGCAACGACACGGCAGCGAGCTGCAACGCTGCCGCCCACCCCTCGGTGCGCGACTCCAACGCCTCCACGTCACCGACCGCCAAACCGAGCCCGTGGACGCGGTTGAGGTACAGGCCGGTCTCCTCAGCGGTGAACCGCAGGTCAGCAGCGCGAAACTCGACCAGCTGACCGCCGGCCCGTAGACGCGACAAGGGCAACGCCGGGTCGGCACGAGTGCTGATGACCAGGTGCAGTTGCGGAGGGGGGTGCTCCAGCAGCAGTGCGACGCTGTCGCTGACCTCAGCGGCGTCGGCGAGGTGGTAGTCGTCCCACACCAAGGTCAGCGGGTCCGACCGCACGCTCAACTCGTTCACCAGGCCTGCGACCACCTCTTCGAAACCCGCGTTCCCGGCCTCGAGCAGCGCCAGGGCGACGCCGGCGCATCCGGGGCTTGCTGCTTCCAGAGCATGCAGCGTGTACGTCCAGAACCTGGTTCCGTCGCCGTCACGAGCATCCAGCGACACCCACGCCACCGGAATGCCCTCATCGAGCGCCGCAGCGACCAAGGTCGTCTTCCCGAACCCCGCGGGCGCCGACACCAGAACCAACGCGGCGTCTCCTGCCCGCCTCAGTTCCTCGGTCAGCCGAGGCCGGCTCACGAGTTCCGTCCGCGAGCGAGGGAACGCCATCTTGGTGCGCACCAAGGCAACGGCCATCGGCACTCCCTCCCCTACCCTTTCGACCCCCTGTGTCGAAAGGGTAGGGGAGCGCAGACCCATGCAGCCGACCCATTCCGGTCGAGATCGGCACCCACCGCCCCTGTTGCCAGCAGTGGTAGCGGGTTCATGCTAGAGCCACGTCGGGTCGTCGACGAACTCCCGCATGGGCGAACCAGGCAGGCAGGTCGGCGACAACACCCCAGCGCTCGGGCGACCCCTGCGGAGTCCACCGTGTCCGGTGCGATGCAACGCAAAGCCGGCCCAGCCGCCGACGGACCCGGCACGCCTGAACGCGTGGGGTGGGGCTTCATCGTCCTGTACGCGGTCTCCTACACCGGCGGGTCCCTGCTGTTCCTTGCCCCGCTCCTGGTGTCCCTGGCTCTCAAGGTGAACGACCTCGTCGGCATCGACGCCGCACCCCGCAACCTCTCACTGGTCACCGGCGTCGGGTCGCTGCTCGCCATCGTCGCCAACCCCCTGTTCGGCCGGCTCAGCGACCGCACCACGTCCAGGGTGGGAATGCGGCGGCCCTGGATGGTGACCGGCGTCGCCGTCGGCGCGGCCGGCGCGCTGGTCGTCGCCACGGCCCCGAACATCGCGACCGTGCTCGTCGGCTGGTGCGTCTGCCAAGTCTTCTTCAACGCCACCCTGGCCGCCCAGGCCGCTGTGCTGCCCGACCAGGTACCCAGCCAACAACGCGGGCTGGTCTCCGGCCTCCTCGGACTCAGCGTCCCCGCCGCGTCGGTGGCTGGCACCTACCTGGTGCAGGCGTTCGACTCCTCGACCGTCCTGATGTTCACCGTCCCGTGCGCTGTCGGAGGCATCGCGGTGCTGCTCTTCACCTGGCGCCTACCCGACCGACACCTCGCCCCAGCAGACAAGCCGCCGTGGTCGCTGCGGGAGCTGGCCGGGACGTTCTACGTCAGTCCGCGCCGCAACCCGGACTTCGCTTGGGCGTTCCTGTCCCGGTTCCTGCTCGTCACCGCCTACGCGTTCCTCGTCACCTACCAGGCCTACTTCCTCATCGCCCAGGTCGGCAGCAGCGAGGACGCGGTGGCCCGGCAGGTCTACCTCGGCACCGTCACTCAGTCGGTCGCGCTGGTCGCGGTCGCACCCGTCGCCGGGCGCCTCTCCGACCGCCTGGGCCGTCGGAAGGTCTTCGTGATGAGTGCCGCCGCTACCTACGCGGTCGCCCTGTTCGTCATCGCCGGCGCCAGCACCGTCAACGGGTATCTGGTCGGGATGGCTGTCGGAGGGCTGGGGTTCGGCATGTACATGGCCGTCGACCTCGCGCTTGTCGTTGACGTCCTTTCCGACCCCCTCGCAGCGGCCAAGGACCTTGGCGTCCTCAACATCGCCGGAGCCCTGCCGTTCGCTCTCGCCCCCGCGCTCTCACCCATCCTGCTTTCAGCAGGGCACGGCAACTACGCCGTTCTGTACGCCGTTGCCGGAGCCTGCGCCTTCGCAGGCGCGGTCGCAGTCGCACCCATCCGACGCGTCAAGTAGGGCTGGGCAAAGCGGCCCGACAATCTTGGCGATGCAATACAGACGCAGATGGCACCCCTTCTTCGGATCGGGCCACGGGACTGCGCCCAGCCCAAGGGAACCCGGCTCGCCCGAGACGGGTCTGCCAGCACGGGATCACGGCCTACCGTGCGCAAACGGCGCCCAAAGTCCGCCATTACGACGATCAGGCAGGCCCCAAGGCGATCAGCGCTGATCGCTCCCTTGCAGGTCGGGGTCGGTTCCCTCCAGCAGCGCGACGCATTCGACGTGGTGCGTCATCGGGAACAGGTCAAAGGCCCGCAGGGAGGTCAGGGCGTAGTCGTGCTCGGCGAAGAAGGACACGTCACGCGCCAGCGCGGCGGGGTCGCACGCCACGTAGGCGACCGCTCGCGGGGCCAGGACGGCGACGCCCCGCACCACGTCGCGCCGGGCGCCGGTGCGGGGCGGGTCCAGGACCACGACGTCGGCCCTGGTCACCTGGGCGACGGCCCGGTCCACGCGCTCGCGCAGCACAGCCACCTGGGGCAGGTCCGCGAGGTTGGCTGCAGCGTCCTCGGTCGCCGCCCGGTCGGACTCCACGGCGAGCACCTGACCGCGTGGACCGACGGCGGTGCCGAGCGCGGCCGAGAACAGGCCGACGCCGGCGTAGAGGTCCAGCGCGTGCTCGCCCCGGCGCGGCGCGAGGCCCTCGAGCACCGCCGCCACCAGGGCGTCCGCCCCGCCGGGGTGCACCTGCCAGAACCCCGACCCGGTCACCCGCCACTGCCGGTCCGCCGCCTCCTCGGTCAGCAGGACGGGCCCGTCGGCGACGCTGGACCCGTCGCGCGTCGTGACCAGCCGGAGCCGCTGGCCGGTCGATGAGGCGATGGCCTCCACCGACGACGCGTCGGGCCACTGCTGGCCGACCACGTCCGGCAGGCCGGGATGCGCGATCAGGCAACGGTCGACCGGCACCACCTGGTGGGACCGGTGCCGGCGCAGCCCGGCCGTCCCGTCGGGTGCGACCGCCCACTGCACGCGGGTGCGCCACCCCAGCCCGGTGCCATCGCGCCCGAGGACCGGCTGCACGTCGACGTCCACGTCGATCCCGGCGAGCCGGCGCAGCTGCTCGCGGACCACCGTCGCCTTCAGCGCGCGCTGTGCCGAGAGCGCCACGTGCTGGAAGTCGCAGCCGCCGCACAGGGCCGGCCGGGCCCAGGGACACGGCGGCGGCACCCGGTCGGGCGACGCCTCGAGCACCTCGACGGCGTCCGCGCGCAGGAACCGGTCGCCCTCCTGGCCCTCGGTGACCTCGGCGACCACCCGCTCCCCCGGAAGCGCGTGCCGGACGAAGACGACGACACCCTCGCGCCGCGCGACGACGAAGCCGCCGTGGGCGATCCGGTCGGCGCGGACGACGTAGCGCTCCCCGACCAGGCTCCGGCCGCGCGGCTTGCGCTGTCGCGGCCGGGTGCGGGCCCGACCCGGGGTCAACGCACCTCCCCCGCGCGGTCGCGCGTCGGGTCGTGACGGACCCGCCCGCGGCGTACGTCACCGGCGCGGACCTGGTCGACCGACCGCTCCGCACGCTGCCGGGCGGCCACCGACGAACGGAGCTGGTAGGGCACGGAGGTCACCATCACGCCTGCGGTGAACAGCAGCCGGCCCTTGAGCCGCAGGGCGGTCTGGTTGTGCAGCACCTGCTCCCACCAGTGCCCCACGACGTACTCCGGGATGTAGACCGCGACGACACCGCGCGGATTGGCGTCACGGACGCTGCGGACGTACTCCACGATCGGACGGATGATCTCCCGGTAGGGCGAGTACAGCACCTTCAGGGGTACGTCGATCCGGCGCTCGTCCCACTCCTCGAGGATCTGTGCCGTGGACGCAGAGTCGGCGTCGACCAGCACCGCCTCCAGCACGTTGGGGCGCGACGCCTTGGCGTAGGCGAGCGCGCGCATCGTCGGCTTGTGCACCTTCGACACCAGCACGATGGAGTGCACCCGGGTCGGCAGCACCTGGTCGTCGGCCTCGACCATCAGCTCGTCGCCGACGTTGTCGTAGTGCTTGCCGATCGCCCGCATGATCATGAAGAAGACGCCCATGGCGAGGATCGCGATCCAGGCACCCGCGAGGAACTTGGTCAGCAGCACCACCACCAGCACCACCGCGGTCATCCCCAGACCGAACGTGTTGATGGCGCGGGACCGGAACATCCGCCGTCGCACGGTCGGGTCCGTCTCGGTCTTGAGGTGCCGCGTCCAGTGCCGGATCATCCCGAGCTGACTGAGGTTGAACGACACGAAGACACCGACGATGTAGAGCTGGATCAGCCGGGTCACCTCCGCGTCGAACGCGATGATGAGGGCGATCGCCATGAAGGCGAGGATCAGGATGCCGTTGCTGTAGGCCAGCCGGTCCCCGCGCGAGCTCAGCTGCCGAGGCAGGTGACCGTCCCGGGCCAGGATGGAGGCGAGCACGGGGAACCCGTTGAAGGCGGTGTTGGCGGCGAGCACCAGGATGATGCCGGTCATCGCGATCACGAAGTAGAAGCCGGGCGTGAAGTTGTTGAAGACCGCCCGGGCGATCTGGGCGATGACCGTGTGCTCGTCGTAGCCCGTGGGCAGCGGGCTGCCGTCGGCCTGACGCAGCCGGTCGAGGTCGTTCTTGTCGACGAACTTCAGGTTCATGGTGCGGGCCAGCAGGATGATGCTCATCAGCATCGTGACCGCGATGGTGCCGAGCAGGAGCAGCGTGGTCGCGGCGTTGCGGCTCTTGGGCTTGCGGAACGCCGGCACGCCGTTGGAGATCGCCTCGACACCGGTGAGCGCAGCGCACCCGGAGGAGAACGCACGGGCCAGCAGGAAGACCAGTGCTAACGAGGTGATGTGGCCTTCGTAGCCGGGTGCCTTGATGAGGTGGTACTGCGCGCTCTCCACGTCCGGCAGGGTGCCGGTGAGGTCGCGGACCAGACCCCACAGACCCATGCCGATGACCCCGACCATGAACCCGTAGGTGGGGATCGCGAAGAAGGTGCCGGACTCCCGGACCCCGCGGAGGTTCAGCGCGGCCAGCACGAGCACCAGGACGGACGCCCAGAACGCCTCGTGGCCGGAGACGAACCCGATGGCCGAGGCGGCGTTCTGGACCCCCGAGGAGATGGACACCGCCACGGTCAGGACGTAGTCGACCAGCAGCGCGCTCGCCACCGTCGTGCCCGCCGTCTTGCCGAGGTTCACCGTCGCGACCTCGTAGTCACCGCCGCCGCTGGGGTAGGCGTGCACGTTCTGCCGGTACGACGCCACGACCGTCAACATCACCACGGCGACGAGGATCGCGATCTTCCACGACCACGCGTAGGCCGTGACCCCTGCCACCGACAGCATGATGAAGACCTCGTCCGGGGCGTAGGCCACCGAGGACAAGGCGTCGCTGGCGAAGACCGGCAGCGCGATCCTCTTGGGCAACAGCGTCTCGCCGAGCTGCGTGCTGCGCAGCTTGCGGCCGAGAAGGACCCGTTTGAGCACATCGCTGACACCCACGAGTGGCAAGGCTAGACCAACCGGGCGACGGTTCCGCGGGAGATGTCCAGGACGTTGCTGCCCGCCGTAGTACGGTCTGGTGGTGCACGTCGTCATCATGGGCTGTGGCCGGGTCGGCTCGACGCTGGCCAAGTCCCTGGAGGACCGCAGCCACGGTGTCTCGGTCATCGACACCAACCCCGATGCCTTCCGCCGGCTCGGCCCGTCGTTCAACGGCAGCAAGGTCACCGGCATCGGCTTCGACCAGGGGGTGCTGGAACGTGCGGGCATCGAGCGGGCCGACGCGTTCGCCGCCGTCTCCAGCGGCGACAACTCCAACATCATCGCCGCGCGCGTGGCGCGCGAGACGTTCGGGATCCAGCAGGTGGTGGCGCGGATCTACGACCCGGGCCGGGCCGAGGTCTACCAGCGGCTCGGCATCACGACGGTCGCGACCGTCAAGTGGACGGCCGACCAGGTGCTGCGGCGGCTGCTGCCGGCCGGTGCCGAGCCCGACTTCCGCGACCCGTCCGGGACGATCCGCGTCGACCACGTGCCGGTGACCGAGGCCTGGGTGGGGCATCGCACCCAGAAGTTCGAGGACCAGTCGCGCAGCCGGATCGCCTGGATCGACCGGCTGGGCGAGGGGATGCTGCCGGTCCGGGACACGGTGATCCAGGAGGGAGACCTGCTGCACCTGGTGATGCGCGAGGAGCACGCCGACCGCGTCTACGAGGTGTTCAACGAGGGACCGGAGGCCGAGTGATGCGCGTCGCGATCGCAGGAGCCGGAGCCGTGGGCCGATCGGTCGCCCGCGAGCTGATAGGCAACGGACACCGGGTGCTGCTGATCGACCGGGACCCGGCGGCCGTCAAGCCGGAGCGGGTGCCCGACGCGGAGTGGCTGCTCGCCGACTCGTGCGAGCTGTCCTCGCTCGAGGAGGCCAAGCTCGAGTCGTGTGACGTGGTGATCGCTGCGACGGGCGACGACAAGGTCAACCTGGTCACGTCCCTGCTGGCCAAGACCGAGTTCACGGTGCCCCGCACGGTCGCCCGGGTGAACCACCCCAACAACGAGTGGCTGTTCACCGAAGCCTGGGGGGTGGACGTCAACGTGTCCACCCCGCGGATCATGTCCGCGCTGGTGGAGGAGGCGGTCAGCGTGGGGGACATCGTGAGGCTGTTCACGTTCCGTCAGGGCAACGCCAACCTGGTCGAGATCACCCTGCCCGAGGACTCTCCCTTCGTCGGCAAGCCGGTCGGGCTGATCCCCTGGCCGGAGAACTCCGCCCTGGTGACGATCCTGCGCGACGGCCAGGTCTACACCCCGGCCGGGGACCAGCCGATCGAGCAGGGCGACGAGCTGCTCTTCGTCTGCTCACCCGAGAGCGAGGCCGCCATCCAGGAGCTCCTGTCCCCCGACCGCCACTGAAGCCGGCCCGCCACCCGGTCGGACCGCGCCGTGGCCTCGCCCTAGTCGCAGGTCGCAGCGGTGGGCGTGCTGTTGCGTGCCAGCAGCCAGGCCATCCCGGCGAGGGCGAGGACCTGCAGCGGCCAGCCCATTGCGATCTTGGTGAGCCCTAGGGCGGCCACCATCGGACCGGCGTCGGAGGCGGCCCTGCCGGCCAGGTAGATCGGGAGCTGGACCACGACCCGCGCCACGCACGGCAGGGCCAGCATCCAGGTGAGGTTGCGGCACAGCCTGACGACCTGGGGGTCGCGGTGCCACTCGGTGGGGTCGCCGGCGACACTGCCGACCATGAACCCGACCAGCGGCCACCGCACCAGGTTGCTCAGCACCATCAGCACCGCGTAGCCGCTGTTGTAGAGCAGCCCGGGCAGGAAGTAGGCCAGTGCCTGCTCGTCCGCGGTGCCGCCGCCACGCGCCGAGCGCCAGGCGAAGAACGTCCCGATCCCGATCCCGACCAGGCTGTTGAGCACGAACTGCACGGTGGTGCGCTGGACGGCTCGGATCACCAGCAGGACCAGTGCGGTGGCGACGCTGACCGGGACGGCGACCCGCAAGTCGTGCGTGAGCAGGAAGATCGCCGTCAACGCGACCGTGGGTGCGGCGGCCTCGAGCATGCCGCGCCGCCCGCCGAGGGCCTTCGACAGCTGGGCGCGGACCACCTCCTCGACGGTGGTCTCCCCCACGGATGTCGGGACCGACCGAGGCTCCGGGCCGGCCTCCGGGGTGCTGTCGCGCAAGGCTTCTACTTCAGCTCGTAGCGGGGGTTGAACATCACTCGGACCTTGTGCTGAACCCCGACGCGGCCGACCACCTTGATCGCGCGACCGGGCTCGATGCCGGCGATCCGGCGCCGTCCGAGCCAGACCAGGGTGATCAGCGCCGAGCCGTCGTAGAGCTCCGCCTCCAGCGCCGGCACGCCGCCCCGAGGGCGGAGGGTCACCGTGCGCAGGCTGCCGCGCAGCTCGACCCGCTGTCGGTCTCCGGCGTCGGCGACCGGGCAGCACCCCTCCTTGACCGCGTCCTCCTTGAGCTCGCGCGCCTCCATGTCGGCGCTGCTCGCCCACTTGCTCAGGCTCTTGCGCAGTCGCCCCTTGACATCTGTTGACATGACTCCAGCGTAACCGGGTTCGGTCACCCCGGGAGCGGTCCGACGGGCTGGGCGTTCGGCGGCAGCGTCAGCGGGAGGGGGTCCCCGGGCGGGACCGGGGTGCCGCCGCGGACCACCACCACCTCACGCAGGGCGGTCTCGATGTCACCGTCGTCGCGGTGCTCGACCGCCGGCCGGCCGAAGAAGGTCGCGCGCAGCAGCCAGCGCGGTCCTGGGATGCCGACGACCCGGGAGATCTGCTGGGCCAGCTGGCCGTCCTCGAGCTCGACCGTCAAGGACACCTCGAGCTCGGTCCCGAAGGCCCCGACGCGCTCGGTGGCCGTGCCGCCGAGCTGGGCGACCTCCGCGGTCACCGTCCGGCGTACGTCGTCCCAGACGTCGCCGTTGCGGGGGGCGGCGAACGCCCGCACCTCGGCCGCTCCCTCCGGCCCCGCGAGGACGACCGAGGCAACCTGGCCGGTGACCTCGTCGACCTGCAGCTGCACCTCGAGCCCGTCGTGCGGGGTCACCAGGAGACTCCCGAGGTTGACCCGGCTCTGGTCGTCGTCGTCGATGGTCACCTCGGCGACGTCCCAGGGACCGTTGGCCCGGGGCCCGAGGCGCTCCTCGACCTCGGTCTCGTCCTGCGTGAAGGCCTCCTGAGCCTTCTTGCGTCGGAACATCAGCGGTCCTCCTCCGTCGTGTGCGCTGCAACGCCTGCGAAACCGCCGGTGGACCCGTACCCGCCGGTGCCCCGGACCGACACCGGAAGCGCGTCGACCGCGGTGAAGCGGGCTCGCTCCACACGTTGCACCACGAGCTGCGCGACCCGGTCCCCGCGGACCAGCTCGACCGGCGTGCGCGGGTCGAGGTTGACCAGCAGCACGCTGATCTCGCCACGGTAGCCCGCGTCCACGGTTCCCGGCGCGTTGACGATGCCCACCCCGTGCCGCGCCGCGAGCCCCGAACGCGGGTGCACCAGTCCGACGTACCCGGGCGGGAGCGCGATGGCGACGCCGGTCGGGACCAGCCGCCGCTCCCCCGGCTCGAGACGTACGTCGACCGCGCTGACCAGGTCCGCCCCGGCGTCCCCAGGGTGGGCGTAGCGCGGCAGCGGCAGGCCCGGGTCCAGCCTGGTGACCAGGACGTCCACGTCGTCGGGGTCCTCGGGCGACGCAGCGTCGGCTGGACCTGGACCGGGGGAAGCCATACCTGTGACCCTATCGACCCAGCGGCGCCTGACGGGTGCCAGGATGGTGCCATGCCACCGGCCTCCACGGCCCCCGGACGCCAGGGGTACGACGAGCGGCTGGGGGTGCCCTGGCGGTGGTGGGCGCTGGCCACGATGTTCGCCGCGAGCGTCCTCGTCGCGTTCCTGGTCGCGACCCCGGTCTGGGTGGCCCTGGGTGTGACGGGGATCCTGGTGCTGGGGCTGGTGACCGTGTTCATGAGCTACGGCTCGGCGCGGGTCACCGTGGCGGACGGGGTGCTGCGGGCCGGCAGGGCCCGGATCCCGCTGTCCGCCCTGGGCGACGTGCAGGTCCTCGATGTCGAGTCTGCGCGGCTGCTGGCCGGGCGGAACGCCGACGCGCGTGCCTATCTGCTGATCCGGCCCTACCTCCGCCGGGCCGTCCGGGTCGAGGTCGTGGACCCGGCGGACCCGGCTCCCTACTGGATGGTCGCGACCCGCCGTCCCGACCGGCTCGCCGGCGCGCTGACGGACAGTGACACCCTGACAGGCACCACCCCGACCGGGGTGGCCCGCACACGACCACCGATGACGCCGCACCGCGACGTCACGCGAAGGAGACACGATGGCTTCGGGCTCGAAGGCATACTCGGCGCTCGGCCTGGTGGCGACCCTGGCCGCCACGATGGCCGCGCGGAAGGCGATGTCGGCTGCCTGGAAGCTGTCGACCGGCAAGCAGCCGCCGAGCAACCCCGAGCACCCGGACGTCTCGATGGGTGAGGCGGTGATGTGGGCCGTCGCCAGCGGGGTGGCGGTCGGGCTGGCCCGGATGCTGGCTGGCCGCAAGGCCGCCGACTACTACCGCCGCTCGACCGGCCACCTGCCACCGAACCTCGAGGACGTCAGCGTCTGAGCAGCCCAGCACGCCCATCGGGGCGCCAAGAAGGCCGGGACCCGTGCTGGGTCCCGGCCTCGGTGCCTGCTCCTGACCGCCTCAGGCGCAGTCGCGGCAGATCAGGTTCTTGGGGTCCGCGAGCTGGCTGCGGTGGTGCACCAGGAAGCAGCTCATGCAGGTGAACTCGTCGTCCTGGCGCGGCCGCACCTCGACGGCCAGCTCCTCGTGCGAGAGGTCCGCACCCGGGAGCTCGAAGGACTCGGCCGCCTCGGCCTCGTCCTCGTCGACCTTGCCCGAGTTCTTGTCGTGCCGGCGAGCCTTGAGCTCCTCCAGGCTTTCTTCGCTCTGGTCTTCCTCGGTCTTGCGAGGAGCGTCGTAGTCAGTTGCCATGTCCTTCTCCTGCCCCCTCGTGGCGCACAGTGTGGCGGGGGCGTCTGCCTGTGCTGGGCACCTGGTCCGAGGTGCCCGTCGATCGATGCTGGGTCGTGATGCGTGGCGGATTGTCCACCATGCGGGTCCCGTCATGCATCGCTGTCCCACATGGTGTCGCACCGAGTGTGCGGCAGCGGGCTCAACAGCGTGGTGCGAACGGCTATTCCCGTGCGGCACCAGCCGTCCGCGACGCCAGGAACCCGCAGCGGCCGACCAGGTCCGCGAACTCCTCGAAGGCATCGGCGGGGGCGCACAGGTAGCAGTCGTTGCCCCCGACCCCGTCCCGGCGGGACAGCACGGCACCTGCCTCCGTGGCCACCAGACCGCCGGCCGCCATGTCCCACAGGTGCAGGCCCTCCTCGACGAACGCGTCGAAGCGTCCCGAGGCGACGTAGCAGAGGTCCAGGGCCGCCGAGCCGATCCGGCGTACGTCGCGGACCTCGGCGAGCAGCGCCGAGACCGCGGCCACCTGGAGCATCCGGACGTCGTGGACGTAGTTGAACCCGGTGCCCACGAGCTGCTGGGACAGGGGCGGGGGGGACCCCGCCGTGCCGAGCCGGAGAGGAGCGCCGTCCAGGAACGCGCCTCCGCCGAGGGTCGCGGTGAACTGCTCCCCGGTCGCGACGTTCAGCACGACGCCGGCGACGGACCGGCCGTCCACGGCGGCGGCGATGGACACGGCGTAGGCGGGGATGCCGTACAGGAAGTTGACCGTGCCGTCGATGGGGTCGACGACCCAGCGGACGTCGGTGTCCTGCTCGGCGCTCGCGCCCTCCTCGCCCACGAACCCGTCCCCTGGGCGCGCGGTGGTGAGCCGCTCGTAGATGAGCCGCTCGGCCGCCCTGTCCACCTCGGTGACGATGTCCGTGGGGCTGGTCTTCGTCGCGGCGACCTCGACACCGCCCACGCGGCGGCGCCGGACCAGCTCCGCGGCATCGGCCGCCACCTCGACCGCCAGGGCCAACAGGTCCTCGTAGGCCACGCTCAGTCCCGACCGCACAGAGCCGGCTGCGGGGCCCTCAGGTTGCGGCAGCAGCCCTCCGGGCAGAGATCCCACGACGGCGCCTGCCCTCCGACCGTGGCCCGCTGGGTCTCCAGGCCGCGCTCGACGGCGGACCGCTCGAGCAGCAGGTCCCGCACCATCGCCACGAACCGGGGGTCGAGACCGGCGGTCGCGGCGCGCGCGAACTCCACGCCCACCTTCTCCGCCGTCGCCTTGGCCTCCGTGTCGAGGTCGTAGATGACCTCCATGTGGTCCGAGACGAAGCCGATGGGCACCACGACCACCCCGCCGACCCCCAGCTCGGCGAGCTCGGCGACCCGGTCGTTGACGTCGGGTTCGAGCCACGGCACCTGCGGTGGTCCCGACCGGGAGCAGAACACCAGCTCCGTCGGGTAGCGGTGTCCGGTCTCCTGCCGGATCCGCTCGCCGATCTCCTCGGCGACGGCGCGGTGCTGCGCGACGTAGGCCCCGCCGCTGGGACCGGAGGTGTCGTTCATCGACTCGGGGATCGAGTGCGTGACGAACAGCACGTGCGCGTCGCGGCGGGACGGGTCGCTGAGGTCGGCCAGAGCCGTCAACGTGGCGTCGACCATCGGCTCCACGAAACCCGGGTGGTTGAAGTAGTGCCGCAGCCGGTCCAGCCGCGGCACCTCGATGCCGGACCGGGACACCGTGGCCACGGCCTCCGCGAGGTTCTCGCGGTACTGCCGGCACCCGGAGTACGACGAGTAGGCACTGGTCACCAGGCACGCTGCCCGTCGTACGCCGTCGGCCTGCATCTGCGCCAGGGTGTCGCTGAGGTAGGGGTCCCAGTTGCGGTTCCCCCAGTAGACCCCGATCTCGATGCCGCTGGAGCGCAGGTCCTCCTCGACGGCCGCGATGAACCGGCGGTTCTGGTCGTTGATCGGGCTGCGACCGCCGAACAGGTAGTAGTGCTCACCGACCTCCTCGAGCCGCTCGCGCGGGATGCCGCGCCCGCGCGTCACGTTCTCCAGGAACGGCAGCACGTCCTCGGCCTTCTCCGGTCCGCCGAAGGAGACCAGCAGCAAGGCGTCGTAGGGCGCGATGTCGGGGGGCATGCCCTAATCCTAGGATCAGCATCGATGCTGACGACGTACCGACGGGTTCTTGCCGTGCCGGGAGCCCTGCGGTTCTCGATGAGTGGGCTGGTCGCCCGGCTGCCCATCTCGATGGTCAGCCTCGGCATCGTGCTGCTGGTGTCCGGTCGCACCGGGTCCTACACCCTGGCCGGGAGCGTGTCTGCGGCGTTCCTGATCTGCAACGCGGTCTTCGCAGTGCCTCAGGCCCGCCTGGTCGACAGGCTGGGCCAGCGCCGCGTGCTGCCAGCGGCGACGGGGGTGTTCGTGCTGGGCCTCGCCGGGGTGATGGCGTCCGTGGAGCTCGACCGGCCCACGCCGTGGCCGCACCTGTGCGCTGCCGCCTCCGGCGCGGCGATGCCGCAGATCGGCTCCTGCATCCGCGCTCGCTGGTCCGCGGCCGTCCCGGACAAGGTCGACCTGCGGATCGCGTTCGCGTTCGAGGCCGTCGTCGACGAGACGGTGTTCATCATCGGCCCGGCGCTGGTCACCCTGCTGGCGACCATCGTCCACCCGCTGGCCGGCCTCAGCGCCGCCTGTCTGGCCGCGCTCGCCGGAACCACGGCCCTGGTCGCCCAGCGACGCACCGAGCCGCCGGTCGTCGCGCACGCGCGCCGCGCGGACGCCGGCGCGATGCCCTGGCCGATGCTCGGCCCGTTGGCCGGCTGCGCCGTCGCGATGGGAGTCCTGCTCGGCGGCGCCGAGGTCGCCACCGTCGCGTTCAGCGACGAGCACGGCAACCGGGCGCTGTCCGGTCTGATGCTGGCGCTGTGGGCGCTGGGCAGCCTGCTCGCCGGCG
>JAICWH010000025.1 GCA_025934895.1 Nocardioidaceae bacterium | reverse complement strand
GACATCGCGGCCCGGGGCATCCACGTCGACGACGTCGGCCTGGTGGTGCACGCCGACCCGCCGGTCGAGCACAAGGCCTACCTGCACCGCTCGGGTCGAACCGCTCGGGCCGGGGCCGAGGGCACCGTGGTGACCCTGATGATCGACGCCCAGGTGGGCGACGTCCGTGACCTCACCCGCAAGGCGGGCATCAAGCCCACCATCACCCGCGCGCAGCCCGGCGACGCACTCCTCTCGAGGATCGCCCCCGGTGAGCGCACCTTCCTGGCCGTGTCCGACCGGCCCACCCTCGCCTCACCCGACGAGCGCCCTCGCGGCAACCGTGGTGGCGCAGGCAAGGGTCGCGGCAGCGGCGGAGGTGAAGGCCGCAACCGCGGTCGCGCCGGCCAGTCACGCACGTCCTCAGGTGGCGGCAAGCCGGGCAGCCCGAAGGCCGGCGGCGCGAAGTCCGGCGGCCAGTCCGGCGGCCAGTCCGGCGGCCAGTCCGGCGGCCGGGGCCGCGGCTCTCGAGGTGGTTCCGGTCTGGTGCACAGCACCTCGACGGGCGGCGGCAGCCACAGCGCTGCGTCCTTCTCCTCCGCTCGCCGGGGTCGCTGACCGGCTCCTCACAGCCCAGGACCCACGGCGCCTCGCACTGGCCGTCCTGGTCAGCCCTTGCGCTTGGTGATCTCCTCGGTGGCGGCGGGCAGCACCTTCTGCAGGTCGCCGACGACGCCGAAGTCGACGAGCTCGAAGATCGGTGCCTCGTCGTCCTTGTTGACCGCGACGATGGTCTTCGAGGTCTGCATGCCGGCACGATGCTGGATGGCGCCGGAGATGCCGTTGGCGACGTACAGCTGGGGGGAGACGGTCTTGCCGGTCTGCCCGACCTGGAACGCGTGCGGCATCCACCCGGAGTCCACCGCGGCCCGGGAGGCGCCGACCGCGGCGCCGATCGCGTCTGCGAACGCCTCCACGGCGGTGAAGTCGCCGCCGGTGCCGCGGCCGCCGGAGACCACGATGGCGGCCTCGGTCAGCTCCGGACGCCCGGATGCCTTGCGGGGCTCGGACGCGGTGATCTTCGCGGTCTTCGCGGACTCCGAGATCGTGACGGTGAGCTCCTCGACCGCTCCGGCCCCCTGGTGCTGCGCGGGTGCCGCGGAGTTCGGCTTCACGGTGATGATCGGGGTGCCGTGGGTGACCCGGGCCCGCACCGTGTAGGAGCCCGCGAACACCGACTGCGTGGTCACCGGAGTGCCGCGAGTGCTGTCATCGCCGGGTTGGACGTCGACGGCGTCGGTGATCAGGCCCGAGTCGGTCTTCACCGCGAGCCGGCCGGCGATCTCCTTGCCCTCCCCACCGGAGGGGATCAGCACCGCCGCGGGGCCGGTCCGCTCGACGAGCTGGGCGAGGACCTCGGCCTTCGGGGCGACCAGGTAGCCGGTGATGTCGGTGCCGTCGGAGGCGGAGACCGCGTAGATCTTCTCCGCGCCGTACGCCGCCAGCGTCTCCACCGCGCTGCCGGTGCTCGGGTCGCCGATGAGCACCGCCGACGGCTCACCGATCCGCCGGGCGATCGTCAGCAGCTCCAGGGTCGGCTTGGACACCTTCCCGTCGACCAGGGAGTTCGAGTCGACCAGGACCAGTACTTCACTCACAGTCTCTCGCCCGTCTCTCAGATGAACTTCTTGGACGCCAGGAACTCCACCAGCGCGTGCGCACCGGCGCCGTCGTCGTCGGCGACGACCTGACCAGCCGTGCGTGGCGGGCGGGCCTGGGAGTCCTCGACGACCGTGTAGGCTGCCGCCAGCCCCACCAGCTCCGCGTCCACGCCCAGGTCAGAGAGCGACCAGGTCGCCACGGGCTTCTTCTTGGCCGCCATGATCCCCTTGAACGACGGGTACCGCGCCTCCCCGGACTGGTCGGTCACGGAGCACACCACCGGAAGCGTCGCCTCGATCGTCTCGGTCGCCGTGTCCCCGTCCCGCCGGATCCGCAGCGTCGTGTTCCCCCCAGAATCGGCAGAGAGCTCGACCTCGGACCCCAGCGTCACCGCCGGTACGTCGAGCCGCTCGGCCAGCATCGCCGGCACCACCCCCATCGACCCGTCCGTGGACGCCATCCCACACATCACGACGTCCCAGCCGGACTCGGCCCCGATCTTCGCCACCGCCTTGGCCAGCACCAGCGACGTACCCACCGCGTCCGACCCGGCGATCGCGGCGTCGACCACGTGCACCCCGGCGTCACAGCCCATCTGCAGCGACTTGCGGACCGCGTCACTCGCCCGCTCCGGTCCGACGCTGAGCACTGTCACCATGTGGTCGGCTGAGTCGTCGCCGACCTTCTCCTTCAGCTGCAACGCCTGCTCTACCGCATACTCGTCCAGCTCCGAGAGCAACCCGTCCACGCCCACCCGGTCGACCGTCAAGTCCTCCTCGAAGTGCCGATCAGCAGTGGAGTCCGGCACGTATTTCACACACACGACGATGTTCATACCAAAGTGTCCATGGCGTCCTGGCCCGGAGTGGGCCCCTCCTGTGCAGTCGGTTGGCTGAGAGGTTATCTGCGCGTAGCAGCCCGCGGTAACACCGTGTCGCGTGCGGTTGCTCACAGGACGGCCCTGCGAGTCGCATGGACTCGGTCACCGCCCTTCGAACTGCGCCTTGCCCGGCCCCTTCTCGACGAACGACCGCATGCCGATGCCCTGGTCACGCGTCGCGAACAGGGCCGCGAACTCGAGCCTCTCGATCTCCAGCCCGGTCTCGAGGTCCACCTCGAGACCGCGGTCCACCGCCCCCTTGGCAGCGCGCAGCGCGAACGCGGCGGCAGAGCTGAACCTCCGCGCCCAGGCAAGTGCCGCGGTGTACACCTCGTCGTCCGGCACCACCTGGTCCACCAGCCCGATCCGCAGCGCCTCGTCGGCCTTGACGAAACGGCCGGTGAAGATGATGTCCTTCGCCTTCGCCGGCCCGACGAGCCGGGTGAGCCGCTGGGTGCCGCCGGCGCCCGGGATGATGCCGAGCAGGATCTCCGGTTGGCCCAGCGTGGCCCCCTCACCGGCGATCCGGATGTCGGCGCACATCGCCAGCTCGCAGCCGCCGCCGAGCGCGTATCCGGTCACCGCCGCCACCACGGGCTTGGGGATCTTCGCCACCGCGGTGAACGACGACTGGAGCCGGCCGGACCTGTCCACCATGTCGGTGTAGGACAGGTCCGCCATCTCCTTGATGTCGGCGCCCGCCGCGAACACCTTCTCGCCGCCGTACAGGACGACGGCACGTACGTCGTCCCGGGCGGACGCCTCGGTGGCCGCCTCGCGGATCTCCTCCTGCACCTGGGCGCTGAGCGCGTTCATCTTCGGGCGGTCGACACGGATCGTGGCGACGCCGTCCTCCACCTCGAGTCGCACGAACTCAGCCATCGGTGCTACCTCCTCGTTGCCGGACTGTGGATGCCCCTGGTGGAGGCTAGACGCACCCGCCGACGACGGATGCAGCCGGTGCCCCGCGCGGGCGGCTGCGCGGGCCGCAGTCGGGTGCACAGCCACGGCTCGGAGCGGACTTCGGCACAATGGGGCGGGTGACCGAGTCCGCCTGGCCAGGCAATCACCAGCCCCTGGGGGCGACGTGGGATCCGGAGTGCACCAACTTCGCCGTCTTCGCACCCGAGGCGTCCGGGGTCGAGCTGTGCCTGTTCGAGGAGCCCGACGGCCCGGGCGTCCGGCAGGTGGAGACCCGCTACCGGCTGACCGAGCAGACCTTGGGGATCTGGCACGGGGCGGTGCCCGGGGTGTCACCGGGTCAGCGCTACGGCTTCCGTGCGGACGGTCCGTGGGAGCCGGCGCGGGGCCGGATGTTCAACCCGGCCAAGCTCCTCCTGGATCCGTACGCTGCGGCGGTCAGCGGGGCGGTCGCGGCGGACGGGCCCATCTACGGCTACCGGCGGCCGTCGGACAGCAGCCGTGAGCGCAGCCGGCCCGCGCAGCGGGGTCCGCGCGACGAGGTCGACTCGGCGCCGTACGTGTCTCGCTCGGTCGTGGTGCTCGACGACTTCGACTGGGGCACGGACGAGCAGGTCCGGCCGCGCACGTCATGGGCCGACACCGTGGTCTACGAGCTGCACGTCAAGGGCTTCACCCGGCTGCACCCAGACGTGCCCGAGGCGATCCGTGGTACCTACGCCGGTCTCGCGTCCGACGCCTCCGTGGCCTACCTCAGGGACCTCGGCGTCACCGCGGTCGAGCTGTTGCCCGTGCACCAGAGCGTGCCGGAGCCGGACCTCGCTGCGGTGGGGCTGACGAACTACTGGGGCTACAACTCCATCAGCTTCTTCGCACCGCACAACGCCTACAGCTCCGCTGGGGACCGCGGCGAGCAGGTCACCGAGTTCAAGGCCATGGTGCGGACGTTGCACGCCGCTGGCATCGAGGTGATCCTCGACGTGGTCTACAACCACACGGCCGAGGGTGGCCCGCTCGGCCCGACGCTGAGCTTCCGTGGCCTCGACGACGTCGGGTACTACAAGCACGTCGACTGGGTCAACGACGGCGCGACGTACTTCGACGTCACCGGGTGCGGCAACACCCTGGACGCCGCCCATCCCCCCGCGTTGCGGCTGATCCTCGACTCGCTGCGCTACTGGGTCACCGAGATGCACGTGGACGGCTTCCGCTTCGACCTCGCGCCCGCGCTCGCTCGCACCGGCCACCAGGTCGACCTCGGCGGGCACTTCATCACGACCATCGGGCAGGACCCGGTTCTGCGACACGTGAAGCTCGTCGCCGAGCCGTGGGACGCGAGCATGGACGGCTACCAGGTCGGGAGGTTCCCGCCGCCGTGGGTTGAGTGGAACGACAAGTATCGCGACACCGTCCGCGACTTCTGGAGGCTGCAGTCCGGCGGCATCCGCGACATCGCCAGCCGGGTGTCCGGGTCGAGCGACCTGTACGCGGACGACGGCCGGTCGCCGTACGCCTCGGTCAACTTCGTGACCGCGCACGACGGGTTCACGTTGCGCGACCTGGTCAGCTACAACCACAAGCACAACGAGGCGAACCTCGAGCTGAACCGCGACGGCACCGACAACAACCGGTCGTGGAACTGTGGTGTGGAGGGAGAGACCCAGGACCCGACGGTCCTCGCGCTGCGGCACAAGCAGGCGGCGAACCTGATGGCCACGCTGTGCCTGTCGACCGGCGTGCCGATGATCACTGCCGGTGACGAGCGGGGCCGGACGCAACGCGGCAACAACAACGCCTACTCGCAGGACAACGAGGTGTCGTGGCTGGACTGGGTCGACGACGGCTGGCTGGACCTGCTGGAGGTGACCCGGGCGGCGCTTCGACTGCGGCGCGAACACCCGGCCCTGCGGCAACGGCACTACCTGGAGGGCCGCCCGACCCAGGAGGGCGGCCCCAAGGACCTGGCGTGGATGCACCCCGGGGGTCGCGAGATGACCGAGGCCGACTGGTTCGACGACCGGCTGCGGACGTTCGGGATGTTCGTCTCCGGCAACCCACTGCGAGATCCGGGCCCCCGCGGCGAGCGGCTGTTCGACGCGTCCTTCCTCACGTGGTTCAACGCAGACAGCGAGCCGGGCAAGGTCAAGCTGCCCCGCAACCAGTGGGTGAGCACCGGCGAGGTTGTGCTGAGCACGGACTCCGGCCACCTCGTGGGCGAGCGGGTCTCCGCCGGCGAGGTCATCGAGATCGAGCCACGCTCGCTCGTCGTCCTCCGGGAGCTCTGACCCCCGCCGAGCCGGCGCATCCGCCCTTGGCCGAGTCGGTGCATCCGCAGGGCTGACGCCCGCCGAGCCGGCGCATCCGCAGGGCTGACCCCGCCGAGCCGGCGCATCCGCAGGGCTGAGGCCCGCCAGCGGACGGGCCGACTCGACCGGTTCACCGCCGGCGGACGGGCCGACTCGACCGGGTTACCGCCAGCGGACGGGCCGACTCGACCGGTTCACCGCCGGCGGACGGGCCGACTCGGCAGGCATCGGGCAGGAGACGACGACGCCCCGGCGGGTGCGGCGGGGGTGCGGCGGGTGCGGCGGGGGTGCGGCGGGTGCGGCGGGTGCGGCGGGGTCGGTCAGTAGGACGGGAGGGTGACCCGGCCCAGCTCTGCTGCGGAGGCGAGGTGCGGGTTGCGGGGCAGCACCCGGACCGTGTACCCGAACGGACCGGTGGTAGCCAGGACGACCCGACCCGCGAACCGGTGCCGGCCGCCCTCGTAGGTCTCGACGTGCTGGAGGTGAGCGACCGAGGTGTCCACGAGGTCGTCCTCGTGCTGGATCCGGCCGTGCACGACCTGGACCTCGACGTCCTCGACCGACAGGTCGCCCAGGGACACGAACGCCGAGACCTCGAGGGTCTGCCCCAGCTCGGGCGCGTCGGTGACACCGCTGGACTCGATGTGGTCGACCGCCACCGCCGACCAGCCCGCACGCACGCGGCGCTTCCAGTCGGCGAGCTCCGCCGCCCCGACGTAGTCGCCGTTCAGGATGCGGGAGCTGCGCGCGGCGGGGGTGTAGAGCTGGGTGACGTAGTCGCGCACCATCCGGTCCGCGAGCACCTTGGGGCCGAGCGACTTCATCGTGTGCCGGACCATCTCCAGCCAGCGCACCGGCGTGCCCTCGGCGTCCTCGTCGTAGAACCTGGGTGCTACCTCGTTCTCGATCAGGTCGTAGAGCGCCTCGGCCTCGATGTCGTCTCGGTGGTCCGGGTCGTCGACGCCGTCGGCCGACGGGATAGACCACCCGTTGTTGCCGTCGTACCACTCGTCCCACCAGCCGTCGAGGATGGACAGGTTGAGACCACCGTTCAGCGCCGCCTTCATCCCGGAGGTGCCACATGCCTCGTAAGGCCGCAGCGGGTTGTTCAGCCACACGTCGCAACCGGGATAGAGCGGCTGGGCCATCGCGATGTCGTAGTTCGGCAGGAACACGATGCGGTGCCGGACCTCCGGGTCGTCGGAGAAGCGCACGATCTCCTGGATCAGCTTCTTGCCGCCCTCGTCGGCCGGGTGCGACTTGCCGGCGATCACCAGCTGCACCGGCCGCTCGGGATGCAGCAGCAGCCGCTTGAGGCGCTCGGGGTCGCGGAGCATCAGCGTCAGCCGCTTGTACGACGGCACGCGGCGCGCGAAGCCGATGGTGAGGACGTCGGCGTCCAGCGCCGAGTCGACCCACTTGACCTCGGCCGGGGCGGCCCCACGCTGCTTCCAGGACGCACGCAGCCGGACGCGCGCGTCGTCGACGAGGCGCTGGCGCAGCACCCGCTTGGTGTCCCAGATCTCCTTGCCGGGGACCTTGTCGACCACGTCGAACACCAGGCTCGGGCTGTCTGCGTCCGGGCCCGGGCCGGGACGTGCGCCGTGGGAACGAGCGAGCTCGAAGATCTCGCGGGCCACCCAGGTCGGGGCGTGCACGCCGTTGGTGATCGAGCCGATCGGCCGCTCCTCGGCGTCGAACTGGGGCCACAGGCCCCCGAACATGCCCCGGCTGACGACGCCATGCAGCTGGGAGACGCCGTTGGCCCGCTGGGCGAGCCGGAAGCCCATCACGGCCATGTTGAACATGGACGGGTCGCCGCCCGGATAGTCCTCGGACCCGAGGGCGAGGATCTTCTCGACCGGCACACCGCGACAGGAGTTGTCTCCACCGAAGTACTGCTGGACCAGGTCGCGCGGGAAGCGGTCGATGCCCGCCGGCACCGGCGTGTGGGTGGTGAAGACGGTGCCCGCCCGTGACACCTCGAGCGCGGCCTCGAAGGTGAGTCCCGCGTCCTCGGTGAGCTCGCGGATCCGCTCCAGACCGAGGAACCCCGCGTGGCCCTCGTTGGTGTGGAAGACCTCCGGCTCCGCGGCGCCGGTCAGCCGGCAGTAGGACCTGATGGCCCGCACGCCGCCGATGCCGAGCAGCATCTCCTGGCGCAGCCGATGCTCGGTGGTGCCGCCGTACAGCCGGTCGGTCACCGTGCGGATGAGCTCGCTGTTCTCCTCGACGTCGGAGTCGAGCATCAGCAGCGGCACCCTGCCCACCTGGGCCACCCAGATCCGGGCGGTCAGGGACTCGTCGCCGGGCAGGCCGACCTCGATCTTCGCCACCGAGCCGTCCGGCTCGCGCAGCAGCGAGAGCGGCAGCCCGTCCGGGTCCAGCACCGGGTAGGTCTCCTGCTGCCAGCCGTCCCTGGACAGCGACTGACGGAAGTAGCCGTGGCGGTACATCAGGCCGACGCCCGTGATGGGGACCCCGAGGTCGCTGGCGGTCTTGAGGTGGTCGCCGGCGAGGATGCCCAGTCCGCCGGAGTACTGCGGCAGCACGGCGGTGATGCCGAACTCCGGGGAGAAGTAGGCGATCGCCCGAGGCGCGGGGGTGTCTGCGCTGGAGAGGTGCTGGTACCACCGGTCCCCGGTGAGATACTCCTGGAGATCCGCCCGGGCCGCTGCCAGCCGCCGCAGGAAGGCCTCATCGGCCGCCAGGTCCTCCAGCCGCCGCATCGGCACCGCACCGAGCATCCGGACCGGGTCGTGCCCGGAGGCCTCCCAGGCCGAGGCGTCCACGTCGGCGAAGAGGTCCTGCGTCTCGGGGTGCCAGGACCAGCGCAGGTTGCCGGCCAGCTCGCCGAGGGCCTGGAGGGAGGCGGGCAGGACGGGGCGGACGATGAATCGACGGATCGCTCTCACTGGAGAACGATAGCCCAGCGGACTTGAACGATCCAAAGCGTCGCGACCCTGCGCGGTCCGTCCTACGTCAGACGCGCGCGTCCGCGGCGGCACGAGCACGGTACGTTGTGCGCATGGTCGGACGAATTCCCATCATGGCGGTCACCCCTGTCATCGAGGGCGGTCGCTATCCCGCCAAGGCGACGGTCGGTGAGAGCTTCCCGGTGAGTGCCCTCGTCTTCCGCGAGGGACACGACGCGCTGAGCGCCGACGTGGTGCTCACGGCACCGGACGGCAAGCGTCGGCCGCGGACGCCGATGACCAAGGACCCGCACGAGCCGGACCTCTGGCACGCCGAGGTCACCCCCGACCAGCAGGGTCGCTGGGCGTTCGCGATCGAGGGCTGGGGCGACCCGATCGCCACGTGGCGGCACGACGCCGAGATCAAGATCCCGGCCGGCATCGACGTCGAGCTCATGT
The DNA here is from genome assembly GCA_025934895.1 of Nocardioidaceae bacterium. Lineage (GTDB taxonomy): Bacteria > Actinomycetota > Actinomycetes > Propionibacteriales > Nocardioidaceae > Nocardioides_B. Next base: position 25,657 of record JAICWH010000025.1, on the reverse strand, counting down.
TCACCGAGGGTGCGCTGCTGCTCGAGCGGGTCATCGACCAGCTCCCGAAGCGGTCCAAGGGCCGCACGGTCCTGGCCGACGCGGTCACCGCGGTGCGCGACAGCGCCCGACCGGAGTCGGTGCGCTACAGCGCCGCCGTGTCTGCGGAGGTGGACGCGGTGCTCGCCACCAGTCCGTTGCGGGAGCTGGTCACCAGCGAGGGTCCCTACCCGTTCTTCGCGGACCGCGAGCGGGCGCTCTACGGCTCGTGGTACGAGTTCTTCCCGCGCTCCGAGGGCGCGTACGTCGACCAGGCCAGCGGGAAGGTCGTCTCCGGCACCTTCGGCACCGCGGCGAAGCGCCTCGACGCCGTCGCCGCGATGGGCTTCGACATCATCTACCTGCCGCCCATCCACCCGATCGGCAGGGTGAACCGGAAGGGCCGCAACAACACCTTGAACCCCGGGCCGGACGACACGGGGTCGCCGTGGGCGATCGGCTCCGCCGAGGGCGGCCACGACGCCATCCACCCGGACCTCGGGACCATCGACGACTTCGACGACTTCGTGCGCCGCGCCAACGAGCTCGGCCTCGAGGTGGCCCTGGACCTCGCGCTGCAGGCGGCTCCGGACCACCCGTGGGTGACCAGCCACCCCGAGTGGTTCACCACCCGCGCCGACGGCTCGATCGCCTATGCGGAGAACCCCCCGAAGAAGTACCAGGACATCTATCCGATCAACTTCGACAACGACCCGGAGGGCATCTACAACGAGGTGCTGCGGATCGTCCGGATGTGGATGTCGCACGGCGTCCGGGTGTTCCGCGTGGACAACCCGCACACGAAGCCGGTCGAGTTCTGGGAGTGGCTGCTCGGCGAGGTGCGCAGGACGGACCCGGACGTGATCTTCCTCGCCGAGGCGTTCACCAAGCCGGCCATGATGCGCGCGCTCGGCACCGTCGGCTTCCAGCAGTCCTACACCTACTTCACCTGGCGGACCGCGAAGTGGGAGCTCGCTGAGTACCTCAACGAGGTCTCGCACGAGACGTCGCCGGTGATGCGCCCCAACTTCTTCGTGAACACCCCCGACATCCTGCACGCCTTCCTCCAGTACGGCGGTCCCGCGGCGTTCAAGATCCGGGCCGTGCTCGCCTCCATGGGCTCCCCGAGCTGGGGCGTCTACGCCGGCTACGAGCTGTTCGAGCACGTCGCCGTCAAGCCGGGGAGCGAGGAGTACCTCGACACCGAGAAGTTCCAGATCAGGATCAGGGACTGGGACGCAGCCGAGGCCGAGGGTCGCACGCTGGCGCCGTACCTGACGCGGCTCAACGAGATTCGCCGGGCGCACCCCGCGCTGCAACGGCTGCGCAACCTGGTCGTGCACTCCAGCGACGACGACGCCATCCTGGTCTTCTCCAAGTCGGTGCACAGCGACCGGGCCGAGGGTGGCGAGGACACCGTCATCGTGGTCGTCAACGTCGACCCCCACGGCACCCGGGAGACCACGGTGCACCTCAACATGCCCGCGCTCGGCCTGGACTGGTCCGACCAGCTCACCGTCCACGACGAGCTCACCGACCAGTCGTGGACCTGGGGCGAGGCCAACTACGTGCGCCTGGACCCCTACGTCGAGCCCGCGCACATCCTGACCGTCCGGAGGCCCCAGCAGTGACCCAGCAGGCAAGCAGCTCGGCGGTCCCGTCGCCGGGCGTGGCATCGGGGGAGGCCGTCGACGCCGAGGTGCCGCAGCAGCCGGACTGGTTCAAGACGGCCGTGTTCTACGAGGTGCTGGTGCGGTCCTTCAAGGACAGCAACGGCGACGGGATCGGGGACTTCAAGGGCCTCGTCGAGAAGCTCGACTACCTGGCCTGGCTGGGCGTCGACTGCCTGTGGGTCCCGCCGTTCATGTCCTCGCCGCTGCGCGACGGCGGCTACGACGTGGCCGACTACACCAACATCCTGCCCGAGGTGGGCACCGTCGAGGACTTCCACCACTTCCTCGACGAGGCCCACGAGCGCGGCATCCGGGTGATCATCGACTTCGTCATGAACCACACCTCGGACCAGCACCCGTGGTTCCAGGCCAGTCGCGAGGATCCCGACGGCCCCTACGGCGACTTCTACGTGTGGTCGGACACCGACGAGCTCTACCAGGACGCCCGGGTGATCTTCGTCGACACCGAGCCGTCCAACTGGACGTGGGACCCGCTGCGTCAGCAGTACTTCTGGCACCGCTTCTACAGCCACCAGCCGGACCTCAACTTCGACAACCCCAAGGTCCATGAGGCGATGTACGAAGCGCTGTCGTTCTGGCTGGACATGGGGATCGACGGGTTCCGGCTCGACGCCGTCCCCTATCTCTACGAGCGGCCCGGCACCAGCGGCGAGAACCTCAAGGAGACCCACGAGTTCCTCAAGTCGGTGCGTCGCTACATCGACGAGCACTACCCCGACCGGGTCCTTCTCGCCGAGGCCAACCAGTGGCCCTCCGACGTCGTCGACTACTTCGGCGACATGGAGAGCGGCGGCGACGAGTGTCACATGTGCTTCCACTTCCCGGTGATGCCGCGGATCTTCATGGCGGTGCGCCGGGAGTCGCGCTTCCCGATCTCGGAGATCCTCGAGCAGACGCCGGCCATCCCGGCCAACTGCCAGTGGGGCATCTTCCTGCGCAATCACGACGAGCTGACTCTCGAGATGGTCGCCGACGAGGACCGCGACTACATGTGGGGCGAGTACGCCAAGGACCCGCGGATGAAGGCGAACATCGGCATCCGCCGTCGGCTCGCACCTCTGCTGGACAACGACGTCAACACCATGGAGCTGTTCACCGCCCTGCTGCTGTCCCTCCCCGGGTCGCCGGTCCTCTACTACGGCGACGAGATCGGGATGGGCGACAACATCTGGCTCGGTGACCGGGACGGGGTGCGGACCCCGATGCAGTGGGCGCCGGACCGCAACGCCGGCTTCTCGAGCGCGAACCCCGGCCGGCTGCACCTCCCGCCCATCCAGGACCCGGTGTTCGGCTACCAGCGGGTGAACGTGGAGACGGAGCTGGAGAACGCCTCCTCGCTGCTGCACTGGACCCGCCGGATGATCCACTCGCGCAAGAAGCACCCCGCCTTCGGGCTCGGCGACTTCACCGACCTCGGCGGCTCCAACCCCAGCGTGCTCAGCTATGTCCGCGAGCACGTCGCGAAGGACCCCGAGACCGGACAGGAGGTCCGTGACAGCGTGCTCTGCGTGAACAACCTGTCCCGCTTCCCGCAGCCCGTCGAGCTCGACCTGCGCCGCTACGAAGGCGTCGCGCCCATCGAGCTGCTCGGCGGCGTCCGGTTTCCGGTGATCGGCGAGCTGCCCTACCTGCTCACCCTGGGCGCCTACGGGTTCTACTGGTTCCGACTCCCTGCCCCCGACGAGGGGAGCCGCCCGTGACCGGCGCCATGGACCCCGCAGCCGTCGAGGCCCTCCAGGACTACATCGGGACCGCCCGCTGGTTCGGAGGCAAGGGGCGTGGCTTCCGCGTCGTCGACGTGCACCGGGCCGGCCTCCTCGAGGGCCTCGCAGACACGACCGAGGAACCCGCCGACGGTCCTCGGGTCAGCGTCGAGCTGGTGACGCTCGCCTACGACGACGGTGGGACCGACACCTACCAGGTGCCCTTGGCCTGCTACCGCGAGCCGCAGGACCGCCTCGAACACGCCGGGGTCGGGTCCTGGGAGGACGCGGATCTCGGTGCCGTGCACGCCTACGACGCGCTCCACGACCGGTTCGCCACCGACCTCTGGTTGCGGGCGTTCGCGGAGGCGGATCCCGAGACGCCCCACCAGGCAGGGGAGCTGACGTTCTTCCGGCTGCCCGGTCACGACCTCGACGTGGACGTGCACTCGACGCTGTTCTCGGGTGAGCAGAGCAACTCCTCGGTGGCCTTCGGCGACGACTCGCTGATGAAGGTGTTCCGCAAGGTGACGCCGGGCCGCAACCCCGACGTGGTCATCCACCGCGCGCTCACGGAGCAGGGCAGCGACCACGTCGCGTCGCTCTACGGCTGGGTGGAGCTCGCCGCCGACACGGGCGACGGTGCACAGGAGCCGATGCAGCTGGCGATGCTGCAGCAGTTCCTGCGCACCGCCAGCGACGGGTGGGACCTCGCCCTGGCGAGCGTCCGCGACCTGTTCGCGGAGGCCGACCTGCACGCCGACGAGGTCGGGGGCGACTTCGCCGGCGAGGCCGAGCGGCTGGGGCTGGCCACCGCGCAGGTGCACGACGTGCTGGCCGAGCGGTTCCCCACCGAGTCGTGGGGGGCCGAGGACCTCGAGGCGCTGTCGCAGGCGATGACCGCCCGGCTCGACGCCGCGCTGGCCGTCGTACCAGAGCTGGAGGTGCACGCCGACGGCCTGCGGCGCACGTTCCGCGAGGTCACCGAGCTCGCCGGGGCCGGGCAGAGCGCGACCGCGCAGCGCGTGCACGGCGACTTCCACCTCGGCCAGACCCTGCGCACCGTGAAGGGCTGGAAGATCGTGGACTTCGAGGGGGAGCCCGCGAAGCCGCTGGCCGAGCGGGTGAAGCCGGACCTGGTCTGGCGTGACGTCGCCGGCATGCTGCGGTCCTTCGACTATGCAGCGCACGCCGTGATCGACGACTTCCATGCCGACGAGCAGGCCAACCGGCAGATCGCGTTCCGGGCCGCGGAGTGGGCCGACCGCAACCAGTCGGCCTTCCTGCGCGGCTACACCGACAACAGCGGACGAACGTCGGGGGGCGGGCTCTCGGCGCACCAGGAGACGGTGCTGCGCGCCTACATCGCGGACAAGGCCGTCTACGAAGCCGTCTACGAGGCCCGCAACCGTCCGAGCTGGCTGCCGATCCCGCTCGGTGCGATCGCCCGCCTCACCCAGGCGGCCCAGGAGACCACGAAGAGCAGCCACGCCGGCACGGTCGAAGTACCCGACACCACCTCGGAGGCGAACACCGCATGAGCAAGACCCGCACGGTCCTTCCCCTCGACAGGTCCATCCTCGATCTCGTCGTCAACGGCAGGCACGGCAACCCGCACGGTGTGCTGGGCGCTCACCCCCACGACGGAGCCGTCACGGTGCGTACCTTCCGGCCGTTGGCCGAGTCCGTCGTCGTCGTCTCCAGTGACGGGCGCTACCTCCTCGAGCACGAGCACGAAGGCATCTGGGCCGGCGTGGTCGACGTACCCGAGGTGCCGGACTACCGCCTCGAGGTGACCTACGCGGGTGGCGCTCCGATGCTGGTGGACGACGCCTACCGCTATCTGCCGACCCTCGGGGACATCGACCTGCACCTCATCAACGAGGGCCGCCACGAACGTCTCTGGGACGTGCTCGGCGCGCACGTGCACACCTACGACGGCGTCGGTGGGCCCGTGGTCGGCACGTCCTTCGCGGTCTGGGCGCCGAACGCGAAGGGCCTGCGGGTGAAGGCCGACTTCAACAGCTGGGACGGTCGGGAGCACCCGATGCGGGCGCTCGGCGTCTCGGGCGTCTGGGAGCTGTTCGTGCCCGAGGTCAGGTCCGGCTGCCGCTACAAGTTCGTGGTCCTCGGCGCGGACGACCAGTGGCGCGAGAAGGCCGACCCGATGGCGTTCGCCGCCGAGGTGCCGCCGGCCCAGTCATCCATGGTCTTCGAGTCGACCTACACCTGGGGTGACGGCGCGTGGATGGACGCCCGGCAGCAGGGCGGCGCCCACGAGCGCCCGATGTCGGTCTACGAGATGCACCTGGGCTCGTGGCGGCGCGGGAGGTCCTACGTCGAGCTCGCCGAGGAGCTCGTCCCCTACCTGGTCGAGACCGGCTTCACCCATGTCGAGTTCATGCCCGTGATGGAGCACCCGTTCGGGGGCTCGTGGGGCTACCAGGTCACCTCCTACTTCGCGCCCACCGCACGGTTCGGGGACCCGGACGGGCTGCGGCACCTGGTGGACCGGCTGCACCAGGCCGGCATCGGCGTCCTCGTCGACTGGGTGCCGGCGCACTTCCCCAAGGATGAGTTCGCGCTGGCCCGGTTCGACGGCACCCCGCTCTACGAGGACCCGAACCCGTCCCGTGGGGAGCACCCGGACTGGGGCACCTACGTCTTCAACTTCGGGCGCAAGGAGGTACGCAACTTCCTCGTCTCCAACGCGTTGTACTGGCTCGAGGAGTTCCACATGGACGGCCTGCGCGTGGACGCGGTCGCCTCGATGCTCTACCTGGACTACTCACGCGAGGACGGCCAGTGGAGCCCCAACGTGTACGGCGGTCGTGAGAACCTCGAGGCCGTCTCCTTCTTGCAGGAGATGAACGCAACCGCCTACCGGCGCGTCCCCGGCGCCATCACCGTCGCCGAGGAGTCGACGTCCTGGCCAGGCGTCACCCGGCCGACACACCTCGGCGGCCTGGGCTTCGGGTTCAAGTGGAACATGGGCTGGATGCACGACAGCCTCGGCTACGTGCAGAACGACCCGGTGCACCGGCAGTACCACCACGGGCAGATGACGTTCTCCCTCGTCTACGCCTACTCCGAGAACTACGTGCTGCCGATCAGCCACGACGAGGTCGTGCACGGCAAGGGGTCCCTGCTGCGCAAGATGCCCGGTGACCGGTGGCGGCAGCTGGCGAACCTTCGCACGTTCCTCGCCTACATGTGGGCCCACCCCGGCAAGCAGCTGCTGTTCATGGGCTCCGAGTTCGGCCAGGAGTCGGAGTGGGCCGAGAGCCGCGAGCTGGACTGGTGGCTCCTGGACAACGCGGACCACCGGGGCGTGCACTCGCTGGTGCGGGACATGAACCGCATCTATCGCGAGACCTCGGCCCTGTGGTCGTTGGACAACGAGGGATCCGGGTTCGAGTGGATCGACGCCAACGACTCGAGCAACAACGTGTTCAGCTTCATCCGCAACCCGAAGTACGCCGGCGACGGCCCGCTGGTGTGCGTCGCGAACTTCTCCGCCGTACCCCATCACGAGTATCGGCTCGGTCTGCCGAGGACCGGCTCGTGGTCGGAGGTGCTCAACACCGACGCCGAGTTCTACAGCGGCTCCGGGGTCGGGAACCTGGGCCTCGTGCAGGCGACCGAGGGACCCCAGCACGGCCAGCCGGCCGCCGCCTCCGTCACCGTCCCGCCGCTGGCGACCATCTGGCTACGACCGAGCTGATGTCCGAGCCGACCGGGTCGCCCGAGCGTCCGGCCTGGCCGCCGGACGGGCCCGCGCTGACTGACGGCGTGGTCGTGGTCCGCCAGCGCTCCGGGTCCGACAGCGCACCCGGCGTGCACCGCTTCGCGGTCGCCCACCGCGACGCCGAGGTCGGCTCGGTGAGCCTGACCGAGCATCCGGACGGCCGCGGGCGGCTCGCCTGGGAGCTGGCCCCGGAGTTCACCGGCCAGGGCTATGCCACCCGCGCGCTGCGGCTGGTGGTCGACCACGCGTTCCAGGCGATCGGCCTGGACCGGGTGGAGGCCCTCGTCGACCCCGCGAACGAGCGGGGTGTGCGCAACGCGACCCGGGCCGGCCTGCGCCGCGAGGGCGTCCTGCGCGGGCACCGGGCCGTCGACGACGGCCGGGCGGACCGGGTGGTGCTCGCGCGGCTCGCCACCGACCCGCCGGCCGGTGACGCGCGGGGGTTCCGGTCCCTGCTCAACTCCTTCCTGCCGCGCAAGCGCGCCATCGCGCAGATGCTGGTGCGCGACCCGGAGGGCCGGGTGCTGGTGTGTCGGCTCACCTACAAGGCCGACTGGGACCTGCCCGGCGGGGTGGTCGAGGTGAACGAGTCCCCCCGCGAGGCGGTGTCCCGCGAGCTCGAGGAGGAGCTTGGACTCGAGGTCGACACCGGGTCGCTGTTGCTGACCGACTGGCTGCCCCCCTGGAGCGGCTGGGACGACGCCTTGTGCCTGGTGTTCGACGGCGGCGTGCGCGACCCCTCGGTCCTCGAGCACGCGGTGCTGGAGGCCCGGGAGATCCGGTCGGCGCAGTTCTGCACACTCCAGGAGGTCTACGAGCACTGCGCGGACTTCACCGCCCGTCGGATCGAGTCCGCGCTGCGGACGCTCGACGGGCCGGGCGGGCCGGCGTACACCGAGTCAGGACGCCGCTGAGCCGGCGACCACGTCGAGCGTCGCCAGCACCTCGGGGTCGGCCAGCAGCTCGATCTCCGCGATCCGCCCGTCCACGACCGTGAAGCCGAAGACAACCTTCGGCCGGCCGCGCACCGTCCACACCGCTGCCGGGAAGCCGTCGAGGGTCGCGGGACGGGCGGCCTGTGCGCGTCCGGCGAACGTCTCGGCGACCGCTCGTGCTCCGGTGGTCTGCGGCACCGCGCCGATCCGCACCGCGGCGCCATCGGTGCGCAGCACGGCGTCGGGGTGCAGCAGCCAGACGAGCTCCTCGAGGTCGCCGGTCCGCGAGGCGGTCAGGAAGGCGTCCACGACCCGGCCCTGGACCGTTCGGTCGGCCTCGAGTGTCCGCTCCGGTGACTGAACCCGCCGCCGGGCACGGCTGGCCAGCTGACGGGTCGCGGTCGACGTACGCCCGAGGATCCGGGCGATCTCCTCGAACGGCATCGCGAACAGGTCGTGGAGCACGAACGCGAGCCGCTCGGCGGGCGCCAGGGTGGACAGTACGACGAGCAGGGCGTCGCTCACCGCGTCCGCCAGCACGGCCTCGTGCTCCGGGTGACCGCTGTCGTCCTGGGTCACGGCCGGTTGCGCGATGTCCACAAGCTCCTCACGGCGGGCCGTGCGCGCTCGCAGCATGTCCAGGCAGACCCGGGTCACCACGGTCGTGAGCCAGCCGCCGAGGTTCTCGATGTTCTCCGCCCCCGAGCGGCTCAGCCGGATCCAGGCCTCCTGGACCGCGTCGTCGGCGGGTCCGGTGGAGCCCAGCATCCGGTAGGCCATCGCCGTCAGCCGGGTCCGGTGCTCCTCGAACCGCTCGGCCAGAAGGTCCTCGTCGCTCACGGTCACCTCCTCCTCCCTCTCGTCGGGTCCGTCACCAGGATGACGTACCGGTCCCTGCCGATGTGACACCCGGACCACTCGGCAGCCCGGGGCCCTGCGGACGCGCCGACTCGGCAGCCCGGGGCCCTGCGGATGCGCCGACTCGGCCCCCCGGGGCCCTGCGGATGCGCCGACTCGGCAGCCCGGGGGGTGAGGGGTGAGGGGTGGGGGTCAGGTGGGTTCAGCCCGGTCGACCTGCCGGGCGTCTCCGGGTGCGGACCCCAGCCCCGTCGAGAGCGCGGACCCGGGGGCTCGGCGGTGCACGTCCTCCATGCCGTGCCGGACCGCGAGCCGGACCACCCAGTAGGCGCAGTAGACGCCGGCGACGGGAGCCAGCACCATGAACAGCATCACCATGAGCTCCGGGGTGCCGATCATGGCTCACCGTAGCCCTGAAAGGACATACCCGGCTAGAACAGGGCAGAGGCAAGTTGCTGTCGGCCCTTGAGGACCCGCGGGTCGTCGTTGCCGAGGGCGGCGAACAGCCCGAGCAGGTGGGTGCGCACCTGGTCTCGCTCCTCCCCCGCCGTACGACGGACGAGGTCGATCAGCCTGGCGATGGCATCCTCGACGTGTCCGCCGACCAGGTCCAGGTCGGCGACGAGGGTCTGGGCGTCGACGTCGTCGCGACGCTCGGCCGCCGCGGCCCGGGCGGCGGATGCGTCGACGTCATGCGTGCGTCGCAGCAGCCTGGCCATCGCCAGACCGCCGGCGGCCTCCGTGTCGGCCGGGTTCGCGTCCACGAGCTTCTGGTACTCGGCAACGGCGCCGTCGAGGTCACCGGCGGCGAGCGCGTCCTGGGCCGGCGCGTAGCGCGGATCGACGTACTCCTCGTCGGGCTCGGCGGCGACCGCCCCCGCGGTGCGGGGCTGGTGCCGTCCGGTCACCCCCTGGGTCGCCATCTGCTGCAGCACCTGGTTGAGCAGCTGCCGCAGCTCGGCCAGCGGCGGCGCGTCCTGGAGGAGCGGCATCATCCGGCCCTGGACGACCAGCGCCACCAGTGGCACCGAGGGCACCTGCAGCGCCTGCGCGAGCTGTGGGGACGTGTCCACATCGACCTTGCCGAGCAGGAAGCTTCCGGCGAACTCGTCGGCGAGCACCTCGAGGTCGTCAGCCATCCGTGCGCTGGAGGGAGCCTGGGTCGGCGAGTAGACCACCAGCAGCACCGGTGCGCTCATCGACGCCTCGAGCTCGGCCTGGATGTTGCGCTCGTCGAGGACCACGGAGTAGGCGCCCGCACTGCCGGAGGGCGCAGCACCACCCGCGGGGGGAGGCGTGACGGGTCGCTTGAGGGCGGACAGGTCGACGGCACCTGGTCGCGAGAACGGCTGCTGGCTCATGGCCCTATCTTGTCCGATCGCCCCACCCGGACCGCACCAGGGTGAGCGCTAGAAGCGGGCCGGCTCGCGGTACTCGCCCCACTCCTGGCGCAGCACGTCGCAGATCTCCCCCAGCGTGGCCTCGACGCGACAGGCGTCCAGCATCGCCGGGATCATGTTCTCCTCCGTGCGCGCGACCGCGACGAGCCGGGCCAGAGCGGCCTGGACGGCGGTGGCGTCCCGTGCGGCCTTGCGTGCGGTCAGCTCGCTGACCTGGTCCACCTCGACCTCGTGGGACACCCGCAGGATCTCCAGGTCGTGGGTGACGGACTCCTCGTGACAGTTCACGCCGACGATCCGCTTCTCGCCCTTCTCCAGCGCCACCTGGTAGGCGAACGCAGAGTCGGCGATCTCCGAGGTGAACCACCCTTCCTCGATGCCGGTCAGGATGCCGTGGGTCATCGGCAGCCCCCCGGAGCGTACGGCGGACGCGAGCCCGGCGTGGTCACGCGAGGAGAGCGTCGAACCGCCCATGGCGAGGATGCGGTCGAAGATCTCGTAGGTCTCGGCCTCGATGCGGTCGGTCAGCGCCTCCACGAACCACGACCCGCCGAGCGGGTCGGCGACGTTCACGACGCCGGTCTCCTCCATGATCACCTGCTGGGTGCGCAGTGCTATCTCGGCGGCCTGCTCCGAGGGCAGTGCCAGGGTCTCGTCGAGCGCGTTGGTGTGCAGGGAGCTGGTCCCTCCGAGCACGGCGGCGAGGGCCTGGACGCCGGTGCGCACCACGTTGTTGTAGGGCTGCTGGGCGGTCAGCGAGACGCCGGCGGTCTGGGTGTGGAAGCGCAGCCACTGCGCCTTCTCGCTCTGGGCGCCGTAGACGTCGCGCAGCCAGGTCGCCCAGATCCGGCGAGCTGCCCGGAACTTCGCGATCTCCTCGAAGAAGTCGAGGTGGCTGTCGAAGAAGAACGAGAGGCCAGGCGCGAACGCGTCGACGTCCATCCCGCGCGACAGCCCGAGCTCGACGTACCCGAATCCGTCGGCGAGGGTGAACGCGAGCTCCTGCGCAGCGGTGGAGCCGGCCTCGCGGATGTGGTAGCCGGAGACCGAGATCGGCTTGTAGGCGGGGATCTTCTCGGCGCAGTGCTCCATCAGGTCACCGATCAGCCGCAGGTGGGGCTGGGGAGGGAAGAGCCACTCCTTCTGGGCGATGTACTCCTTGAAGATGTCGGTCTGCAGGGTGCCGTTCAGGGTGCCGACGTCGATGCCCTGGCGCTCGGCGCTGACCAGCATCATCGCGAACACCGGGACCGCGGGGCCGGAGATCGTCATCGACGTGGTGGTGTCCGCGAGGGGGATGCCCCCGAACAGGACATCCATGTCAGCGGCGGAGTCGATGGCGACGCCGCAGTGCCCCACCTCCCCGAGACTCCTCGGGTCGTCGGAGTCGCGGCCCATCAGGGTCGGCATGTCGAACGCCACCGAGAGCCCGCCGCCACCGCGGTTGAGGATCATCTTGTAGCGCTCGTTGGTCTGCTGGGCGTTGCCGAAGCCCGCGAACTGCCGGATCGTCCACGCGCGCCCCCGGTAGCCGGTGGCGTAGAGCCCGCGGGTGAACGGGAACTCGCCTGGCCACTCGCTGTCATCGGTCCCGTAGGCGGGCTCGACCGGCACACCGGACAAGGTGGTGAAGTCGGCGTCGCGAACGCGGGAGCGCGCGTAGCGCTCCTGCCAGCGGTCCCGGGCCGATGCCGCTGCTGCGGAGGCCGGGGTCAGCGGCGCGGTGCCGGACAGGGTCTGGGGTGTGGTCATGGGGCCTCCAAGTCGGATGAGACCCCAGAATACTAGGACGTCCTACTAATTTCCAGTGGTTCAGAAGTCTCCGGCTTCCGCGCGCAGCGGCCGCAGCATCTCCGAGAGCTCGTGCAGCGTCTCGACCGGCACGTCGCCGAGCGCGAAGCGGGCCTCGACCAGGTCGGCGGTCGCCGCCTCCACCACGGTCCGCCCGGCCTCGGTGATCCCCGCGAGGACCGCCCGCCCATCCTCGGGGTGCCGACGTCGGACGACGAGCCCGGCCGCCTCCAGCCGGTCCACGATGGACGTCACGGAGGTGGGATGCACCTGCAGACGCTCCCCCATCTTGCCCAGCGGCAGCTCCCCGGTCCGCGAGAAGGTGAGCAGCACCAGCGCCTCATAGCGGGCGAAGGACAGGCCGTGCGGGCGCAGGATCTCGTCGAGTTCGGCGAGGACCAGCTGCTGGACCCGCATCAGCGACGTCACCGCATGCATCTGGTCCACGGCCGCCCAGCGCAGCCCCCACTGGCGGGCGGCCTCGTCGATCGGGTCGAACGCCAGCTTCTTGCGCACGCCCTTGGCCATGTGGCGACAGTAGTCGAGCCGGCCGCGGTTCAGCCTCCGCGCGGGTTGCGACGCTGTCTGCGCAGCACCTCCATCTGCTGGTTCTGGATCGTCTTGTCCCTGCGCATCGGGTCGTTGACGAACCGGATGTCCCGCAGCCCCTGCTCCTGGGCCGCCGACTCGAACGTGAAGTGGCCGTAGCCCAACAGCAGTCCCAGCGGCGGCTGGCTGACCGTGATGTCCAGGATTCGCGACAGCGGCGTGCTGGCCTGCTTGCGCGTCGTCAGCGGCGTCACCCCGGTGACCCGGAAGACCCGGAGGTCGGTGATCACGAAGACGTCCATGTAGAGGTTGAGCGCCCGCCAGGCCGCATGCCCGAGCAGAGCCGCGGCCACGGCGAGCAGCAGCGGGCCGACCCGGGGCGACGACAACAGGAAGACATACAGCACCACCAGGGCGGCCACCGCCTCGAGCGCCGGCAGCGTGTAGACCACCCAGTGGTGATGCACCTCGTCGACGATCACCTCCGCGTCCTCGGGGGACTCCAGCAGCCTCGCGCTGACTCGCCGACTACGCTGCCAGCTCAGCCAGCTCTCTCCTCGTCTGCGGGGCCGCTCGCGCTTCTCCTCGGCCCGGCCCCTCGGCACGCCTGGCCTAGCGGAACAACGCGGTGATGAAGGTGGTCAGGGCGTCGAACGCGTCGCCGACCAGCCCGATGCCGCTCCGCACCGCGTCCGCGGCCCCCTGCGGCTGGCTCAGCAGGTAGAACAGCGCGAAGGCGATCGCAGCGACGCCCAGCAGCTTCTTCATGCGTCATTGGTAGCAAAGAGCGGGGGCGAGGTGGTGGAGGCGCGCGCGCTGGGTACGAAGCGACCATGAGCGAGGACGGCACGGCCGGCGACGAGGACGGCATCGGCGCGGACACGGTCGAGGCGGTGGGCAAGATCACGGAGGCACTGGAGACCGTCGAGCGCGCCCGGGGCCACCTGTACTCCTTCCACCAGCTCACCGGCACGGCCGACTTCCAGCTCGGCGAGGGCGTCGAGCTGCTGCGCAAGGCCAGGCACCACGACCTGGCCGACCGGCTCGAGCACGACCTGGTCGGGCGCAACGTGACCCCCGGCCACTGGACGTTCCAGATCATCGAGGAGTACGACGACACGTACTGGTCGGTCTTCCGCGACTTCGAGAAGCAGGCCCGCGACACGCTCACCGACGGTCGGCGGCACCTGTTCGAGGCGTCCCTGAAGGAGCAGCGCCGCACCCACGGCCACCCCGACCACGACGCCGGGCCCCCGCCGAGCCGGCCCCGACGGCCCTGATGCTCCGCGCCGTGGCGCGGTGAGAGGTCGCCGTCGGCCACCTCGGCCGACGGCTCGAGCCGACCGGTCTACCGCTCGGTGTAGGTCTCCAGGAGCGAGTCGGCGGCGACGTACGGGTCGGAGGCGCCTGCCACCACCTGCTCGGCCAACGCGTCGAGCTCGGTGCGTGCGTGCACGTCACCCCAGCGCCTGCGCAGCGAGGTCACAGCGATCGCCTCGATCTCGTCACGCGCCCGTCGTACCCGACGCCGCTCCAGCTCGCCGGACTTCTCCATCCAGACCCGGTGCGCGTCGATCTTCTCCACGACGTCGTAGACCCCGTCGCCGGTCTGCGCCACCGTCATCACGATCGGCGGCCGCCAGCCCTCCTCGGTGCGCTCGGCCAGGGCGATCATGGCGCGCAGGTCCCGGCGCACCGTCTGGGCGCCGTCGCGGTCGGCCTTGTTGACCACATAGACGTCGCCGATCTCCAGGATGCCGGCCTTCGCGGCCTGGATGCCGTCACCCATCCCGGGGGCGACCAGCACCAACGTGGTGTCCGCGAGGCCGGCGATCTCCACCTCGCTCTGCCCGACCCCCACCGTCTCGATGACCACGACGTCGCAGCCGGCAGCGTCGAGCACCCGCAGCGCCTGCGGGGTCGACCAGGACAGCCCACCGAGGTGGCCGCGCGAGGCCATCGAGCGGATGTAGACATCCCGGTCCAGCGCGTGGTCCTGCATCCGGACCCGGTCACCGAGCAGCGCGCCCCCGGAGAACGGCGAGCTCGGGTCGACGGCGAGCACCCCCACCCGCTTCCCGGTGGCGCGCAGCGCCTTCACCAGCGCGTTGGTCGACGTCGACTTCCCGACCCCGGGCGAGCCGGTGATGCCGACGATCTGCGCGTTCCCGGTGTACGGCGCGAGGCCGGCCATCACCTCCCGCAGGAGCGGCGACTCGTCCTCGACCAGGGAGATCAGGCGGGCCACCGCCCGGGCCTCCCCGCTGCGGGCGCGCTCGACCAGATCGGGCACGGAGGCACGCGAACGACGCCCACCGACCGATGTCACCGGGGCCCCCTCAGGCCGCGACGTGGAGGATGAGGGCATCGCCCTGGCCGCCGCCGCCGCAGAGGGCGGCCGCACCGGTGCCGCCGCCTCGGCGCTTGAGCTCGAGGGCCAGGTGCAGCACGATCCGGGCCCCGGACATCCCCACCGGGTGGCCCAGGGCGATCGCACCCCCGTTGACGTTGACCTTGTCGTCGGCGACGCCGAGCGCCCGCGCAGAGGCGATGCCGACGGCCGCGAACGCCTCGTTGATCTCGACCAGATCCAGCGAGGCCGGCTCGATGCCCTCCTTGGTGCACGCCTTGGCGATCGCGTTCGCCGGCTGCAGCTGCAACGACGAGTCTGGACCGGCGACCTGCCCGGAGGCACCGATCTCGGCCAGCCAGGTGAGCCCGAGCTCCTCGGCCTTGGCCTTGCTCATCACCACCACCGCACACGCCCCGTCGGAGATCTGGGACGCCGTCCCGGCGGTGATGGTGCCGTCCGATGCGAACGCCGGCCGCAGCCCGCCCAGGGACTCCGCCGTGGTGTCACCGCGCACCCCCTCGTCGACGGACACGATGACCGGGTCGCCCTTGCGCTGCGGGACCTCCACGGGCACCACCTCGTCGTCGAACACGCCGTCCTTCCACGCCGCAGCGGCCTTCTGGTGCGACGCGGCCGCGAACTCGTCCTGCTCGGCGCGGGTCAGCTGCAACCCGTCGACGTTGCACTTCTCGGTCAGCGAGCCCATCGCCTGCTCCGTGAACACGTCCCACAGCGCGTCGTACGCCATCGAGTCCACCAGCTTCACATCGCCGTACTTGAACCCCTCGCGTGACTTGGGCAGCAGGTGCGGCGCGTTCGTCATCGACTCCATCCCGCCCGCCACGATGATCTCGTGCTCCCCTGCGCGGATCAGCTGGTCGGCAAGCGCGATCGCGTTCATCCCCGACAGGCACACCTTGTTGATGGTGATCGAGGGCACGTCCAACGGGATCCCGCCCTTGTGCGCCGCCTGCCGCGCGGTGATCTGACCGGCGCCCGCCTGGATCACCTGACCCAGGATCACGTACTCGACCTGGTCACCGGTGATGCCGGCCCTGGTCAGGGCAGCCTTGATCGCTACCCCACCGAGGTCGGCGGCACTCAGGTCCTTCAGACCCCCCAGCAGCCGCCCGATCGGGGTGCGGGCACCAGCAACGATCACGGATCCGGACATGACGCCTCCTGCGGGACGATAGACATTCTCCTGATGACGATACCCAGCGGACGGGTGGTCCAGCAGTGCGCCAGGTCAGCCGACGTGAGGAACAGGTCACACGCCCTGACGGACGCCCGCGTGCCACCATGGTGCTCATGAGTGCGAGCAGCATTTCCGAGAGCCTCGGGCCCCTCTTCGTGTGCATCGACCACGTCGGCATCGCCGTCCCGGACCTCGACGACGCGCTCGCGTTCTACGCGAACGCGTTCGGGATGCAGGTCCGGCACCAGGAGACCAACACCGAGCAGGGCGTGCGCGAGGCGATGGTCTCGGTCGGCGGCCCGGACGACCCGGGCGCGTGCCTGCAGATCCTGGCCCCCGTCGACCAGACCTCCACGATCGCGAAGTTCCTGGACCGCTCGGGCCCGGGCCTGCAGCAGCTGGCCTACCGGGTCACCGACCTCGACAAGGTCTCCGCGGTGCTGCGCGAGCGGGGCCTGCGTCTGCTGTACGACGAGCCTCGACGGGGTACGGCGGGCAGCCGGATCAACTTCGTGCACCCCAAGGACGCAGGAGGGGTGCTCGTCGAGCTCGTCGAGCCTGCGACCAGCCACTGATAGGTCATGAGCTGGTCATGAGCTGGTGGGCGCTGCCCCGGGGACGGCCGTCGCTGCGCGGCAGGACCCACCAGCAGCCTCCGCAAAGCCTCCGCGGAGCCCCCGCGGAGGCTCCGCGGAGCCAGATAGGTCACAACCGGCTGACACGGTCGCCAGCCGGTCGCTACATTGCGGCCACCCCCGGACCCAGGAGCCCCTGTGCAGCACGTCCTCGAAGCCGTCCTCGCCGGAGACACCACCGCCCGGGACTACGCAGCTCTGGACCTGCCCGACCACTACCGTGCCGTGACGGTGCACAAGGACGAGGTCGAGATGTTCGTCGGCCTCCCGACCCGCGAGAAGGACCCGCGCCTGTCCCTGCACGTGGAGGAGGTCGCGGTCCCCGAGCTCGGCCCGGGCGAGGCGCTGGTCGCGGTGATGGCGAGCGCGATCAACTACAACACCGTGTGGACCTCGATCTTCGAGCCGATGTCGACCTTCGGGTTCCTCGAGCGCTACGGCCGCAGCTCTCCGCTGGCCGCGAAGCACGACCTGCCCTACCACGTCGTGGGATCGGACCTGGCCGGTGTGGTGCTGCGCACCGGTCCCGGGGTGCACGCGTGGCAGCCCGGGCGCGAGGTGGTCGCACACTGCCTGTCGGTAGAGCTCGAGAGCTACGAGGGCCACAACGACACGATGCTGGACCCGGAGCAGCGGATCTGGGGCTTCGAGACGAACTTCGGGGGTCTGGCCCAGGTCGCCCTGGTGAAGGCCAACCAGCTGATGCCCAAGCCGGCCCACCTCACCTGGGAGGAGGCAGCGACCCCGGGCCTGGTGAGCTCGACGGCCTACCGGCAGCTGGTGAGCCGCAACGGCGCGAACATGAAGCAGGGCGACACCGTGCTGATCTGGGGAGCCAGTGGCGGTCTGGGCGGCTACGCGACGCAGCTCGCGCTGAACGGCGGCGCGACCCCGGTGTGCGTGGTCTCCAGCCCGGAGAAGGCCGACCTGTGCCACCGGATGGGGGCCGAGCTGGTGATCGACCGGCGCGCGGAGGACTTCCGGTTCTGGAGCGACGAGCGCACCCAGGACCCGAAGGAGTGGCGTCGGTTCGGCCAGCGGATCCGCGAGCTCACCGGAGGCGAGGACGTGGACATCGTCTTCGAGCACCCGGGCCGGGAGACCTTCGGGGCCTCGGTGTTCGCGGCGCGCAAGGGCGGCACGATCGTCACCTGCGCCTCGACCAGTGGCTACCTGCACGAGTACGACAACCGCTACCTGTGGATGAGTCTCAAGCGCATCGTCGGCTCGCACTTCGCGAACTACCGCGAGGCCTGGGAGGCGAACCGGCTGATCGTCCGGGGCCGGATCCACCCGACCCTGTCCAAGGCCTATCCGATGGACGAGGTCGGCCAGGCGACGTACGACGTGCACGCCAACCTGCACCAGGGCAAGGTGGGGGTGCTGTGCCTGGCGCCGGCCGAGGGGCTCGGCGTCCGCGACGAGGAGATGCGGGCGCGGCTCCTGAGCGAGATCAACCGGTTCCGCGGCCTCTGAGCCCGGTCCGGCGGCGCGCCCGGGACGACTCGACCGGGGTGCCTGGCTGGATTCTCGCGCGCCATCATGGACACTGGTGCTCGACTCGGATGCAAGCGGCAGCAGAGAAGTCGACGCTGTCCCGACACGGAGGAAACAACCCCCATGAGCGACCGCAACGGACTGTCCATCTTCGACGACCACGACGACCCCGCAGTCAACGAGAACGACGCCGCCTCGACCCAGGTGATCCCGGTGGTGACCGCTTCCGTCCAGCGGCAGCCGCCACCCGCGCCGGCGAGCCCGGCCGCCGCGCAGGCACCGGCCCGAGCTGCTGCGGCGCCGGCTCCCGTCCCCGAGCGGCCGTCCTTCCCGGTGGTGCGCCGTGGCTACGACACCGCTGCGGTCGACCGTCACGTGTCAGCCCTCACCGGCCTCGCGAGTGGCCTGGAGGAGGCGAGGGCCACGATCGCCGCGCTCGAGCGTCAGCTCACCGAGACCCGGAACCAGCTCGCCGAGAACGAGAACCCGACCTACGCCGGGCTCGGCGGTCGGGCCAGCGAGATGCTGCGACTCGCGGAGGAGCAGTCCGACGACGTGCTCGTGCAGGCCAAGGCGCAGGCGGACGAGATGCGGCGGGTCGCCGCCAGGGACGCCGAGGTGCTCCGCTCGCAGGCCGCCCGCGACGCCGAGGACATGAGGATGGTGCAGCTCAAGGAGCTCGACGAGACCCGCACCCGCACGATGGCCGAGGTCCAGCAGGAGCGGTCCCAGGCGATGGCCGAGGCGGCCGACCTGCTGGCGGCCGCGAAGCGGGAGAGCGAGCAGCTCCGGCTGGCCGCCGAGCAGGAGACCAATGCGATGCGCACCAGCGCCAGGCGCGAGGCGGAGCAGGCCCGCGCCGCTGCGGACCGCGAGGTGCAGGAGGTCCGTCGTACGCTGGCGGTCGAGAAGGAGCGGCTGACCCGCGAGGCCGCGGAGCACCACACCAGCGCCACCACGGAGACCCAGAAGCTGGTGGCGGAGGCGGAGGCACGGGCCAACGCGGCGGAGGGCCGGGCCCGCGAGGCCACGGCCGGAGCGAATGCCGCGCGCCAGCAGGCGCAGGACGAGGCGAGCCGGCTGGTCAGCCACGCCAGGCGGGAGGCGGAGCAGATCGTCTCCTCCGCCCAGACCCAGGCCGCCAGCTTCATCGCTGCCGGCCAGGCCGAGGCCGAGCGCGACCTCGCCGTCCTGCGGGCCGAGGTGGACCGCTACCAGAAGCGTCGCGACTCGATCGTGGCGCAGCTCGGCGCCCTGCGCGACGTCATCTCCGGTTTCGGTGACGAGACCGGGGGGAACAGCCCCGCGTGAGCATGCGAGGCTGGCGGGCCAGTCGTAGGTCCAGGACCGGCCCGCCGCCCCGGCCGCCTCGGGCTCCGGCCCCCGATGACCCGCACATCCCACACTCCCCTGTCGACGTCGACAGGCTGCATCCCTTCAGGATCGGCTTCTTCCTCGCGTTGGGCGCCCTGCTGGCCTGGTGGCTCGGCGGGCTGATCCTGTCCATCGGGTCGATCCTGATCCTCGTGGTCGTCTCGATGTTCCTCGCGGTGGGGCTCAACCCGGCTGTCGAGTGGCTCGGGCGGCGAGGGCTGGCCCGGTCCGTGGCGGTGCTCGTGGTCGTGATCGTCGTACTGGCTGCCGTGGCTCTGTTCCTGGTGGCCCTCGTGCCGGTGATCGCCGACCAGGTCACACTGATCGCCGACAACGCGCCGAAGTGGTTCAAGGAGCTGCAGAGCAACTCGCAGATCAAGGACGTCGACCGGCGCTACCACGTGATCGCGAAGGTCCAGGACGCCGTGACCGGCAAGAACTTCGGCACCGCGGTGTTCGGCGGCGTCGTCGGCGTCGGGATCAAGCTGTTGTCGTTCCTGGCCAACACCTTCGTCGTCGTCGTCCTCACGCTGTACTTCCTCTCGACACTGCCCAAGGTGAAGCACTCGCTCTACCGGTTCGCACCGGCGAGCCGACGCGACCGGGTGACCGATCTGGGCGACCGGATCCTGCACAGCGTCGGGGCCTACGTGTCCGGGGCGTTCTTCGTCGCGATGGCCGCGGGCATCAGCTCGCTGATCTTCCTGCTGGTCGTCGGGCTCCACCAGTACGCCGTCGCCCTCGCGGCTGTCGTCACCATCCTCGACGTGATCCCCATGATCGGCGCGACGCTGGGGGCGGTGGTCGTCACGGCGATCGGCTTCGCGACGGACCCGTTGACCGGCCTCTACTGCCTGATCTTCTACATCCTCTACCAGCAGTTCGAGAACTACGTGATCTACCCGCGGGTGATGTCCCGTTCGGTCGACCTGCCCGGCTCGCTGATCGTCATCGCCGCTCTCATCGGCGCCTCGCTGCTCGGCGTCATCGGAGCGCTGCTGGCCATCCCGACCGCGGCCGCCCTCACCCTGCTCGTCCGAGAGGTGCTGGTGCCTCGGCAGCAGGCCCGCTAGCCGTTCTCCGCCGACCCGGCCCATCCGCAGACCCCCGGGGTGCCGACCCGGCGCATCCGCAGGCCCCCGGGGTGCCGACCCGGCGCATCCGCAGGCCCCCGGGGTGCCGACCCGGCGCATCCGCAGGCCCCGGGCGGGTTTGACCCTCCCCCGACATGAGCGCCTCGTTACACACGATGCAACAGGGACGAGGCCGCAGCGTCCGCGCCCGGTCACGGCCCACGTGATTGCTCCGTGCAAGAGGCTCTCGGCACATCCCTCAACCCGCCGGACCTCTCACCTGTTGGGGCTACCCGGGCGGTATCCGGCACGTCACTCATACCTGCGACCCCGCCCAGCTTCCAGGGGCGCAACCTGGGGCAGCTCAGCTCCGGTCAGGTCACAGATGGTCGAAGGTGCTCCTGGCGCCCGTGCGCCACCTGATCGCATGACCGCTCGGACAGGCACTCGCAGCCGGTGTGAGGCTCGCCTAGGCCTCACTGGCGATGGCGAGTCGCACGAGTGCCTGTTCGAAGGGTTGCGGCTCCGCCCCCCATCTCGAAGGTTCGGCCTGCGGACGGGCCGGGTCGGCGGGGTCGGGAGGGGGCTAGCCGGCGTACGCCGACGTGTCGGCCGTCTCCATCGGCCCGGGCCACTCCCGGGGCAGCGGTACGTCGACCCCGGGAGCGACCCGGGCCACGACCAGGTCCAGCACCTTGTCGGCGTCGCCGACCCACAGGTGCTTGGCGCCGTCCACCCCGACCACCTCGGCCTGCGGGACGGCCGCGAACCGCTCCCGGGCCTCGGTCGGCTGGAGGTAGTCGTCGTGCTCGGGAACCAGCGCGACCAGCGGCTTGCCCGAGGCGGCCCACCGGGCCAGGTGGTCAGGGGTGCTGAACCGCAGCGGAGGCGACAGCAGGACGGCCCCCTCGACCGCCGGGTCGCCGGCGTGCATCAGCACCAGGTCGGTGCCGAAGGACCAGCCCAGCACCCAGATGTGGGGCAGGTCGTGGAACTCGGCGTACTCGATGGCGGCCGCGACGTCGAACCTCTCGCCCACGGCGTTGTCGAAGGAACCCTCGCTGGTGCCCTGGATGCTCGAGGTCCCTCGGGTGTTGAAGCGCAGCACAGCGATGCCGGCGAGAGCGGGCAGCCGGAACGCGGCCTTGCGGAGCACGTGGCTGTCCATCATTCCGCCGTGGGTGGGCAGCGGATGCAGGCAGACCAACGTGGCCACCGGGTCCCGGTCGAGCGGGAGCGCCAGCTCTCCCACCAGGGCCATCCCGTCCGCGGTGTGCAGGGTCAGCGGCTCCCGACGGGCGGGAAGGACGGAGTTGGCTCGGATCCTCGGCATGGGCCCATTCTCACCGACGGGACTCACGTGATCTCCAGCAGCCGTTGTGCCAGTGCCGCCGCTCGTCGAGCCCGGACGCGGTCGACCCGAACGTGGAGGGCAGCACCGGCCACGCCACGGTGTGCGGGGTCGCGGGGCGGATCGGCTGGTGGCAGCCCGGACACCGGTAGGCCTTGGTGGCCGCGGACCCGGTGACGCTGCGGACGACGTACTCCTCACCACGGAACCGCTCGACGCGGTCGCCGCTCATGCCGGGAGGTCCTGGGCAGCCGCCTCCGAGCGCAGGTAGCGCTCCACGCGACGGTCGGGCACCAGCCAGACCAGGGCGGCGACCACGAAGACAGCGACGCCGAGCCACGGGGTGAGGAGGGCCAGGGCGATGCCCGTGAGGTACATGAACGGTGACAGCTTGCCCTTGAGGTCACGGCCGAGGGCAGCGGCCAGGCGCGACCCGCCGCGCCCTGCCTTCACCGTGACCTCGACCAGGTAGAAGGCGATCGCGGCCAGCAGCAGGTTGACGCCGTAGACGATGGTGGGCACCCGTGCGAAGCCGCTCGCGTCCATCCAGCCGGTGCTGAACGGGAACAGCGAGAGCCAGAACAGCAGGTGCAGGTTGGCCCACAGGACCCCGCCGGAGACGTACTCGATGACCTGGAACATGTGGTGATGGTTGTTCCAGTAGATCCCGACGTAGACGAAGCTCAGCGCGTAGGTCGAGAAGCTGGGGGCGGCATCGCGCAGTGCCGCCCAGCCGTCGCCGTGCGGCACGTGCAGCTCGAGGACCATGATCGTGATGATGATGGCCAGCACGCCGTCACTGAAGGCCTCCAGCCGGCTGGTCGTCATCGCGTCGTGTGGTCCCGGAAGCCGCGGCCCGTCTTGCGGCCCAGGTAGCCCGCGGTCACCAGGTGCTCGAGCAGCGGCGAGGGAGCGAACCCGGGCTCCCGGAACTCCAGGTAGAGCTCGCGCTGGATCGCCAGGGAGACGTCGTTGCCGACCACGTCCAACAGCTCGAAGGGGCCCATCGGCAGGGCGCAGCCGTGCTTCATCGCGGTGTCGATGTCGTCGGCGGTCGCGTAGTGCGCCTCGAGCATCTTCACCGCGTCGTTGAGGTAGGGGAACAGCAGCGCGTTGACGATGAACCCGGCGCGGTCACCGCAGGAGACCGGCACCTTGCCGAGCCGGGCACACAGCGCACGCGCCGTCTCCGCGACCTCGTCACCGGTCCGCACCGTGCTGACCACCTCCACCAGCCTCATCACCGGCGCCGGGTTGAAGAAGTGCATCCCGACCACGTGCTGCGGGCGGCTCGTCGCCCCGGCCAGCGCGATCACCGGGAGGGACGACGTGGTCGTCGCGAGGATCGCGCCCGGCTTGCAGATCTCGTCGAGGTTCTCCATCAGCGCCGTCTTGCTCAGCAGGTCCTCGGCGATCGCCTCGACGACGAGGTCGACCTGACCCAGCTCGTCGAGCGAGGTGGTCCCCTGCAGCCTCGACAGCGTCGCGTCGCGGGCCGACTCCTCGAGTCGGCCCCGCTGGACCGCCTTCTCCAGGGACTTCCGGACCGCGGCGGACAGCCGGGCCACCCGTTCCTCGCTGCGGCCGACGTAGACGACCGGGAAGCCCGCCTTGGCGAAGACCTCCACGATGCCGGTCGCCATCGTGCCGGTCCCCACCACCCCGACCGTCGCGATGTCGTGCCGCAGCCGCGGGCCGGCGTCGGCCGACGGGGTCAGCGCGTCGTCGACCACGACCGGGCTGTCCGGGCCCTCGTAGGTGTAGAAGCCGCGCCCCGACTTGCGGCCCAGCAGGCCGGCCGACACCATCTGCTTGAGGATCGGGACCGGGGCGTGCAGCCGGTCGCGGCCCTGCTTGTACATCGTGTCGAGGATCTCGTAGGCGGTGTCCAGGCCGATCAGGTCCAGCAGGGCCAGCGGTCCCATCGGGTAGCCGCAGCCCAGGCGCATCGCCGCGTCGAGGTCCTCACGGGAGGCGTAGCGGCTCTCGAACATCGAGGCGGCGTGGTTGAGGTAGCCGAACAGCAGGGCGTTGGCGATGAACCCCGCCTTGTCCCCGACGACGACGGGTGTCTTGTGCAGCGACCTCGCCAGCTCCGCCGTACGCTCCAGCACCTCGGGCTCGGTGACCACCGTGCGGATGACCTCGACCAGGTCCTGGACCGGCGCCGGGTTGAAGAAGTGCAGTCCGACCACCCGGCCGGGGTGCGCGGTCGCGGCCGAGATCTCGGTGACCGAGAGCGAGGAGGTGTTGGTCGCGAGTACGGCGTCCGCGGAGACGACCTCGTCGAGCGCCCGGAAGATCTGCTGCTTGACCGCGAGCTGCTCGACGACCGCCTCGACGACCAGCAGGCAGTCCTTGACCTCGGCCAGGTCGGTGGTGAAGCTGATCCGACCCACGAGCTCGGCCTGCTCGGTCTCGATGAGCTTCCCGCGCTTGACGGCCCGGGCCGTCGAGTGCTCGACGTGCTGCCGGCCACGCTCGAGGGTCTCCTCGGTCAGCTCGACTCCCACCACCGGGAACCCGTTGCGGGCGAAGACCTCTGCGATGCCGGCACCCATGGTGCCGAGGCCGACCACGCCGACCGGGTGAAGCGCTGATGCCGGGCTGTCCATGCGTCGCATCATGGCACGCGCAGCCGGGCCGCGCCGTGAGGCACCTCACCGGCCCAGGCGTAGATTGCGGCGCGTGAGACTCGTGGTTGCCCGCTGCCAGGTCGACTATGCCGGCCGGCTGACCGCCCACCTGCCGATGGCGACCCGCCTGGTGATGGTCAAGAACGACGGGTCGGTGCTGGTGCACTCCGACGGCGGCTCCTACAAGCCCCTGAACTGGATGTCCCCACCGTGCAAGGTCGTCGAGGGCACCGGCGAGGATGGCGTGGCCGAATGGCTGGTCACGGGCAGGGAGGGCGACACCCTGCGGATCCTCCTCGCCGATGTGCTGCACGACAGCGCCCACGACCTCGGCGTCGACCCCGGTCTGCAGAAGGACGGCGTGGAGAGGCACCTGCAGGAGCTGCTCGCCGACCACCCGGCCACGCTGGGCGAGGGCCTCTCGCTCGTGCGACGCGAGTTCCCGACCGCGATCGGACCGGTGGACCTCATGTGCCGCGACCCGCAGGGCGGCTCGGTCGCGGTGGAGATCAAGCGCCGCGGCGAGATCGACGGCGTCGAGCAGCTGACCCGCTACCTCGAGCTTCTCAACCGGGACCCAACGCTGCGCCCGGTGCGCGGGATCTTCGCCGCTCAGGAGATCAAGCCACAGGCGCGGGTCCTGGCCACCGACCGGGGCATCGCCTGTGCCGTGGTCGACTACGACGCCCTGCGCGGCATGGACGACCCGGCGGAGCGGCTGTTCTGACCAGCCTATGGGGACGAAGTCAAGGGGCTTGGTTTTGTTGATTTGTGCAAGGGGAAGTCGGCTCGCCGGGTTCGCCGGCGGGCTGGTTTGGTGTTGCGGGGTGTGCTGTTGGCGTGT
>JAICWH010000089.1 GCA_025934895.1 Nocardioidaceae bacterium | reverse complement strand
CGGCTCATGCTCTTGGAGGAGAAGCCAGGCCTGGCGGTACGCCTCGACGGGGTTCGGCTCAAGAGGAGCGGCGAGACACGCAGGCATCTCGAGGTTCACGGGCGTCATCTCCAATCCCGAGGTCAACGCGTGACGACCGGTCCAGATTCCCCGGTGCCACCTGTGGAGCCAGGTCGTCACCCGCGGAGCCAGGTCGTCACACCGTGACGCCTGGCCGCCCGAGCGCTCTGGGCACCGTCAGGAAGCGGGAGGTCTAGACCTGTGTTTCGCGGCCTCCCGGCGGGAAATGACGATGTCATAGCGCATGTCTCCCCCCGGACACGCGCTGGCCCGCCCGCCGCCCCCCTCTTGCGGGCGGGCCCATTCTTGCGTGGGCCCACACCGGGTCCTCACCTCGGTCGCCCCGATCAGATGTCCAGCACCAGGTCCTCGCGGGGCGTCGAGCAGCACAGCAGGATCTTCTGCTGCGCGACCTCTCGGGGGCGGATGCCGCCGGCGGACTCCATGTGCACGCGGCCCGACAGCAGGCTGGTCTTGCAGGTGCCGCAGACACCCTCGTGGCACGACGAGGGCAGGCTGAGCCCGGACCGCGCCGCGGCAGCGAGCAGCGTGGTGCGCTCCTCGCACTCGATGGTCCGTCCGCTGCGGCGCAGCTCGACCGTGTAGGTCGGCCCGGTGAATGTGCTCGCTCGCGCGGCAACGGGGATGGCGAGGTGAAACGACTCTTCATGGCACCGTTCCGGGTGGGCGCCTGCCTGCACCAGCAGGCTGCGCACCGCCGCCATGTACGGCGCTGGCCCGCACGTGAACACCTCACGCTCGGCCAGGTCGGGAGCGGCCGCGAGCAGCATCGGCAGGGTGACCCGACCGCGCGGGCCCATCCACCGCTCGCCCTCCGCATCGTCCTCGCAGGCGACGACCACCCGGACGTAGGGGTGCTGGGCCTCGAGCTGCTCAAGCTCGTCGCGGAAGATGATGTCCGCCGGGGTACGCGCGTGGTGCACGAAGACGACGTCGACAGGCTCGCACGCCTCGTGGATCGTCCGCAGCATCGACATCAGCGGTGTGATGCCGCTGCCGGCACTCAGGAACAGGTACCTCTCGGCGGGGTGGTGGGCCGTGCTGAATCCTCCGAGCGGACCGTCGACGGCCACCGGGTCGCCCGGCCGGAGGTGGTCGTGGAGCCAGTTGGAGACCGGGCCGCCAGGCACCCGCTTGACCGTGATCGTCAGGGCGTCGGGCCGCAGCGGCGAGGAGGCGATGGTGTAGCAACGGCTGATCGGCCGGCCGTCCAGGTCGACTGTCAAGGTGAGGTGCTGTCCGGGCAGGAACCGGAATGCCGCGGGCTCGGCTGGGCGCAGCACGAAGCTCCGCACGTCGTGCGTAACGTCGTGCACCTCACTGCACACCAGCGTGGGGTCGAGGTCGTCGCGCCACCCGGACGGGGTGAGCATCGTGGTCGTCACCGCGCCAGGTGCTCTCTGGCTCGGTCGACGTACCAGGTGATGAAGGCGTCGACCTGGTACTCGCTCGGCGCGTAGGGGCCGGGCTGGTAGCCGGGGCTGCTCACCCCGAGCTGGGCCCGTGCGCAGAACACGCTGTCTTGCTGGTTGGTCTCTCGCCACACGTGCGTCAAGGTGTCAAGGTCGTAGTCGGTGTCCTCCACCGCGTCCTCGTGGACCAGCCAGGTGGTCCGCAGCAGCGTCCGGCCGGCCGACAGCGGCAGCACGCTGAAGGTCACCGCATGGTCGGCCAGGACGTGGAACCACGCGTTGGGTTGGGTGTGCAGCGAGACCCGGCCGAGCAGCGGGGTGTCCAGGTCACCGAGCAACCGTGTGCAGGCCGCGCGCCCGTCCAGGGTGTAGGACTCGCCCGCGCCGTCGAGTGCCTCGCGCTGCACCCGGAACGCGGACACCCGGCCGTCGAGGTCCTCCACGGCGGCGTAGGGCAGCCCGCGCTTGTCACAGGTCTCCTCCAGAGCCGCCTCGGCGCGCAGGTACCGCTCGTGCGCGGGTTGCAGCCGCGCAGGGATCTCGCCCTCCGCGTACCCATAGGTGGGGAAGAACGTGCAGATCAGCTCGGGGTGGCCACCTTCGCAGTGGTAGCACTCGCGGTTGTTCTCCATCACCAGCTTCCAGTTGGCCTCTTCGACAAGATCGACCTGCGCCGCCACCTTCGTTCTGTGCAGCTGGTGCGGCAGCAGGTACGGCGAGACGGTCGCGACCACCTCGTCGAAGTCGGCGGGCGGCTGGTCGGCCAGGCACACGAACACGAGCCCCGCGACGACGCGCACGTGCACCGGCTTCAGGCCGAGGCAACTCTTGTCGAAGCCCTTCGGTTGGTCACCGGCGTGCAGCAGCGAGCCGTCGGTGGCGTAGGTCCACCGGTGGTAGCCGCACACGATGTTCCCGACCGAGCCGGAGCGCTCCGCGAGGACGCGGGCTCCCCGGTGCCGGCAGACGTTGTGCAGGGCTCGCACCACCTCGTCGTCGTCGCGGACGACGATGACGGAGTAGGGACCGACCTCGACCGTCACGAAGTCCCCGGGCTCGCGAACCTCTGCCTCCGTCGCCACGAACAGCCAGGTGCGTGCGAGGACGGCGGTCACGTCGAAGTCGAAGACGGCTGGGCTTGTGTAGAGCACCGACTCCAGCGGCTGCCCCGAGGCGCGTCGCACGAGGAGCCCGGCCAGGTCCGGGCCGCCGGGCGCGGCGAGGGTCGTCGAGGTCATGGAGGTCTCCTTCGTGAAGACGGGAACGGTTCAGATTGCCGTGCACAGACGCAGCGCGTCGTACACGGCGGCGTGGATGTTGCGGCTGGCGACGGCGTCACCGATCCGGAAGAGCTGGAACCGGCCGTCGGGATGGGTGTGCACTTCCTGCCGACGCACGGCGAGCAGGGCAGCGTGATCTACCGCGCCGGCGTTGGTCGAGTGCTGCACCAGGTCGACGTACAGCTCGTCGTTGGGCAGCGTGCCGTGCTCCACCACGACGTGGTCGACGTGCCGCTCGATCTCGACGTCGGTGTAGTCGCTCCCGAGCAACGCGACGAGCCCCCCACGCTCGCGACGCACGCCGGTGAGCCGGCGGGCCAGGGTGACCGTGACGTCGTGCTCGGCGAAAGCGCGGAGGTACGCCGGTGAGTTCATGCTGCCGATGTCGGGGGCGAGCGTCCGCTCCGGCGTGACGAGCTCGACCGCGGCCCCGCGGACCGCCAGCAGCTCGGCGGCGTCCAGGGCCGGCTCGGCGCCGTTGTCGTCGTAGACCAGCACGCGTCCCTGCGGGTGGACCGCCCCTGACATCACGTCCCAGGTGTCCGTCACCAGGCTCGCACCCTCACCCATGACCGTGGTGTTCGGGAGGCCACCGGTCGCCACCACCACGACGTCGGGCTCCTCGGCGAGCACGGTGGTGGCCTCGGCGAAGGCGCCGAACCGGAACTCGACGCCGGAGTGCTTGGCCTCGGACAGCCGCCAGTCGACGATGCCGAGCAGGTCGCGGCGGCGTGCCGCCGTGGCCGCCAGCCGCACCTGGCCCCCGGGGAGCTCGGCTGCCTCCAGCACAATCACGTCGTGCCCCCGCTCGCCCAGCACCCTGGCGGCCTCCAGGCCGGCGGGGCCCGCCCCGACCACGACGACCCGGCGCCTCTCGGGCGCTGGTGGGATCACGTGGCTCAGAGTCTGCTCACGACCGGTCGCCGGATTGTGGATGCACTTGGCGTCACCGGACTGGTAGATCGCGTCGAGGCAGTAGTTGGCACCGACGCACGGCCGGATCCGGTCCTCGTGGCCCGCGGCCACCTTGGCGACCAAGTGCGGGTCGGCGATCTGCGCTCGGGTCATCCCGACGAGGTCGAGCAACCCCTCGCGCAGCGCGTGCCGCGCCGTGGCGACGTCGGATATCCGCGAGGCGTGCATGACCGGGATCCCGACCGCACGCCTGATCTCCCCGGCGAAGTCGAGGAAGGGAGCCGACGGTGTGCCCATCGACGGGATGACCCGCGCAAGGGTCGCGTCGCTCTCGATCGTCCCCTTGATCACCGAGAGGAAGTCGACACCGTCCTCGACGAACCGACCCAACGCATGCAGCGCCTCGCCGCGCCCGAGCCCGTCAGGTCTGTCCTCGTCCATCGACATCCTGATGCCGACGACGAAGTCCGGCCCGACCGCGGCTCGAACGGCACGGATGACGCGCCGCGGGAAGGTCATCCGCGCCTCGAGATCGCCACCGAGCGCGTCGACACGCCGATTGGTCGCCGGCGAGAGGAACGCGTCGAGGAGGTGTCCGTAGGACTGGAGCTCGATCCCGTCGAGACCGGCCGCGAGGCAGCGCTCGGCGGCGGAGACGTAGTCGGCCACGATGCGATCGAGGTCCCACGGTTCGGCTGCTTTCGGAAAGCTGCGGTGAGTCGGTTCGCGTAGCGCCGAGGGGTAGACGAGCGGCAGCCAGTCGCCGGTGAAGTTGCTGGTGCGGCGGCCGAGGTGCGTGACCTGGCACATGACGGCTGCGCCTGCCTCGTGAACGTCGTCGGTCAGCCGCCGCAGCCACGGCACGATCTCATCCTGGTAGAGCAGCAGGTTCCCGAACGACGGTGCGCTGTCCGGGGCGATCACGGCGGACCCCCCTATCATGGTGAGCCCAACGCCACCGAGTGCCTTCTCCCGGTGGTAGAGCCGGTAGCGCTCCTTCGGCATGCCCTCCTCGGCGTACGCCGGCTCGTGCGAGGTGCTCACCACGCGGTTGCGCAACGCCACCTGCTTGAGAGCGAACGGCTCGAGGAGAGGGTCGAAGGAACGCACGTCCTCAGTGTGTGAGCAGAGCCGCGCCGAGGACCAGGCCAGAAATCTGCACACGACCGTGCACAATTCCTGCATGATCGATCGCCGGCTCCACGTGCTGCGCATGGTGGCGGCGTGCGGCACGGTCACCGAAGCCGCGGACGTGCTGCACTACACGCCCTCGGCGGTCTCCCAGCAGCTGCGCGCCCTCAGCAAGGAGCTCGGCGTTGACCTGATCGTGCAGGACGGGCGTCGCATCCGGCTCACCCCGGCCGCACGCGTGCTGCTGGATCGAGCCGACGAGCTGTTCAGCACCTGGGAGGAGATTCGAGGCGACGTCCTGACCGCCGCTGAGGCGGGTGGCGGCATCCTGCGGCTCTGCGGTTTCTCGACCGCTGCCGCAGCGCTCCTACCAGGCGTGGTCGCAAGCGTCCGCACCAGCCACCCACGGTACGTGGTGCGCATCATCGAGGCCGACCCCGAGGAGTGCTTCAAGCTGCTGCTCGCCGACGAGGCCGACGTCGCGGTCGTCGTCGCTATCGCCACGATCCCACCGACCAATGACTCACGATTCGAGCAACGCCACCTGCTCGAAGACCCCCTCGACCTGCTGGTGCCACAGACCCATCGGCTCGCGCAGGAGAAGTCGGTGTTGCTTGGCGACCTCGTCACCGAGTCGTGGATCATGGACCGCCCCGGCCGGCCGTACCACCAGCTCCTCCAGACCGCCTGCGCCGCCGCCGGCTTCTCCCCAGCGGTGGCGCACATCGCGGCCGAGTGGGACACCGGGGCCGCCCTCGTGGCCGGCGAGCTCGGAATCGCGATGATCCCGCGACTCGCGCACCTGCCCACCGGCTACCCCGTCGTCCGCGTCCCGCTCCGCGGGGATCCCACACCCTCGCGCCACATCCTCACCGCCATCCGACGCGGTAGCTCTCGCCAGCCGGTCATTGCCGCCGCGCTCGCGGCCCTCGACGCCAGCGCACGTCGCTGCTGCTCTTGACAGCGAGCCGAGCGATGGTGCGATCGAGGCGAGGCCTCGGCGCACACTGCCAGACAGGTCGGGGCAGGCGTCCGTGTGCCTGGTTGTCTAGCGAGGGACCAGGGCGTCCCTGGAGATGCTGCCGTCGACGACTGAGGTGGCGACGGTGGTCAGGGTCAGGTTGTTGGCGCGGGCGTGCGCGCGCATCCGGGTGAATGCCTCATTGACGTTGATGCCGGCGCTGGCGGCGAGCGCCCCCTTGGCCTGTTCGACCAGGATTCGGCTGTGGAGCGCGTGTTGCAGCTGCTCGGCCAGAACGCTCTGTTCGTGGGTGGTCCGTTGGTGCAGCAGACCGATGGTGGCCACGTCCGCCAACGCCTGGCCCACTGCGAGGTCGGTCTGTTCGAGGTGGACCTGTCGGTCGTTGAACAGGTTGAGCGCCCCGAGCACCCGGCCCCGCAGCCTCATCGGCAAGGCGTGAGTGGTGCGGAACCCAGCCTCGACAGCTGCTGGGGCGAAGACCGGCCACCGGGTGAGGGCCTCGGCTTCGGTGAGCTCGACGTTCGTGATCGCCTCCCCCGTGGTGAAGGACTCCAGGCAAGGACCCTCTTGGACCTGCAGCTCGAACAGCTCCAGTGCTCGCGCCCGATCAAGCGTCGCGGCGATCACCTGAAGGCCACCGCGTTGGTCGGTCAGCATCAAACCGGAAGCATCCGCCTCGAGCAGCTCGACGCAGCGCTCGGTCAGGGTCTGCAGGAAGTCGACCACGTCGAAGTTGTCTATCAGGGTGTCGGCGAGCTCCACGAAGACCTCGGCCAGTCGTTGAATATGCGGCATATGCGTCTCCTACCCCTACCGGCCCGCCTGCGGATGAAGGTGCAGCGCAGGCGGTCCTACCGTCCAGCCGGGCCCGGAGTCTGAGCGCGCTGGTGTCGTGCCAATCCAAGCGGCTCCGCCCATTAAACATCCTCAGCGTCCCTGGTCGCCATCCTCCTCAGCGAAGTTGACGACTCCGTCGAGCACCTCTTCTGCCAGGTCCACGATGGGCCGCTCGGCGGCGTAGGCGCGGGCCCGCAACCGAATCAACGCCTCGGCCATGCCGACACCGGCCTGCACGGCGATCATGCCGGTGGCCTGGTGAACCACGGCCCGGTCCTCGAGCAGCGGCACCGTCGACGTCCCTGCCCCGTCCAGGGGAGCCCGACTCTGAAGGTGCAACAGAATCTGAGTCGCGGCGTCCGCGAAAGACAAGGCTTCGTTCAGCTCAGCATCGGTCAACTCGCCCGCGGTGTCGCGATACAAGTCCAAGGCGCCGACTCGGATGGCTCCCACTCGTAGGGGCAGCGCGAACACGGCCCTGATCCCCACCCCGACGGCGCTGTCGGAGAACCCTGGCCACCGCCCCGGTCCGGTCCGGGCCAGATCCGGTTGGAGAACCGGTCGGCCGGTGTCGGAACACTCCACGCACGGGCCCTCACCAGAGGTGAACTGAAGCTCTTCCATCGTTCTTGCTCGAGCGTCACTGACCGCGACCGTTCCCCCGTGACCTGCCTCGGTCATCAACGCCAGACCGACACCGGTGACCGGCAACGCCTCCGCACAAGCCAGCACCAACCGGTCCGGTGCCCCGGCGGCATCAACGGAGCCGCCCAGAACCATTGACAGAATCTCTTCCACCCGCACCCACGTCACCGGACACCACCACCTCAACATCCAGGAACAGGACACCACCAACCGCACGCAGCAGTTCCGGCGACAATCTAGACGACGATCACAGCAGGTCCTGCACGTGTGTGGGCAGTGTCAGCCGGGGACCGGCGCTGGCGTCCCGCTCGGCGGCACTCGCTCGTGCGAGCGGTGCAGGTCACACCAGCCGATGGGTGTCATCGTCCATGAGGGGGGCACCGGAGGTGATGAGCAATGACAAGGCAGCAGAGGCCCGCGAGGGACTGTTCGACAGCCTCGCGGGCAAGGCCAAGGAAGTGGCCGGCGCCGTGACCGGCAAGGACGAACTGGTCGAGGAGGGACAGCTGCAGCAGGCCGAGGCCAGCAACCGCAAGGCCGCGGTCGCCGACGAGGCGGTGGCCGACGCCAAGCGGCAGGAGGCTGCGCAGGAACTGCGCGAGACCAGCAACCAGGCCGCCCAGCAGAAGGCCGCGGCTCGCGCACAGGCCAAGCGCGAGGAGTCCCTCGTCAAGCGTCAGCAGGACAACGAGCACGCGGTCGCCGATCGCGATGCTGAACGGCAGGAGGCCCGAGGTCGCCAGGCCGCCAAGAAGAGGGCCGATGAACTCGCCGAATCGCGACTGGCCGACGCGGAGGATCTCGCAGCCGACGCGGCCACGACGGAGCAGAAGGCCACCGCCGAGAGGCGTCGCCTCGAGCGCGAGGCCGTCGCCGCCGAGAAGCAGGCCGCCCAGCTGCGCGCCCAGACCAAGAACTGAGGACCACCATGACCACCGTGATCAGCACCCTCATCGCCCTCCCCTACGAGCTGGCCCGTCTCCCCCTCGCCATCGTCGACGACCGGCTGCTCGGGAGGCTGCCGGACACCTCTCGCCCGCGTGTGACCCTGGACCGGACCATCGGCTCGGCCGACAAGCTTGCCGGAACCCTGCTGGTCAACCGCGGTATCGCCGACCGTGGAGTCGACCGCCTCCAGCGCTCCGAGAGGCTCCTGACCGCAGACCGGCTCGAGCAGGAGGCAGCAACCCGCCGAGAGCAGGCCAGCAAGACGGCCACCGCCGGCCGGCGGAAGGCCAACCAGAAGCGCCAGGCGGCCCAGCACCGTGCCGCCTCAGGCCTCGACGAGGCCGAGCTCGCCGAGGCGCGTGGCAAGCAGGCGGCCAAGGCCAAGGCTGCGAGGACGGCCACGGCGAAGAAGGCGGCGGCCACCAAGCGGGCCGCCGGCCGCACGGCCACCATCGAGCAACGCAAGCGACGCGTCGACTCCGCCGCCGAGGCGACCAAGAAGGCCGCCCGGCGCACAGCGAAGGCCGAGCTTGACGACGCCCGCGAAACCAAGCAGTCCGCTGCGGAGGCCCGCGCCGACGCCAAGCGCCTCAACGACCTCAGCAAGGCCAAGAAGCAATCGCGCCGACAAGGCTGAGCCACCCCGACCCCATTCGACGCGCCCGGGCCTCGGCTGACATGGACGCTAGCTGAGGAAGATGCCGGTCCGCGGCTTCGGCTGCACGTAGGTGGTCTTGGTGCTCATGACCTCGTGACGCTCGGCGACCGAGACGAGGTCCGTGATTCCCGGAGCGTGGAGGACGAACAGCGCGCCGCCGTCCGCGTCGCACTCGCGAGTGGTGGCGCCGAGGTCCCGCAGGTCGGGAACGAACTGCAACCGCGGGTCCCCGTGGCCGATGCCGAGCAGCGGGCGCAGTACCTGCTCGTCCAGCAGCGTGACGTCGAGACCGGCCACACCGGGGATCGAGCGACGCTCTCGCGGCCGCAGCACGCGCCATCGGCCGGCCGCGTACAGACCGATCGCACCTGGAGAGACGATGGGTCCGTCGTGGGATCCGTCGGTGGATCCGTCGCTGGGGACGACGTCGAAGCGCCTGGCTAGCCCCTCGAGGAGCGCCGGCACCGCGACCGGCCCGCGGACCCGGCGGTGGAAGGCGTGCAGGACGACCTGGTCCTGCGGGTACAGAGCGCAGAGCACCGCCCCGGACTCCGGCCGGCCCGCCTGCTCCCAGCAGCGGGTGGCTGCCGCCACGCGGTGGTGGCCGTCGGCGACGTAGTGCCGTTGGCCGGCGAGCTGTCGGGTCAGAGCCGCCGCCTCGGCGGGGCCGGCTTGCCACACCGACTGAGCCACACCACCGGAGTCGGTGAACGCCAGGAGTGGCGGCTGTCCCACGACGCGGGCGGTCAGCTCGGCCACCGTGTGGTCGACCGGGTGGAACAGTGCGACAAGCTCGGAGCGCATCGGCACCTGCCGGTAGTGGCGGACCAGGCCGGCCACCCGGTCGGGCTGCACGTCTTCGTGTCCGAGCACCCGCCCGTCGCTGAAGCCTGCCACGGTCACGCTGGCGATCACGCCGGTGTGCTCGCGGTCGCGGTCGGTCAACCGGTAGACGAAGAGGGCCGGCTCCGGAATGGGGGAGTACGCGCCGATGTCGAGCAGCCGCCGCAACGCCCTCGCCTGCACCGACTCGGCGGCGGCGTCGCCGGGCGGTTCTGGCAGGGCGAGGGGGTCGCTGGTCACGTGCAGGTAGCTGTCGGGGTTCCCCGCCAGGATCGCGCGGCGCTCGCTCTCCGTCAGCACGTCGTGGAGTGGGCTGACCACGCGGGGCGCCCACTCCGCTGTCACCATGTGGGCGGTCACGGTCCCTACCAGTGGGCGTGTCACGGTCGTGGCGCGGGTCATCCAGCGCCCTGGGCGAAGTTGCGCATGAAGCCGGCGAGCTCGTCCACCCCCTCGTCCGGCATCGCGTTGTAGATGCTGGCGCGCATTCCACCAACGCTGCGGTGGCCCTTCAGGTTCACCAGGCCGGCGTCGCGTGCCTCAGCGAGGAAGCGGCCGTCGAGATCGGGTGAGGGGAGCCGGAAGACGACGTTGGTGCGGGACCGGGCGTGCGGTCGAGCCGGACCGGTGTAGAACCCGTCGCTGCCGTCGATCACGTCGTAGAGCACCCCCGACCGCCGGGCTGCCCGCTCAGCCATGCCGGCCAGTCCGCCCCGATCCTCGATCCAGCGCAACATCTTGCCCATCACATAGACCGAGAACATCGGCGGCGTGTTGAGCAGGCTCCCGGCCTTGGCGTGCCCTGCGTAGCCGAGGTACGACGGCAGCCCGGCGACACTGTCGTCGAGCGCGCTGCGCCGGATCACCACGACGGTGAGCCCCGCGGGTCCGAGGTTCTTCTGCACGCCGCCGTACACGAGATCGACCTGATGCCAGTCGACGGGCTGGGTCAGGAAGTCCGAGGAGATGTCCACCACCAGCGGCACGGCGAGGTCGGGCAGCGACCGCAGCTGGATCCCTTCGATCGTCTCGTTCGAGGTCAGGTGCACGTAGCGGGTGCCGGGCCTGACCTCGATCTCGCTGGGCTCCGGCATCCGTGTGAACCCGGCGTCGGTGCCGTCCCAGGCGAGGTAGGTCGAGGCGGCGCGTTCGGCGTCGGCGTGCGCGGCCTTGCCCCAGGCTCCGGAGCGGACGTAGCCGGCAGTCGAGCCGGGAGGGAGCAGGTTCATCGGCACCATGGCGAACTGCAGCAGCGCCCCGCCCTGGAGGAACAGCACGTCGAACTCGGCGGGAACCTCGAGGGCCGAGCGTAGCCGCTCGAGTGCGTCGCCGTGCACGGCGTCGTACTCGGGGCTGCGGTGACTCATCTCGATGAGGGACATGCCGCTGCCGTCGTAGTCCAGCAGCTCGTCCCTGGTCTCGGCGAGCACCTCGACAGGGAGTGTGCACGGTCCGGCGCAGAAGTTCCGGACCCGGTTCACCGCGCCGCCCCGCTCTGGGCTGCTCGCGAGGCAGTCGGCTGGGAGGTACGCCCGGCCGGCTCATGGGCCGGATCGTTGACGACGTTGAGCAGCTCGCCTCTGGCGAAGGCGTCGATGATCTCCTGCACGCCGTCGGCGACGGCCTCCTGGGCCTGCCGGGTGGAGGCGCCGACGTGGTGGGTACCGACCACCCGTGGATGAGCCGCGAGCGGCGAGCGCCACTCCGCAGTCCCGGGGGCGGGCTCGTCGGGAAAGACATCGAGGCCCGCGGACAACTCCCCCGCGTCCAGCCGCGCCATGAGGGCCTGGGCGTCGACGACCTCCGCGCGCGAAGTGTTCAGCAGGATCCCGGGCTGCAACGCCTCGAGGACCTCGGCACCGATCATCCCGCGAGTCTCGGGCTTCAGCGGAACATGCAGGGACAGCACGTCCACCCGCGAGGCCAGCGTGATGAGGTCCGGAACGAGCTCGATCCCGAGGTCGGCAATGCGCTGCGAGGCCTCCGATGAACGCGAGCCCTTGGCCTGGGCGAGCAGCCGCATGCCGAACCCCGCCGCCCGTTCCGCGACAGCAACGCCGATGTTGCCGAGCCCGACGATGCCCAAGGATCGCCCGTACAAGCCGCGCCCGACCGCGCTGAACCGCTGCTTGTCCCATCGTCCAGCCCGCAGCTCGCTGGTGTTGTCGGGGATGGCCCGGTCCACCGCCAGCAGCAGACCCAAGGTCAGCTCGGCCACCGCAACGGAGTTCCGCCCCGGGACGTTGGCCACCAGCACCCCTGCTCGACTGGCCTCGTCGCAGTCGATCGTGTTCGTGCCCGAGCCGGCCCGCACCACGAGCCGCAGCGAGTCGGCCTCCGCGAAGACGGCCGCGGTGACCCGAGTGCTGCGCACCACCAGGACGTCCACACCCCCGACCGACCCCGGCAGGGACGCTTCGGTGAGACAGGCCTCGACCACGCACTCGTGACCACGGCTCCTCATGGCGCTCACGAAGCGTTCAGGCACACGGTCGGCAACGAGAATGCGCATCGAGGTTCCTCCAGCCGCTGCGCCAAGAGGCGAAAAGGGGGCGCCGGCGGCAAGACCATAACCATGGAGCACCCGCTCGCGACAGGGGTAGAGCCCGGGATTTTGGAAATTCTGTTGCGCTATGAGAAATGAGTTGCGCATGCTGGAACGCCTCTTGACACGCTCGCGGGACCCAGGTCAGGCTGCAGCAAGCTTGACGACAGGATGCGGAGGGCCGGCTTGAACCGGGGCACTGCCGTTCGTGGCCTTGTCGTCGGCGCATCGCGGCAGGCGGTCGGCCGGTGTCGGCTTCGGTGGCTCGCGGTGCAGAAGGTGGCCTTTCCCCAGGGCCTGGGCGCACGTCCGGCTCGCTTCCCGAGGAGAACATCATGGGAGCTCCCCCCGTCGAGTTGAAGAAGGGCCTGAAGCAGCGGCACCTCACGATGATCGCGATGGGCGGGGTCATCGGGGCCGGTCTCTTCGTAGGGTCTGGGGTCGTCATCTCCGAGACGGGTCCACCGGCGTTCATCAGCTACACACTGAGCGGCCTCATCGTGATCATGGTGATGAGGATGCTGGGGGAAATGGCGGTTGCCAACCCCTCGACCGGTTCCTTCGCTGACTATGCGCGTGCCGCGCTGGGCGGCTGGGCCGGTTTCTCCGTCGGGTGGCTGTACTGGTACTTCTGGGTCATCGTGATCGGGTTCGAGGCGGTCGCGGGCGGCAAGGTGATCCAGTTCTGGGCGCCAGGGATCCCCTTGTGGTTGCTCTCGCTCGTCCTGATGGGGCTGATGACCGCCACCAATCTGTTCTCGGTGAGCTCGTTCGGCGAGTTCGAGTTCTGGTTCGCCGGCATCAAGGTGGCCGCGATCGTGCTGTTCCTGGTCATGGGTGTCCTGTTCGTGCTCGGCGCCTGGCCGAACAAGAGCTTCGACGTCAGCAACCTCACCGCGCACGGCGGCTTCTTCCCCGCCGGCCCGGGCGCCATCTTCGCCGCCATCCTGGTGGTCATCTTCTCGATGACCGGTGCCGAGGTGGCCACCATCGCCGCCGCGGAGTCCCATGATCCCGGCAGGTCCATCGCCAAAGCGACCAACTCGGTGATCGGGCGAATCGCGGTGTTCTACGTCGGTTCGATCTTCCTGCTGGTGGTGATCCTGCCGTGGAACTCCAAGCACCTGGCCGCCTCCCCCTACGTGGCCGCCTTCCAGGCTATGAACATCCCCGCAGCCGCGGACATCATGAACGCGGTGGTGCTGACCGCCGTCCTCTCCTGCCTCAACTCCGGTCTGTACACCTCCTCGCGGATGCTGTTCGTGCTCGCCGCCCGCCGCGAGGCGCCGATGACCTTGATGACGGTCAACAGGAAGGGAGTTCCCGCGTGGGCGATCGGCGCGTCGTCGGTCGTGGGCTTCCTGTGCGTGATCGCCGCGGCGCTCTCGCCCGACACGGTGTTCATCTTCCTACTCAACTCATCGGGCGCCGTCATCTTGTTCGTGTACCTACTCATCTGCATCTCGCAGATCGTGCTGCGCCGCCGTACCGACCCCGAACGGCTCCTGGTCAAGATGTGGCTGTTCCCGGTGCTGTCAATCCTGGTCGCGGGCGGCATCCTCGCGATCCTGGTACAGATGGCGTTCAACGCCACCGCGCGTCCCCAGTTGCTGGAGAGCCTGGCAGCGTGGGCGGTCGTGGTCGTCCTGTACTTCGTCACCAAGCGCGTCATCGAGCGGACCGGGGCCGAGGCCCCGCAGCCGGTCGAGCCGACGTCGCCCGCCTCTCGGGTGCTGGTGCTGGCCAACCAGACCGTGGAGGGTCGCGAGCTCCTCGACGAGCTGCGGTCGATCGACCGGGCCGGTCGCGCGAAGTACTTCGTCTGTGTGCCGGCCAATCCCATCGACACCGGGACGGCGATGCACGAGGGCGCGGTCTACATGTGGGACGCCACGGTCCAGGCCGCGCAGGAGCGCCTCGACCGGACCCTGACCGTGTTGCGCTCCGAAGGGCTCGACGCAGAAGGACGGCTCGGCAGCTTCAAACCGCTGAGGGCCCTGGAGCAGGCCGTGGCGGAGTTCGCCCCCGACCGGCTGGTCATCTGCACCCTGCCCGAGGAGCGCTCAGGATGGCTCCGTTTCGACATCGTCGAACGCGCGCAGGAGACCTATGCCCTCCCCGTGACCCACGTGGTCGTGGACCCAGCAGCCGTGCCTGCGTGACGGCTCGCGGCCATGACGATTCTGATCGGGCTCGCTCCAGGGCAGAGAGACGACGCGGCCGTACACCTCGGCTGCGTGCTGGCAAGGTCATCGTCTGAGGACGTCGTCGTTGTCAGCGTGGTGCCGGCTCCGTGGCCGCCTGACCCCTACGGCGGCGACAAGGAGTACCTCGCCTACCAGGAGGACCTCGCAGAGAAGACACTGCGCCGTGCCCGGGCGCATCTGGACGAGAGGGTCAGGCAGAGCGAGTACCTCGTACGCCGAGCAGAGTCGGTGCCCGGAGGGCTGCTGGACATGATCGCGGACCGACGCTTCAGCTCGATCGTGGTCGGCTCGTCGTCGATGGGGTTGCTCGGTCGGGTGATGCTGGGGGGTGCGGCTGAACGCATCTTGCACAGCGCGGAGCTCCCCATCGTGGTCGCACCCCGGGGATTCCATGAAGGACGGGCGACCAAGGTCAGCCGCGTCAGCGTGGCCTTCGGTCGTGCCGACCACGACAGCCGGCTCGTGGCGCGCGCCGCCTCGATGGCAGGGCTCCTCCAGGCGCCCCTGAGGGTGGTCTGCTTCGCCGTCCGGCCGATGGCGGCGCTGGTCGGCGCAGTTGGGGAGAGAGCCGAACAGCTCGTGACGAAGGAGTGGATGCAGCGGCTCGACGATGACATCGCCGCGGCGCTGGCGTCCGCCCCGGACACCGGCTCGACCAGCGCAGGCGGCCTGCTGCCATCACCGGTCGACACCGCCCTGGGCCACGGCAGCTCTTGGGCGGAAGCGCTGCACGACGTCCCCTGGTCAGACGGAGACCTCCTTGTCGTTGGCATCAGCACCGGACCACTCGGTCGCTTCTTCCTTGGCTCGCACGCGGCCAAGATCGTCCGGAACTCACCCGTGCCCGTGGCGCTGCTGACTCGCGGCTGAGCTGGACGCGACCCCGTGAGGACCGGGCTCGTAGCGGTGAATCCACTCCATGATGGTCACGGGGTCTGCTCAGCGCGGCGCCAGCTGAGTCAGCTCGTTGACCCTAAGCCGTAGCACCCGGGCGTGCCAGTCGATCTCCGAGATCTCGGCCCAGCCGAGGTAGCCGGTGTGGCGATGGAGGGCTCGGATGATTGTCCGCAGGACCCAGGGTCCCATGGAGGCGTGCCGGTCGTACCCGAAGTAGGTTCCTGGACGTCGCTTTCCGATGACGAACCCCTCCAGGACGAGTTCGCTCATCGTGCCGCGGACTCGGTCACCGCGGACAAGGCGTACGTCGGTGACCTGGTCGCCGTCGCGGCCGTCTGCGAAGACGACGTGCATCCCGAGAAGATCGTTG
>JAICWH010000010.1 GCA_025934895.1 Nocardioidaceae bacterium | reverse complement strand
TGCGCGAGCAGCCGCACGCTGCGCTGCACGACGTCGTCGAGGTCGATGGCCCCCTCGAGCAGGGTCGCGATCGCCCGTCGCTCCGCGACCGTGAGCGGCTTGAGCTGGCTGAGCCGGTCCACGAAGAGCCGGTAGCCCTTGTCGGTGGGGATCCGCCCGGCACTGGTGTGCGGCTGGGTGATGAACCCCTCCTCCTCCAGGGCCGCCATGTCGTTGCGCACCGTGGCCGAGGAGACGCCGAGCTGATGTCGTTCCACCAGCGACTTCGACCCCACCGGCTCCTGGGTCGACACGTAGTCCTCGACGATGGCCCGAAGCACGGCCAGCTTGCGGTCCTCGACCATCGATCCAGCCTCCTCGTCCTCGTCGGCCTGCACGCCCTGGCACTCACTCATCCCGAGTGCCAAGCCTACTAGGCTCCCCTCATGGCCGACATCGCGCACGACACCGGCTTCGTGGAGATCGCCGACCGCTGCTGGGTCGCGCGCTTCGAGTTCCTCGACGTCAACGTGGGGCTGGTCGGCGGCGACCGCGGGCTGCTCGTCGTCGACACCCAGGCGTCCGAGGTGGAGGCCCGTCGGGTCGTCGGTCTGGTCGAGTCGCTCGGCGTCGGTGAGGTGGTCGAGGTCCTCAACACCCACGAGCACTTCGACCACACCTTCGGCAACGTGGTCTTCGCCGAGCGGTACGACGGGCCACCGATCCATGCCCACGAGGACGCGGCCGCGGGGCTCGCGCAGACCGGCCCGGCGCTGCAGCGCGACGCCGCCGGTGACGACACCGACCCACACCTCTCCGACATCGCCGCGACCCGGATCCTGCTCCCGACCGAGACGTTCTCCTCGGCCAAGGCCGTGGACCTGGGGGACCGGCTCGTGGAGATGATCCACCCCGGCCGCGGGCACACCGGCGGGGACGCGGTCCTGCGGGTCGGCGACGCGGACCTGCTGTTCGCCGGCGACCTGGTCGAGGAGTCGACGGTGCGGCACGGGGTGCCCGGCTACGGAACGGACTGCTACCCGATGGAGTGGCCTGGGACGCTCGACCTACTGATCGGTCTGCTCACCGCGCACAGTGTCGTCGTCCCCGGCCACGGCCTGCCCGTCGGCAAGGACTTCGTCGAGGAGCAGCGCAGCGCGATCGGGGTCGTCGCCGAGACGATCCGGGACCTCGCCTCCCGCGGCGTAGCGGCGCGGGACGCGCTGGCCCAGGCGCAGTGGCCCTACCCCGCCGACGAGCTGGCGAACGCCGTACGCCGGGGGTACGAGCACCTGCCGCGGACCTCGAAGACGCTGCCGCTGATCTAGGTGTGCTGCCCAGCCACGTGCCGGGTCCGGGGACGACCGCCGGCGCACCCCGGCGCACCCCCCAAGCATCGCTACCTGCGGTCGTGCGGCCGCCCGCGCCGGCGACTCCGCACGCCGTGCGTCTTGGCCCAGAACACCCAGACCAGCAGCAGCAGCAGAACGGGCAGGTGCGTCAGGGCCATCAGGACGGCGACGATGATGAGCAGCGGAAGCAGCCGGGCGACCACGCCCCACTCCGGCCGCGCCCGGCCCGGGCCGAACACCCGCGGAGGAGCCGGCGGCCGTTCGGGGGGCGGGGCCGCCGGGTGTGGCAGGTCCCTGAACAGCGGCCACAGACCCGAGCGGGTGCGGGCGGCCCAGGCCGCGTCCGCGCGCTCGTCGAACTCCTCCTTGGTGAGCCGACCGGCCGCGTAGTGCTCCCCGAGCGCCTTGACCGCAGCCTCACGCTCGCTGTCGCCGATCCGCGGCTCGGGACCTGGCGCACCTGGGTACGCCGTGCTCATGACGACTCGCCCTCGTCTCCTTCGGCGAGGATGCCGTAGAGCTTGCGCCGGGTCTCGCCGAGGATCTCGGCGGCCTCGGCATGCTGTTGCCGGCTGCCGGAGACGATGACCTGCCACACGGCGCCCATCACCTGGCCGATGACCGGCTTCAGGTCGCCCGGCGCGTGGTCGGCGTCGGGCTGCTCGAACGGCTGCCAGGTGGCGGCCAGCTCCTCCGGGTGAGCCTCCACGTAGGCGCGGCCCTCCTCGGTGAGCTGCAGGAGCCGGCGCCCGGCGCCGTCGGTGCCCTCGACGAGGCCCTCGTCCTCGAGCTGCTGGACGGTCGGGTAGACCGATCCGGGGCTCGGCTTCCAGGCGCCGCCACTGCGCTCGGCGATCTGCTGGATGATCTGGTAGCCGTTCATCGGCTCGACCGCCAGCACGTCGAGGATGGCGGACCGGACGTCACCGCGCCGTACCTTCGGTCCCCGGTGCCCGAACCTGCCCTGCCCGAAGTCGGGTTGGGTGCCGCTCTGGGCCATGTCGATGAGGCCCTGCACCCACGGGGGCGGACCTCCGGACCAGGGCCCACGCGGGCCACCGCGGCCGCCCGGCCGGCCGCCGTGCCGGCGGCTGCTCCAGGGTTGGTCCCACGGACTGTTCTCACTCATGGGGTTCCTCCTTGCGACTGTTCTGCGATAGTCCGACGATATATCGCCCCACGCTTTCAGCCAAGGAGAAATCAAGCCCGGACCCCGCGTGCCGCTCGGCGCTCGTACGACGGCCGCGCCTACGGTTCGGGGATGCCTGACACGCCTCACGTCCCGCGCGACAGATACGGCTCGGACGTCCTGAACACCGACTGGCGGGCTCCCCGACGAGGCCGCGCGGTGGAGATCGAGGCGGACCGCGGCCTCGTCGTCGAGGAGGTGACGAGCGACTGGTGCGGCGAGATCGTCGCCGTCGAACGCGACCTCGGGACCGTCACCTTGGAGGACCGGCGCGGACGGCGACGCACCTTCCCGCTCGGGCCCGGCTTCCTGCTCGAGGGAGCACCCGTCGTCCTGGCGCCGCCCGCACGCGGCGGCCCGGCCCCGAAGACGCGGACCGCATCGGGGTCCGTAGCGGTTCCCGGCACCACCGCCCGGGTCGCCCGCGCCAGCCGGATCTTCGTCGAGGGACGGCATGACGCGGAGCTGGTGGAGAAGGTCTGGGGTGACGACCTGCGGGTCGAGGGCGTGGTCGTGGAGTACCTCGAGGGCGTCGACGACCTGCCTGAGCACCTGCGCGACTTCCGGCCCGGACCGGAGCGCCGAGTGGGGGTCCTGGTGGACCACCTGGTGCCCGGTTCCAAGGAGAGCCGGATCGCCTCGTCGGTGGCCAGGAGCCCGGTGGGGAGGCACGTGCTCGTCGTGGGTCACCCCTTCATCGACATCTGGCAGGCCGTGAAGCCGGGCCGTCTCCGACTCGAGGCCTGGCCGACGGTCCCGCGCGGCACCGACTGGAAGAGGGGCGTGTGCCAGTCACTGGGTTGGCCGCACCGGGAGCAGGCCGACATCGCCCGAGCCTGGAGGCATATCCTGGGCGGGGTCCGGAGCTACGCCGATCTCGAGCCCGCCCTGCTCGGTCGGGTCGAGGAGCTGATCGACTTCGTGACCGGACCCGACGTCGCCTGACGGCTGGAGCCGAACCGTGCGAGGTCTGCTGGAGACCAGACATCACCGGCTCAGCCCAGCAGGTCTCGCACCACTGCGTCGGCCAGCAGCCGGCCGTGGGTGGTGAGCACCAC
The DNA here is from genome assembly GCA_025934895.1 of Nocardioidaceae bacterium. Lineage (GTDB taxonomy): Bacteria > Actinomycetota > Actinomycetes > Propionibacteriales > Nocardioidaceae > Nocardioides_B. The sequence goes on along the minus strand of JAICWH010000010.1, from coordinate 38,187 downwards.
CCGTCCGCGCTCGAGCGCCCCCGCGCCGACGAGGCCGCGGTCCACCAGCGAGGGCAGGGCGGCACGTCCGACGGGGTCGAGGACGTCGACCGGCAGCCCCTGATGCAGCCGGGTCTCGAGCAGCACGCGTTCCACCCGCCGGTCCTCCTGGTGAAGCAGCTCCCGCCCGTGGGCCGGCGAGAGCCCTCGGCCGACACGCCCCGCGTACGCCGTCGGGTGCTTGACGTTCCACCAGCGGACCCCGGAGACGTGCGAGTGGGCGCCAGGTCCGACGCCCCACCAGTCTCCGCCGGTCCAGTAGAGCAGGTTGTGGCGACAGGCCGCCTCGGGCGCACGCGCCCAGTTGGAGACCTCGTACCAGCCCATCCCGGCGGCCTTCAGGGCCTCGTCGGCGGCGAGGTACTTGTCGGCCAGGTCGTCGTCGTCGGTCATCGCGACCTCCCCGCGGCGGACCTGCCGGGCCAGCGCGGTGCCCTCCTCCACGATCAGCGCGTACGCCGAGAGGTGGTCGGGCTGACACGCCAGCGCGGAGGCCAGCGAGTCGGACCAGTCGGTCATCGACTCTCCTGCGGTGCCGTAGATCAGGTCGACGCTGACCTGGTCGAAGCCGGCCTCCCGGGCCCAGCGCACCACCAGCGGCACCCGGTCGGGGTCGTGGGTACGGTCCAGGACCCGGAGCACGTGCGGCACCGAGGACTGCATCCCGAATGACACTCGGTTCAGGCCGCCCTCACGGAGCCCGGCCAGCGCGGCGGCGTCGACACTGTCAGGGTTGGACTCGGTGGTCACCTCCGCCCCCTCGACGAGACCGAACTCGTCGTCGACCACCGCGACGATCCGGGCCAGGTCCGCGGGCGCCAGCAGGGTCGGCGTACCTCCCCCGAAGAAGACCGTCTGCACCGGCACGTCCACGTCGCCCAGGACCTTCCTGGCCTGCCGGATCTCGGCGACCGCCACGTCGGCGTACGTCGACCGGGAGGCGCCGGCCACGGCACCGCCGAGGTCGCTCGCGGTGTAGGTGTTGAAGTCGCAGTACCCGCAGCGCACCGTGCAGAACGGCACGTGCACGTAGAACCCGAACGGCCGGGTTCCGACCCGCTCGAGCGCCGCCTCCGGCAGCGACCCGTCTGCGGGCGCGGGCTCACCCTCGGGCAGCGTGCTGGGCATCAGACCATCCTGTCACGCACCCCGGCCTCGCCCAGGCGTCCCGTTGAGCGCGGCCGAACCGCAGACGACGCCGCCTGCGCGACGCAGGCTAGGCATACAGGCGGGAGATCTGGTCCCGGTAGTTGGTCTCCACCACCGTGCGCTTGACCTTCATCGACGGCGTCAGCTCACCGGACTCGACGGTCAGGTCGTGGTCGAGCAGGATCCACTTCTTGATGGTCTCCCACCGGTTCAGCCGCTGGTTGAGGGTCGCCACGTAGCCGGCGACCAGGTCTTCGACCTGCCGGGAACCGACCACCTCCGCGTAGGTCCGGTCGCCCATGCCGTTCTCGTCCGCCCAGGACGCCATCGCCTCGGGGTCCAAGGTGATCACCGCCACCACGAAGTTGCGTTCGCTGCCGTGCACCAGGAACTGGCTCACGTAGGGGCAGATCGCCTTGAACTGCGACTCGATCGCCGAGGGCGCGATGTACTTCCCGCCCGAGGTCTTGAACAGGTCCTTCTTGCGGTCGGTGATCCGCACGAACCCGTGCTCGTCGATCGCGGCGATGTCCCCGGTGTGCAGCCAGCCGTCCTCGGTCAGCGCCTCGGCGGTCTGCTCGGGCTGGTTCTGGTAGCCCTCCATCACCCCGGGGCCGTGGATCATCAGCTCGCCGTCCTCGGCCACCCGCATCTCGGTGCCAGGAAGGGCCAGGCCCACGCTGCCGAACCGGTAGTCGTCGGGGTGGTTGACCGCCGAGCCCGCCGAGGACTCGGTCAGGCCGTAGCCCTCGAGGATCACGATGCCCGCGGCGTGGAACCACTCGGCGATCTCCTGGTTGAGGGCGGCGGCCCCGGAGATGAAGAACCGCACCCGGCCGCCGAAGCGGATCCGCACCTGGGCGAACACCAGCCTGTCGAACAACTGGTGCTGCCGCGCCAGCAGGAACGGCACCCGTTTTCCCTCGCGCCGCAGCCGGTCGACGCGCAGCCCCACCCGGAACGCCTGCTTGAACAGTCGTTCCTTGACACCACCCCGGGAGGATTGCGTGGTCATGATCCGCGAGTAGGCCTTCTCGAAGATCCGCGGCGCGGCCCCCATGAACGTCGGGCGTACGACCGCCAGGTTGTCGATGATCTTGTCCACCCGGCCGTCCACCGCCGTCGGGAAGCCGCAGGCCAGCTGGGCGCTCAGCAGCACCTTGCCGAAGGAGTGCGCCATCGGCAGCCACAGGAGCTGCAGGTCGGTCTCGTCCAGGATGTCCAGCGCCTGGATCGCCGCCCCCTCGTAGGTCCACGAGGAGTGCCGCAGCCGCACGCCCTTGGGACGGCCGGTGGTGCCGGAGGTGTAGATCAGGGTCGCCAGCGAGTCGGGACGGGTGGCGTCGAGGCGGTGCTGCACCACGTCGGGGCTGGTCACGAGCAGCTCCTCGCCGAGCTGGTGCAGGTCCGCCATCCCGATCACCCACTCGCCGTCCGGGGTGCCGTCGAAGGTCACCACCTTGACCAGGTGCGGCAGCTCGGTGCGGTGCGCGGCGATCTTGTCGATCTGCGCATCGTTCTCGGCGAAGACCACCCGGCACTGGGAGTCGGCGAGGATGAATCCGACGTCGTCCGGGTTCGTCGAGGGGTAGATCGTGGTGGTGGCCGCTCCGGCGGACAGCACCCCCAGGTCGGCGATGATCCACTCCAGCCGGGTGGCCGCCGCGATGCCCACCCGCTGCTCGGGCTCCAGGCCCAGCGCCACCAGTCCTGCCGCGACCCGGGTGACCTGCGCGCCCGTCTCCGCCCAGGTCTGGGACTCCCAGCGCTCACCCACCGGGTAGCGGTAGGCCTCTCGGTCAGGACTGGTGCGGACCCGGTCGAAGAACTGGTGCCCCACGCTCGGCGCGCGGTCGTCGATGACGCCTGTGTTCGGGGCGCCCGTGTCACTGGCGCTGGGTGCAGACATCGCTCTCCTGGTCCTCCACCTCGTCCCGGTCAGCCGGGCCCCGCGGCTGCACGTCGGTCGCCCGGCCACGTCCGTGCCAGGCTATCGGGCCGCGCTACCGCCGTACGCCGGGCCGCGAGCTCGCAGCCGTGTATCGTCGCGCCGCGGCGTAGGCGTGGTCCGGGAGGCCCTCGACGTCCAGCAGCCCCGGGAGCAGCGAGTGGTCGGTCGTGAACGCGCGGAACATCGTCGACACCGTGACCCCGTGGTCGGGTCGGTGCACGACTTGAACCTCGTCCCCCGTCTGCAGCACGCCCTCCTCGAGGACCCGCAGGTAGGTGCCGGCGCGCGCCTCGGCGGCGAACCGTCGCATCCAGTCCGACGCGTCGTAGCCCCGACGACCCATCCACGTGCGGAAGGTGTTGCAGGGCGTGCGCACCTCGGCGGGCGAGAGCAGCACCGAGCCGATCCGCCAGTGCTCGCCGAGCACAGCCGCGTTGACGTCGAGGCCGCGGGTGGTCAGGTTCTCGGCGAACGTGCCGATCGGCACCGGTCGCGCGAGCCGCTCGCCCCAGAAGGCGTAGTCCTCCTCGGGATAGGCGTAGACGGCCTTGTGCGGCCCGCCGTGGAAGCGCGGGTCCCCGATCTCGTCGCCCTCGAGCCCGAGCCGGCGCACGGTGACCGGCCCGCTGACCGGGGTCTTCGCGATGGCGGTCTGCTGGGGCCTCCCGGCCCAGGACGCAGGCACGATGCGACCGGCGTTGACGGAGACCACGTGTGCCATGGCGTCATTGTCGCCCACCCGGCCTCAGCCCTGGACGGCCTTGGCGATCGCGACGGCGCTCGTGACCCACCCCTGGTGCTCGGCGCTGAGCCGACGGTTCTGCCGCACAGCGTCCTCGATCGCCCACAGCACGTTGTGCATCTCACGCACGATCACCCAGTCGCGCGCCCGGTCCTCGTCGAGCAGGGCGATGTCGACGATGGTGTGGAAGCGTCTCCGGATGGCGCCCCGGACGTCCCCCGTGGACACCATCTCCTCCCACCTGTTCCAGAGCATCGGCGCCACCTCGTAGTGCGGGTCGCCGGCCATCGGCTTCGGGTCGATGGCCAGCCACGGCTCGCGGTCGCCGGCCAACACGTTCTCGTAGTGCAGGTCGCCGTGGATGGTGCGTGCGTCGGTCGCCTCGTCGCCCACCAGTGTCCGGCCGAGGGACACGGCCTGCTCGACGAGCCGCCTCGGCACGGGAGCGGCGAACGGCAGTGCGGCGAGGCGTGCGGTCCAACGGGCGACGTTCGACGAGAGTCGCTCGAGCTGCGGCAACGCCGGCACGTGCAACCGTGCGTAGAGACCGGCGACGACCTCGCAGGCCTCCAGGTCCCACACCGACGTGAGGTCCTCGGTCGCGTGCAGCCGCTCCAGCAGCAGCGCCCAGCGGCGTGGGTCCGCACGCACCAGCTGCACCGTGCCGTTGCCCCGCCAGGCCCGCAGCGCGAGGTGCTCGTGCCGGGCGTCGTCGTGCGGCAGGCTCAGCTTGAGTACGACGGGCCGGCCGGCCGTCGTACGCACGGGCAGGACGAGAGCCGCTCCACCGTGCCGGGGCTGACCGTCGTAGGTCAACGCCCAGTCGTCGACCACCTCGCGGACCAGCCCGGGCAGCCGGTCCCGGAACTCGGCGACCGGGCCGCCGGGAGCCGCGTCGGCGAGGAAGGTGGACGGCACGTCGAACGAGGTGCCCATCGCGCCTGCGCGGGCTACTTCCGCTTGTCCGTCGGGCCACCATCGGAGGACAACGCGGCGATGAAGGCCTCCTGGGGGACCTCCACCCGGCCCACCATCTTCATCCGCTTCTTGCCCTCCTTCTGCTTCTCCAGCAGCTTGCGCTTGCGGGTGATGTCACCGCCGTAGCACTTGGCCAGCACATCCTTGCGGATCGCACGGATCGTCTCCCGCGCGATGACCCTCGCCCCGATGGCCGCCTGGATCGGAACCTCGAACTGCTGGCGCGGGATCAGCTCGCGCAGCTTGCCTGCCAGTGACACGCCGTAGCCGTAGGCATGGTCGCGGTGCACGATCGCGCTGAACGCGTCGACCGTCTCGCCCTGCAGCAAGATGTCCACCTTGACGAGGTCCGAGGCCTGGGACCCGGTGGGCTCGTAGTCCAGGGACGCGTAGCCCTTGGTGCGGGACTTGAGCTGGTCGAAGAAGTCGAACACGATCTCGGCGAGGGGCAGCGTGTAGCGCATCTCGACACGGTCCGCGGACAGGTAGTCCATCCCCTCGAGCTGCCCGCGCTTGGACTGACACAGCTCCATGATCACGCCGATGTAGTCGCTGGGGCTCAGGATCGTCGCCTTGACGATCGGCTCGCGCACCTCGGCGATCTTTCCGGCGTTCGGGTACTCGCTCGGGTTCGTGACCACGACCTCGCTGCCGTCCTCCATGAGCACCGTGTAGACGACGTTGGGCGCGGTGGAGATGAGGTCGAGGTCGAACTCGCGCTCCAGGCGCTCGCGGACGATCTCCATGTGCAGCAGGCCGAGGAAGCCGCACCTGAACCCGAAACCCAGCGCACCCGAGGTCTCCGGTTCGTAGGCGAGTGCAGCATCGTTGAGCTGCAGGCGCTCGAGCGCGTCGCGAAGTGTGGGGTAGTCGTCCCCGTCGATCGGGTAGAGCCCGGAGTAGACCATCGGGTTCGGATGCTTGTAGCCGCCGAGCGCCTCGGTGGCGCCGTGGTGCTGGGAGGTGACGGTGTCCCCGACGCGCGACTGCCGGACGTCCTTGACACCGGTGATCAGGTAGCCGACCTCGCCGACCCCGAGGTCCGAGGCCTTGACGGGCTCAGGGGAGATCACCCCGACCTCGAGCATCTCGTGGGTGGCCCCGGTGCTCATCATCTTGATCTTGTCGCGGTGGGTCAGCTTGCCGTCGATCACCCGGACGTAGGTGACCACGCCGCGGTAGGTGTCGTAGACGGAGTCGAAGATGAGTGCCCGCGGCGGCGCGTCCGCCGTCCCGGTGGGTGCCGGGGTCTGGGCCACGATCTCGTCGAGGAGGTTCGCCACCCCCAGCCCGGTCTTGGCCGAGACCCGGAGGACCTCGGAGACGTCGCAGCCGATGATGTGCGCAAGCTCGGCGGCGTACTTCTCGGGCTGGGCCGAAGGCAGGTCAATCTTGTTCAGCACCGGGATGACGTGCAGGTCGGCGCCCAGGGCGAGGTAGAGGTTCGCCAGCGTCTGGGCCTCGATGCCCTGCGCGGCGTCGACGAGCAGGACGGCCGCCTCGCAGGCCTCGAGGGACCGGGAGACCTCGTAGGTGAAGTCCACGTGCCCCGGTGTGTCGATCATGTTCAGGACGTAGCTGCCGGGGTCGGCGGCCGCGGCGTTGTCCTCGGCGACGGTCCACGGCATCCGGACGGCCTGGCTCTTGATGGTGATGCCGCGCTCGCGCTCGATGTCCATGCGGTCGAGGTACTGCGCCCGCGCATTGCGCTCGGACACGACACCGGTGAGCTGCAGCATCCGGTCCGCCAGCGTGGACTTGCCGTGGTCGATGTGGGCGATGATGCAGAAGTTGCGGATGATCGCCGGGTCGGTCGTGCCCGGTGCGGGCGCGGACGTGGAGATGGGCACGGATGACTCTCGGTAGCTTGCGGGGGTCGCCTCCATCATCCCACAGTCCCCCGCCCCGGCGAGGCGTCCGGTTTCTCGGGGCTGGGCGTCGCGGACGGGTCCCGGACCGCGCCGACCACCTCCACGAGGTCACCGACCCGGACGCCGGCCAGCCCGATGTCGGGTGACGCGGGCCGTCGAGGGCGGTCACAATGGGCGCCTATGGCTGAGGATCGGACGCCTTCCCGCCGCGGCCCGCGGGGCGTCTCCACCGTCGAGCCGGTCCCCCACGGCCACACGGCCCGCCGGCTCGACTGGGTGCTGCTGCCGCCGATGCTCCGCCGGCTGGTGGAGAGCCGCCTCGGTACGCACGTCGTGCGCACCCGGTCCGCGGGAGCGGGCTACACCCCGGGCTGCGCGAGCGTCCTGACCGGCGCCGACGATCGCCGGATCTTTCTCAAGGCGGCGAGTCGCAAGGCGCAGCGACCGTTCGCCGACGCCTACGCCGAGGAGATCCGCAACCTGCGCGCACTGCCGTCCGGTATCGCGGTCCCCGAGCTGCTGTGGTCCCACGAGGACGACCTGTGGGTGGTGCTGGCGCTGGAGTACGTCGACGGGACGAACCCGGTCCGGCCGTGGACCCCCGAGCAGCTCGACCAGTGCCTCGACACGCTCGAGGCACTGGCGGAGCGGCTCACCCCTCCTCCGATGACCCTGCGCTCGTTCGCCGAGGAGTTCGCGGGCGAGCCGGCGTGCTGGAACCACGTCCGTCGTACGGCGCCTGGCTGGCCGCACCTCGAGGAGGCCGCAGCCCTGGCCGGACGGTTCGCGCAGGCCTCGGCCGGTCGAACCCTGGTGCACACCGACGCGCGCGACGACAACTTCGTGCTCACCGACGCGGGCGCCTACCTGTGCGACTGGAACTTCCCGGTGGTCGGCGCCGCGTGGCTGGACACGGTCTTCCTGCTGATGACCGCCTGCGGTGACGGCCTGGACGCCGACGACGTGCTGGCCCGGCGTCGGTTGACCCGCGACGTCGACCCCGGCGACGTCGACGCCGTGCTGGCGCTGCTCTGCGGCTACTTTCTCGAGCGGCGCGACCAGCCGGTGCCGCACACCTCGCCGTTCCTGCGCCGCCACCAGGACTGGTGTGCCGAGGCGAGCTGGGCCTGGCTCGCGCAGCGCCGCGGCTGGACCTGAGCCGGAGAGCCCCGGATGGGAGGATTTGGGCCCGGTGCTGCGTCGCTGGTACCGTCGGACGTCGCGTGTCCAGGTGCGAGCGCGCCCTCAGTATCTTCTCAGTACGTCGGGGCCGGACCCCTCCTTCACGCCCGACCAGCATCGACCACCGAAACTTCCGAGACGAGCGAGGCCTGCCCGTGGCGAACATCAAGTCCCAGATCAAGCGCAACCGCCAGAGCGCGGCCGCCCACGAGCGCAACAAGTCGGTCAAGTCCGCGCTCCGCTCCGCTGTCCGCCGCTTCCGCGAGGCGGCGGAGGCCGGCAACGCCGACGAGGCCAGGACCTTGGCCGCAGCGGCAGGCCGCAAGCTGGACAAGGCCGCGTCGGCCGGCGTCATCCACAAGAACCAGGCCGCGAACAAGAAGTCCGCGATCAGCAGGCGCGCCGCCTCCCTCTGACGCGCTCGTTCGCCACGACCAGGCGCCGTACTCCAGCCGGGGACGGCGCCTGCGTCATGTCGCCGACCGGGTCAGCGGGCGCGAGCCGCGGTGACCGTCAGCACCATCCGCTCCAGCGAGAACGCCGCGTCGGCAGCGGCTCCCTTGACGTCCGCGTCGGCGCGTGCCACCGCGGTGATCGCGGCGGCGAGCCCCCGCTCGTCCCAGCCTCGAGCCTGCTCGCGCAGGGTGCGGACCTTCCAGGGCGGCACCCCTGCCTCGCGGGCGAGATCACCCTCTCGTAGCCCCCGCGGCGCGGAGGCGACCTTCGCCAGCCCGCGCAGTCCGGTCGCGAACGCACTCGTGACCAGCACCGCGGGTGTGCCGTTGTCCAGGGCCCAACGCAGCTCCTCGAGCGCCAGCGACAGTCGTCCGGCCAGCGCAGCGTCCGCGACGGCGAACGACTTGACCTCCGCTCGCCCACCGAAGTACTGGCGTACGACGGCCGCGGTCAGCGGCGCGCCGGGGGTGTCACTCGTGAGCTGCTGGGCCGCCCCGGCGAGCGCTCGCAGGTCCTGACCGACGGCCTGGACCAGCAGGTCGGCTGCGTCCTCGGCGATTCGGCCGCCATGGCTGCGGACCTCCCGGGACACGAAACCGGAGTACTCCGACGGCCTCAGGCTCGCGGACTTCACCTCGGTGAGCGTCGGGAGCCTGCGCAGCCTGGTCAGCAGACCGCTGCCCTTCTGGCCCCCCGAGTGCACCAGGATCAGACCGATGTCCGAGGACGGCTCGCTGGCGTACCCCACGAGCCCGTCGTGAACGTCCTCCGGCAGGTCCTCGAGGCGAGCGACGACCACGCACCTGATCGAGGAGAAGAGGGAGGGCGCGGACAGGTCACCGAGGGCCGCCATGCTGAGCTCCCCGGCCGTGGTCTCGCTGACCTCGGACTCGGGGTCCAGTGCACGCACGGCCGCGATGGCGGCATCGACGGTGCGCTGGTTGAGCAGCTCCTCGGGTCCGGTGACCAGGGTGACGCGGCCGAGGATGTCGGAGGACTGCGGGGACGCCATGGTGTGGCTCAGCCTGCCACAGCCCACCCCCGGGCCGGACCGGTGCGAGCGGCTGCCGTGGTGGTACCGGGTGCTGCCCGGTCGCTGCCGGCTTCCCACCGGCTCCTGTCGGCCGCCGGCGGGTCCGTCCGCGGCTGCCCGGCGTGGCCGGGCGGCTGGTGGGTACGTCCCGCGGACATCCACTGCCCGGAGAGGAGGCCCGATGCACCCCGAGCTGATCGGCGGCCGCTACCGCGTGGGTCCTGCTGTCGGGCGGGGCGGTATGGGCACCGTCTGGCTGTGCCGTGACGAGATGCTGCTGCGGGACGTCGCGGTCAAGCAGGTGGGGCTGCTGCCGGGTGAGTCGGTCACGGACTCGGCTCGGGCACTGCGGGAGGCCCGGTCCTCCGCCGCGCTGAGCCACCGCAACGTGGTCACGGTGTTCGACGTGGTCGAGGAGCAGGACGCGATCTGGTTGGTGATGGAGTACGTGCCGTCCCGGTCGCTGGCCGACCTGGTCTCCCAGGAAGGCGCGCTGGACCCCGCGCACGTCGCCGACATCGGCGCCCAGGTGGCGGACGGCCTTGCGGCCGCGCATGCAGCCGGGACGATGCACCGCGACGTGAAGCCGGGCAACGTGCTGGTGCGCGAGGATGGCGTGGCCAAGATCAGCGACTTCGGCATCGCCCGGTCCGCGGGCGACCCCGCACTGACCCAGTCCGGCCTGGTGACCGGCACTCCGTCCTACTTCTCACCCGAGCTGGCTCGGGGCGACGCACCCACTCCGGCCTCAGACGTGTGGGCGCTGGGCGCCACCTTGTACGCCGCGGTGGAGGGGCGGCCGCCGTACCGGGCCCGGGAGAACCCGATCGCCGTGCTGCACGAGATCGTCAGTCGGCAGCCGCCCGCGCCCAGTCGCGCGAGCTGGTTGGAGCCTGCGCTGCTGCGGATGTTGGACCGCGACCCCGCCTCCAGGTGGTCGATGGAGGACGCCGCCCACGCCCTGCACCGGCTGGCCGACGCGCACCGAAGACAGCACACGCTGCAGCAGACGCGGGCGTTCAGCAGGGACGGGTCCTGGCCGGCCGGGGCTACCGCCGGGGTCCCCGCGACCCGAGGAGCAGCAGGTCCGGTCCTGTCCTCGCCGCCTCCGGCTCAGACGGGGCCCGGCTCCGAGGGATGGACCCAGGGGGCCGGCGAGGGCGGCGGCTTCCAGGACACGCCCGGAGCCGGACCAGCTGGCACGGGTGGCAGCGGGGCAGCGCAGCCCGGTCTCGGACGGTCGGCCCGCTCCGAAGGCGCCCGGTCCGGTGGGCCGGAGGGGCCCGGCGGGCCGAAGGCAGCTGGCGGGCTGGAGGGGTCCGGCGGGCCGGGAGCGGCTGCTCGGCCGACCTCACCGGGAGCCAAGCGCGCCGGATCTGCCGTTCTCGCGGTCCTCGCCCTGGTGCTCGTCGCCGCAGGAGTTCTCTTCGCGCTCACGCGCGGGGGCTCCGACCCGCAGCGGTCGAGCGGTGATCGGGCGACGGCCTCCAGCAGCCCCCGCACCCCGTCGAGCGGGTCGCCCTCCGCCACTCGGAGCCCGTCCACGTCCACCGGCCCGTCCGCCGGTACCCGCCCGTCCGCCAGTACCGGGCCGTCCGCCACCGGCCGGGGGACCAGGTCCGGGAGCCTGGCGGCCAAGGCCGCGTTCCTGCACGACTACTTCAAGGTCGCCGGCACCGACGCCGGCTGGGCCCAGCTGGGCAGCCACGAGCAGTCCGTAGGACGGTCCTCCTACGACCGGTTCTGGGGTGCCATCGACTCGGCCCGGGTCAGCGACGTCACCGCCTCGGGTGGCTCGGGCGGCTCGGGCGGCTCGGGCGGCTCGAGTGCAGGTGACACGGTCGACGCCACGGTCCGCTACCACTACGCCGACGGGCGCATCGTGGTGGAGAGGCAACGCCTGGACCTGGTGCGGTTGAACAGCAGATACCTGATCGACAGCGACGACGTGCTCAGCTCACACACCGTGAGCCAGTGACTGCCGGACCGTCTCGGTCCCGCCATGCCGAGCCGGCCGGGCTGTGACTCATGGACCGCCTCGGTCCCGCACCCCCAGCCGGCCGTCCTGCACGGTGACGGCGACGTCCCCGTCCTCGTCGGTGCGCTCGACCTTCATGCCCGCACGTCGCAGCAGCCGCAGTGTCGACGCCGCCGGGTGGCCGTAGTCGTTGTCGACCCCCACCGAGACGACCGCCAGCCGGGCACCGAGACCGGTGATCAGGGCCGGGTCCTGGTAGCGGCTGCCGTGGTGGGGCACCTTGAGGACATCCACCTGCAGCCCCGGCAGGGAGCGCGCCAGGGCGTCCTGAGCCTCGGGCTCCATGTCGCCGCTCAACAGCAGCCGCACACCGCCGACCTCGACCAGCAGCACCAGGCTGGCGTTGTTGGCGACCGAGCCCTCTTCCGCCTCGCTGCGCGCGTCGGCCGTCGCGCGCACCGGCCCCACGACCTGCCACGTCAGCGCGCCCACGCGCCTGACCTCGCCATAGGGGGGCACCCGCACCGGGACCCGGGCCGCCGCCGCCCACTGATGCACCTCTCGCGCTCCCGACGCCGGATCTGGGATGGCGGTGACGTCGATCTCCCCGGCCCGCCGACCGCGCAGCACGGCCGGCAGGCCGTCGATGTGGTCGGCGTGGAAGTGGGTGAGGACGACGACCGGCAACGTCCGCACGCCGAGCCGGAGCAGGCACCGGTCCATCGCCTCCGGGTCCGGGCCGGTGTCCACCACGACCGCGCGGGCCTTCCCGGCGTTCAGCACCAACCCGTCGCCCTGGCCGACGTCACACGCAACCAGCACCCAGCCACGGGGCGGCCAGCCCGGCGACGGCAAGGGCCGGATCATCACCACCACGAGGAGCCCCGCGACGGCGAGCGACCAGCGAGCCTGCCGGAACACCCGAGAGGCGACCAGACCCACCGCCAGGCAGGTCAACGCCAGGGCCGCCAGCGAGACGACACCCGTGGACCAGTCCACCGCGGCGGTCGGCAGCCTCGCGAGGTGCGTGGCAACCGTGATGATCCACGACGCGCACATGCCGGCGGCCCACCCGCAGACATGTCCCAGCACCGGGAGCACCAGCATCGAGACACCCCCCAGCAGGCCCAGCACGGTGGCGGGCCCCACCACGGCGGCTACCGCCAAGTTGGCGCCGACCGCGACGAGGCTCACCTGGCCCGAGATCGCCGCCACCACAGGAGTACAGGCCAGCTGGGCGGCGAAAGGCACGGCGAGCGCCTCGGCCGACCACCGCGGCAGCCACGACTGCAGCGCGTCCCGGAAGGGCGGCCCGAGGAACAAGATGCCGGCTGTTGCCAGCGAGGACAGCACGAACCCGGGAGACAGCACCAGCCAGGGATCGAGCAGGAGCAGCACGAGGATCGCGATGCCGAGCGCCCGGACCCCCTGGTCCCGCCCCCGGGAGCCCAGACCGAGCAGCGCCACCGACCCCATGGCCGCTGCCCGCAGCACGCTGGGCTCGGGCCGGGCGAGGAGCACGAATCCGAGGACCCCGAGCACCCCCACGAGCACCAGCCCCCGGGCGCGGACCCCCACCCAGCGGGCCACGATGAGCAGGAAGCCCACCACCAGGGTGAGGTTGGTGCCCGAGACCGCAGCGAGGTGGGTCAGGCCACACGTTCGGAAGTCCGCGACGACCTGCGGAGACATCAGCTGGTCGTCCCCCACCACCAGCGCCGGGACCAGGGCGCGAGCATCGGGCGGGGCTCCGGCCACCGAGGAGCGGATGCCGGCGCGGATCCCACCGGCAGCGGCGAACATCTCGCCCGGAGCGCTCAGGATGCGTGGAGCACGCCCCGTCGAGAGGACCGCTGCCAGGTCCGGACCGTCGGCCGGAGCCAGCCGTCCGGTGACCGACACCCGCGCGCCCAGGGCCACCCCGCCCCAGCCCTCGTCGCCGATCACCAGGAGCGGGACGCCGGTCCGGTGGCCGATTCCTCGGGCCACGACCTCGGTGACGGTCAGCCGGGTCAGCGTGTAGCCACCGAACCGTCCGGTGCGGGCGACCGGGTCCGAGACGACCCGGCCGGTCACCGTGACCGCAGCCTGCTGCTCGGCCAGCACGCCCACGGCACTGTTCCGGACAGCCTCCACCCGAGCCGCCGCCGCGGACCCGACGGCAGTGGCGGCAACGAGGCAGACCACTCCGGTGACCACCGTCCCACCCGTGCGGGCCCGCACGGCCAGGCCCAGGACTCCTGCGCCCAACACGCCCATCGCCACCCGGCCGGGCAGATGGAAGGCCGCCAGGCCACCGGCCCACGCCGAGAGACCGAGCAGGACTGCCCGCAGGTCCTGAGCCGCGCGAACGACTGGATCGCGGACAGGCAGCGGACGCATCAAAGGGTGACATAGGGCGCGATTTTGGCCAGCGTGGCGTCACCGATACCGGACACCTCGAGGAGCTGGTCCACCGAGGTGAAGGTGCCGTTCTCGGCACGGTAGTCGAGGATCGACCGCGCGGTCACCGGCCCTACCTGCGGCAGCTCCTCCAGCTCGGCCTGGGAGGCGGTGTTGATGTTCACGAGCGGGCCACGGAGGCCTGCACCCCCCGCGGTCGGGGCCGAGGCCGCGGACGCGGCCACCCCGGCCGGAGCAGGCAGGCCCACCACGATCTGCTCACCGTCGGTGAGGACCCGCGCAAGGTTGAGGGTCCCCAGCCGGGTGCCTCGGCGGGCACCGCCGGCTGCCGCCAACGCGTCGACGACCCGCGAGCCTGGCGGAAGGGTCGCGATGCCCGGTCGCCGCACCTTGCCCGCCACGTCGACGACGATGCGGCTCGTCGGGGAAGGCGACTGCGCCGCGCTTCCGGCGGCGGCTCCGGGCGACGGCGCTGCCGAGGGGACCAGGGGCGACCCGGACGCCGCCGACGGGCTGGTGAACGGCTCGGTCGGGCCTCCGGGCCACGCAGGAGCTGCTCCGACCGGGACGGGCTGCACAGCGCTCGGTCCGCCCTCCGCGCGAATGACCCACCACGCCGTCACCCCCAAGACGCCGACCACCATCAGTGCGACCACCCCGAGGTGGGCACCGGACATCCGCACCCGCCCCTGCAAGGTCGGCGGCAGGCGGTCCAGGACCCATCCGGCGAGCAGCGCCGTCAGTCCCAGTGGTCGGTGGGCATGCCGTCCGGGCACCGGGTCGGGACCACGCGGCGGGTGGTCCGGACGTGCTGGCTCACCGGGTCCGCCCCAGGTGCCGGGCGGTGAGGGGTCGACCCGGTCGGGACGGACCGCGGCGAGCTCGGCGCTCAGCTGCTCCAGCCGTCGCCGGGCCACCTCGGCGACCTCGTCGTTGGCGGACCTGCGTGAGCGCATGCATGGAACCTAGGCAGAGCCCAGGACACCCGCCAGCGACAGCCATGCGAGCTGTGGACAACCCGGACCCGAGGGTGGCTGGGGAGAGTTTCTGGCCTCTCGAGCGGTCAGTGCGGCGCGACGACGACCGCAACCATGCCGGGCCCGACGTGCGCCCCGATGACGGCGCCGACCTCGCCCACCGACACGCGGCGGTTCGACAGGTTCGCGGCAAGACGCTGCCGGAGGTCCCCGGCGAGCGCGTCTGCGCGCTGCCGGTTGGCTAGATGCGCCACGGCCACGTCGACCTGCCGGTCCGCGGCGGCTGCCACTGCGAGCTCCTCGAGCCGACTCAGAGCCCGGCTCGCCGTACGCACCTTCTCCCGGGTGGCGATCCGGCCGTCGACGATCTCCAGAAGCGGCTTGACGGCGAGCGCCGACCCGAGCAGAGCGGCAGCGGCACCGATCCTTCCGCCGCGGCGGAGATACTCCAGGGTGTCGACGTAGAACAGCGATGTCGTCGCGGCGGCTCGTGCGAGTGCGGCGTCGGCAGCCTCCTGGCCGGTGCCGCCGGCGTCGAGCACGTCGGCTGCGCTGAGCACGGCATACCCGGACGCCATCCCCAGCTGGCGGGTGTCGATCACCCGCACCGGTACCGACGCGTCTCGGGCGGCCAGCCGGGCCGACTCGAAGGTCCCGCTCATCTCACCGGAGAGGTGGACCGACAGCACCTCGTGCGCGCCTTGTCGGCGGGCCTCCTCGTAGACCTCGAGGAACATCGCCGGAGTCGGTCGCGACGTACTCACGGGGGCCCACGCCCGCAGCGCCTCGGCGATGGTCTGCGGCGTGGCCTCGGCGTCGATGCCCTCGTGGTAGGAGGTCGCGCCGATCACCACCTGCAGGGGTACGACGAGGATGTCGCGCTCCTCGAGGACCTGCGCCGGCAGCATCGCCGTCGAGTCGGTGACGACCGCCACGGTGCGAGACATGCGGTCAGGCTATCGGGGGAGGCCGGGAATCTTCCCACGTCGACGCGGGGTTGACCCGGGGTACGCCCACCCGACTGTAGAGGAGCCTCATGCGCGTCGTCATCGCCGGAGGACACGGCCAGATCGCCCTGCTGCTCGAGAAGGAGCTCGCCCGTCGCGGTGACGACCCGGTCGGGATCGTCCGCAATCCCGACCATGTCGGCGACGTCGAGAAGGCAGGCGCAGAGGCGGTGGTGCTCGACCTCGAGGAGTGCGACGCCGCCACGCTTGCCGAGGTCCTGCACGGCGCCGACGCCGTGGTGTTCGCCGCCGGCGGCGGTCCGAACAGCGGCGCGGCCCGCAAGGAGACCGTCGACAAGGGCGCTGCCGTGCTGCTCGCCGACGCGGCCGAGCTCGCAGGGGTGCGTCGGTACGTGATGGTCTCCGCGATGGGCACCGAGGAAGCCGACCCGACCAGCGACGACGTGTTCGCTGTGTACCTGCGCGCCAAGAAGGCCGCCGACGACGACCTCCGGGCCCGGGACCTCGACTGGACCATCGTGCGCCCCGGCCGGCTCACCGACCACCCCGGCCTCGGACGCGTGCAGGTCGGGTCCCTCCCCGGAGGGGAGGTCTCCAGGGCGGACGTGGCTGGTGTGCTCGCCGAGGTCCTCCACATGGACACCACGACTGGCGCGACCTTCGACCTGCTCGCGGGGCAGCAGCCCATCCAGGCGGCCCTCGCCGGGTTGTGACGTGGCGTCCTCACAGGCGTCGTGACACGGCGTCGGAGGTGGCGTTGTGACGTCACCCCGGCGCCGTACGAAGCCGGGTTGTCGGGTGGACCGTCAACGGGCCTACGCGCGTGCTCGGCCGGCCCCGCGGACCTGTGCCCGGCCCATCCGCCGTACTTCCCATGGGGGTCTGGCACTTCCCATGGGCCGTGCGCCATGGGGAGTGCCAGACAGCCTGCATACCATGGGAAACAGCCGGTGCGCGCCTGCGGCCGGAGCGGCGCGGTGCCGGGCTCAGCCGGCGACGATGTTGACCAGCTTGGGCGCCCGGACGATCACCCTGCGCACGGTCTTGCCCTCCAGCGAGCGCTGCACGTGGGTGTCGGCCATCGCCGCCGCCTGCAGGTCCTCCTCGGAGATGTCCGGGCTGACCTCCAGCTTGGCGCGCAGCTTGCCCTGCACCTGCACAATGGCGGTGATCGAGTCCTCGACGAGAAGCGCCGGGTCCACCGCGGGCCAGCCGGCGCGGGCAACGGTCGGGCGGTGACCCAGCCGCTCCCACATCTCCTCCGCGGTGTACGGCGCGACCAGGCTCAACAGGACGGCCACGGCCTCGGTCGCCTCGCGGACGGCCGGGTCTGCGGAGCCGCAGCCGGAGTCGACGGCCTTTCGCGTCGTGTTCACGAGCTCCATCACCCGGGCGACCAGCACGTTGAACCGGTGCGTCTCGACCAGCTGCGTGGCCTCGTGCACCGTCTTGTGGGTGACCCGGCGCAGCGCCACGTCCCCACCCTCGGCAGCGGTGCCGGGTGCCGAGGTCACGTCACCACTCAGCCGCCACGCCCGCTGCAAGAACTTCAGGGAGCCGGCCGGTGAGAGGTCGGCCCAGTCGATGTTGTCCTCCGGCGGGCCCGCGAACACCAGGGTCAGCCGGACCGCGTCCACGCCGAACGCGGCGAGCTGGTCCCCCAGGCTGACGCCGTTGCCCAGCGACTTGCTCATCTTCTTGCCCTGGTTGATCACGACTCCCTGGTTGAGCAGCGCGGTGAACGGCTCCTCGAAGTCGAGCATCCCCATGTCGTGCAGCACCTTGGTGAAGAACCGGCTGTACAGCAGGTGGAGGATCGCGTGCTCGACCCCGCCGACGTACTGCTCGGCCGGCATCCAGCGGCGCACCGCCTCGACGTCGAACGGTCCGTCGGTGAAGTGGGGGGAGCAGTAGCGCAGGAAGTACCAGGACGAGTCCACGAACGTGTCCATCGTGTCGCTGTCCCGCTTGGCGGGACCGCCGCAGGAGGGGCAGTCCACGTTCACCCACTCCTCCGCGGCGGCCAGCGGTGAGGTGCCCTTCGGCTTGAGGTCGGCGCCGCGCAGGTCGGGAAGCACGACAGGCAGCTGGTCGTCCGGGACGGCGACCTCCCCGCAGGAGGGGCAGTGGACGATCGGGATCGGGCAGCCCCAGAACCGCTGTCGCGAAAGCAGCCAGTCGCGCAGCCGGAAGTTCACGGCACCAGCGCCATGCCCCTCGGCCTCGAGCCGCTCGATGACCTTCGCGATGCCGGTCGCCTTGTCGCTGAGCCCGTCCAGCTCACCGGAGCTCACGTAGGTGCCGTCGCCGGTCGTCGCGACGTAGGTCTCCTCGGGGTTCGGCTCGCCGGTGTCGACCACCCGCCGGACCGGCAGGTCGAACGCTCTCGCGAAGTCCAGGTCCCGCTGGTCGTGCGCCGGCACCGCCATGATCGCGCCGGTGCCGTAGTCGGCGAGCACGTAGTCGGCTGCCCAGACGGCGACCTCCTCGCCGGTGGCCGGGTTCAACGCGGTCACCCCCAGGTCGACCCCGGTCTTGGGCCGGTCGGTGGCCAGCCGGTCGATGTCGGAGGCCTTGCGGACCTCCTCCAGGTAGGCCTCGTAGGCGGCGCGCTGCGACGGCGCGACGACCTCCCCGGCCACCCTGGCGTCCGCCGCGACCACCATGAACGTCGCGCCGTAGACGGTGTCGGGACGCGTCGTGTAGACCGTCAGCGACCGCGTCGACCCGTCGTGCAGCCTCAGCTCGAAGGTGATGTGCGCCCCCACCGAGCGGCCGATCCAGTTGCGCTGCAGCGCCAGCACCCGCTCGGGCCACCGACCCTCCAGCTGCTCCATGTCGTCGAGCAGCCGCTGGGCGTAGTCGGTGACCTTGAAGTACCACTGGGACAGCTCGCGCTTGGTGACCTCGGCGCCGCACCGCTCGCAGAAGCCGTCGACCACCTGCTCGTTGGCCAGCACGGTCTGGTCGTTGGGGCACCAGTTGACCGGCGAGAACTTCCGGTAGGCCAGCCCCCGTTCCCGGAACCGCAGGAACAGCCACTGTGTCCAGCGGTAGTACTCGGGGTCGCTGGTGTGCAGTCGGCGTGACCAGTCGAAGGAGACGGCGTAGCGACGCAGCGACTCGGCTTGGGTCTCGATGTTGGCATAGGTGTACGTCGCCGGGTTCTCGTCGCGAAGGATCGCGGCGTTCTCCGCGGGCAGACCGAAGGAGTCCCAGCCGATCGGGTTCAGCACGTCGTACCCGCGCTGCCACCAGTAGCGGGCGATGACGTCGTGCAGCGCCATCACCTCGGCGTGGCCCATGTGCAGGTCGCCGCTGGGATAGGGGAACATGGTCAGTGCGTAACGCCGTTCCCGCTCCCCGTCGTCGGCGGCCCGGAACGGGTCCAGCGCGTGCCACACCGCGCGCCACTTGTCCTGGGTGGCGACCACGTCGTAGGTGGCCTGCTCCGGTCGCCTCGTGCCGGGACGGTCCTGCTCCTGCTGGGTCATCTGCCTCGTCTTCCTCCTCGTGCGTGCTGGGCACAAAAAAACCCCTCAGGCACGAGGGGTGGCCGCGTCGAGCTCTGCCCGGGTGGGGCGTGCGTCAACGCGACCGGACGGGAAGAAGTCGCTCACACATGGCCACAGACTAGCGCACGGCGACCCGGCGCCGTCGACCCGCAGTCGGGACGGCACAGCGCCGCCGACCAGCGACCCGTGCGAGCCGGGCGGGCTAGTGACGCCCGGGGCGCTGCGAGTCCAGGACGCGCTGGAGCTGCTGCAGGGCCTCGGCGAGACCGGCGTACGCCTCCTCGCCGAGCGCTCGGCTCCACTCCCGCTCCAGCCTCGCGATACTCTGGCCGATGACCTCGTTCGCGGCCCAGCCACGCGCGGTCAGTCGCACCACCCGGGTCCGCCGGTCGTCCGGATGCGACTCACGGGTGAGGTAGCCCCCCAGCTCCAGCTGGTGCAACAGGTGGTTCATGGCCTGCTTCGACGCCTGGGTGCGAGAAGCAAGCACCCCGGGACGCTGGCCGTCGGGACCGGGATGCTGGAACACCCCCAGATGCGCCGGCAATACGTCGATGAAGCCGGCCTCGCGCAGGCTGGCCATCACCTCGTGGCGCACCACGACCGCAGGCCGACGAAGGAGCGCTCCCACAGAAGGCAGCACTGGTTCACGTGATTCGAGCGTCATTCTTGTCCCCCCGGACACAAACATCTTTACTCAGACCCCCCGGTCTCAGTTCTGATTATGCCCACATTCAACCAATTAGTCACCTTTTTTACTAACCGGCTGACGAAGGTTTACCGAAGCAGCTCGCCAGGACGGAGCCGTGGCTCGTCAGTGACCCGGTGTCGGTCCGTCCTCGTGGTGGATCTCGGCGGGGACGACGACGGGTCGCAGTCGTGCCCAGACGATGAAGAAGGCCGAGACCAGCACCATGCCGATGCCTGCCCACAGGTTGATGTTGACGTCACCGGTCTTCTTCAGGTCGGCAGCGCTGCTGCCGATGATGCCGTAGATCACCAGCACCACGCCGTAGATACCGATCAGGGAGGCGATGAACACCCGGATGTCGAAGGCACCCGCCTTGTGCGGCGTTTCGCCACTTGTCGTGCCGCTGGTGGAGTGGTCACTGGAGCCAGACGCTGCTGTGGACATGGTTGCTTCCCCTCTACCAGAACACGATGTTCAGGACGACAACGATGACGAGCCCGACGACAGCCAGCTTGGTGGGCTGCTGGTACCACGAGAGCTGGCCCTCGTTCTCGTCGTGGAAGTCCTGTCTGGGCGTGAGGGAGTACACCAGCCCCCGCAGCTCGGACTCGGGCTTCGGCCGGGTGACCATGGTGACCGCAGCGCTGACGCCGATGTCGACGAAGAAGGCTGCGCCGGCAGCCGCGAAGCTCGCCCCCTGACCCGACAGTCCGATGGCACCGATCGACATCGGACCCAGGGCGTCCTTGCTGAGCACTCCGACGAGCACCGCCGCCAGCGTGCCGCTGACCAGACCGGTCCAGCCGGCCGTCGGTGTCATGCGCTTCCAGAACATGCCGAGGATGAAGGTTGCGAACAGCGGCGCGTTGAAGAACCCGAAGAGCGTCTGCAGGTAGTTCATGATGTTCGTGTAGTTCGACGCGAAGATCGCCGTGCCGATCGCGATCAGCGTCGCCGCCACGGTGGCGATGCGCCCGACCCGCGTGTAGTAGTCGTCGGGCTCGTCCTTCTTCACGTACGTCTGCCACAGGTCGTAGGAGAAGACCGTGTTGAAGGCGGAGATGTTGGCTGCCATGCCCGCCATGAAGGATGCCAGCAGACCGGCGATCGCGACGCCCAGCATGCCGTTGGGCAGCAGGTCCCGCATCATGTAGAGGATCGCGTTGTTGTAGTCGGGGGCCTTCGCGGTGGGCGCCACCTCCTTGATCAGGACGCTGGCGATCATGCCGGGGAAGATCACGATGAACGGGATGAACATCTTCGGGAAGGCGCCGATGATGGGTGCGCGCTGCGCCGAGGAGATCGAGCTGGAGGCCATCGCGCGCTGCACCTCGACGAAGTTCGTCGTCCAGTAGCCGAAGGAGAGCACGAACCCGAGCCCGAACACCAGGCCGATCACCGACAGCAGCGGGCTGTCGATACCGGTGAGGTTCGTGCCGGGCCATGAGTTCAGCCGGCTGCCCCCGTCGGAGAAGGCGCCGATCTTGTCCTTCAGCCCACCGTAGCCGCCGACCTTGTGCAGCCCCACGATCGTCAGCGGCAGCAGGGCGGCCACGATGACGAAGAACTGCAGGACCTCGTTGTAGATCGCGGCGGACAGACCGCCCAGCGCCGTGTAGGTGAGCACGACCGCAGCAGCCACCAAAAGCGAGATCCACAGCGGCCAGCCGAGCAGCACCTCGACGATCTTGGCGAGCAGGTAGAGGTTGATGCCGGCGATGAGGAGCTGGGCGAGCGCAAAGCTGATCGCATTGACCAGGTGGGCGGTGGGCCCGAACCGCCGGTTCATGAACTCCGGGACGGAGCGGACCTTGGAGCCGTAGTAGAACGGCATCATCACGACGCCGAGGAACAGCATCGCCGGCACCGCGCCTATCCAGAAGTAGTGCACCGTCGGGATGCCGAACGCGGCGCCGTTGGCGGACATGCCGATGATCTCGACCGCGCCGAGGTTCGCGGAGATGAACGCCAGGCCGGTCACCCAGGCGGGCAGCGATCGCCCGGACAGGAAGAAGTCGATGCTGCTGGACACCGCGCGCTTGGCGAGGATGCCGATGCCGAGCACGAACACGAAGTAGGTGGCTATCAGCAGGTAGTCGACCCAGTTGGCATTGAGTCGAAGCGCTGAGCTCGCAGCGAGAACCATCATGCCTCCTGGCAGACCGGGGGTCTAAGCGCCCCGCACGTTACTCCCTCCCGCACAGGAACCGACGCATGGTCCGGACGACGCGCGAGACGAGTCGTCCTCGGCACTCGTTATGGTCGGAGCCCAACCGCCGGAGAAGAGGAGCCACCGTGACGACCTGGATGGTGACCGGAGGCGCCGGATACATCGGCGCGCACATCGTGCGGGCGTTCCGTGAACAGGGGTTGGGATGCGTGGTGGTCGACGACCTCTCCAGCGGCCACCGGAGCTTCGTGCCCGACGAGGTGCCATTCGTGGAGGCCAGCATCGTGGACACCGACCGGCTGCGCCGGACGCTCCGTGAGCACGAGGTCATCGGTGTCGTCCACGTCGCCGGCTTCAAGTACGCCGGGGTCTCGGTGCAACGGCCCCTGCACACCTACGACCAGAACGTCACCGGGACGGTCAGCGTGCTGCGTGCGATGCAGGACGTGGGGGTGGACCAGGTCGTGTTCTCCTCGAGTGCAGCGACCTACGGCACCCCGGACGTGGACACGGTCAGCGAGCAGACGCCGGTCGCGCCGGAGTCGCCGTACGGCGAGTCGAAGCTCATCGGTGAGTGGCTGCTCCGGGACCAGGCCACGGCGACCGGGCTGACCCACACCTCGCTGCGCTACTTCAACGTCGTCGGCTCAGGTACGACGGAGCTCTACGACTCCAGCCCGCACAACCTGTTCCCGCTGGTGCTGGAGGCCCTGCTCGAGGGACGCACCCCGCACATCAACGGCGAGGACTACCCGACGCCGGACGGCACCTGCGTGCGTGACTACGTGCACGTGGCCGACCTGGCGCGCTCACACGTCGCCGCGGCGCGAGCGCTGACCGACGGCAGGCCCCTCGAGCCGGTCTACAACCTCGGCAGCGGGGAGGGCCTGTCGGTGCGGCAGATCATGGACGCGATGGCCAGGGTGACCGGCGTCGACTTCACTCCACGGGTCGAGCCGCGTCGACCCGGAGACCCGGCCCGCATCGTCGCGTCCGGGGAGCTCGCGGGGCGCGACCTCGAGTGGCAGATGCGGCACACGCTCGAGGAGATGGTCGCCAGCGCCTGGGACGCCCGGCGGGCGGCCGGGGGCCTGCCGGACACCCACGTGAGCCGCCCACCCGCAGCGCAGCAGGAGGAGACACGATGACCGTCCTGGACCTGTTTCGGCTCGATGGCAAGGTCGCGATCGTGACCGGGGCGTCGTCCGGCCTCGGGGTGTCGTTCGCACGGGCGCTGGCCGAGGCCGGTGCCGACGTGGCGCTCGGTGCGCGCCGGGTGGACCGGCTGGCGGAGACCAGGGGGGTGGTCGAGGCCACCGGTCGCCGGGCGCTGACCGTGCAGACCGACGTCGCCGTCCCCGAGGACTGCACGGCGCTGGTGGATGCCACGATGCGCGAGCTCGGCCGGGTCGACGTACTCGTCAACAACGCCGGGGTCGGAACCGCCGTCCCCGCCACCCGCGAGACACCGGAGCAGTTCCGGGCGGTCATCGACGTGAACCTCAACGGCTGTTACTGGATGGCGCAGGCGTGCGGTCGGGTGATGCGGCCGGGCAGCAGCATCATCAACATCAGCAGCGTCCTCGGTCTCACCACTGCGGGACTGCCGCAGGCTGCCTACTCGGCGTCCAAGGCGGGGCTGATCGGGATGACCCGCGACCTTGCCCAGCAGTGGACCGGACGCAAGGGCATCCGGGTCAACGCGCTCGCGCCGGGCTTCTTCGCCTCGGAGATGACCGACACCTATCCCGAGGGCTACATCGAGTCGATGGCCGCACGGATCCCGGCGGGCCGCAAGGGCGACGGCGCCGAGCTGGCCGCGGCACTCGTGTTCCTGGCCAGTGACGCCGGCGGCTACGTCACCGGGCAGACCCTCGCGGTCGACGGAGGGCTGACGATCACCTGACGGAGCCAGCGGCCAGAGCCACCGCCGGCCGGCGCGCTGAGCACTGACTGAGAGCGGCTCAGCGCGGGCTTGGGTTTTGGTGGGAGGATGGGGGTCATGAGCAGCCAGCAGAACATCCGGGTCCTCAAGTCGGGGCTCACTCTCGAGTTCCCGCAGTCGCTCGGTGTCTACGACCACTACGAACAGGCCCAGAAGGCCGTCGACTTCCTCTCCGACCACGAGTTCCCGGTCGAGAACTGCATGATCGTGGGCACCGACCTCAAGCAGGTCGAACGAGTCACCGGCCGGCTGACCACGGGCCGCGTCGCCGTCGGGGGGTTGCTGTCGGGCGTCTGGATGGGCCTGTTCATCGGGTTGATCTTCTCGTTCTTCGGCACCGGCAACGCGCTCGCCATCATCCTCTCGACGGTCCTGGTCGGCGCCCTGTTCGGCGTGATCTGGGCACTGGTCGGCTACGCGGCGACCCGTGGCCAACGGGACTTCAGCTCGGTCAGTCGCATCGTCGCCACCCGCTACGAGGTGCTCGTCGAGCACAAGCTGGCCGCGCGGGGCAGGGAGCTCCTGACGCAGCTGCCAGGTCACACGGCGTCCCAGCAGACGTTCTGAGGCTTCCGTTCTGAGGCTTCCCGGGGATCTTCTGACGTTGCCCCGACGGGACCTGTAACGGCTCCGACCTCGGCGTACAGGCCAGGCGTAGCGCCTGGCTCGAACGCTGACGGCGGGCCTCGATCACCGACCCGGGCGGTCGGTCGGCCACCCTGGTAGCGCTTCACCCTAGTCGAGACGGACCAGCCGACGAGCTCGCGTTGGCGCTCTCCCACCAAGGGGGCGGCGCTCGGGAGGGCGGAAGGGACGTGTGCCGTGACCTGCTGATCCCGGGCACACGTCCCCCGATGCCACCAGAGACGTCAGCTCTTGGGCGACGTGTTGTCCGTGCCGCCGAACTTGGCTAGGAAGTCGTGCGCCTTCTGAGCCCGCTGGGAGTCCTCCTCCATCACCTCACGGAAGAAGCTCGCGATCTCGTCGTGGCCGGCGTTCTCTGCGTCACGCACGTACTGGCCGTAGTCGTGGCCCGCCTTCAGCGAGTGGTACTGCAACGAGATCAGGTCGAAGGTGACATCGTCGAATCCGGTTTCGCCGGTAGCCATGGAACCCTCCTTTGAGTCGGAACTGGTGGCGGACGGCAGAGGGCGTACCCCCCTTCCCGCGGCTCATGCCGTGACGTGACCTCCGGCCACGGATTTCCTCAGCGGTGCTCGAGAGGGGACACCGGCCGGTACGGCGCCCCACCCCTGCCCACCCGGCGCCTGTGGCGGGCGGCCCCCTGTCGACCCGGCGCCTGTGGCGGGCGGAACCCTGCCGACCCGGCGCCTGTGGCGGGAGAATCCCGGCCGACCCGGCGCCTGTGGCGAGCGGAACCCTGCCGACCCGGCGGCTTTGGCGGCCCTAACCCGCCCGCCTCATTGGGGCACCGTCAGCGACGACACCGGTCTGGTTCATCCCGATCAAGACACCGAGCCTGGCAACGTTCCCACCACCGGTCCCCCGGGTCGGCAGGGCTTTGGCCGCCAGATGCGCCGGGTCGGCGGCCGCCAGATGCGCCGGGTCGGCAGTGCGCCGCCAGAAGCGCCGGGTCGGCGGCCGCCAGAAGCGCCGGGTCGACGACGTGTGCGAGTGGTGGAGCTGAGGGGACTCGAACCCCTGACCCCCTCCATGCCATGGAGGTGCGCTACCAGCTGCGCCACAGCCCCGCCGCCCGCCGTACGGCTGGGCAACTCGGGAATCCTAGCCAACCGGGGTGCCGGATGCGAATCGGCAGCATTGCCCGGGTCAGAGGTCGACGACACCCCCGCGGACAGGACCGACGCGCTGGTTGTAGCCGGCCAGCCGGAGCCCGGCACCGGGAGCGGTCTCGACGAGCGTGACCCAGGCGCAGTTGTCGACGCCTCGCAGGTCGGCCGCCTGCGACTGCGGCCAGCCGAGCAGCGTCAGGAGGCCGACCTTCAGCGAGGCCCCGTGGGTCACCACGATCCCCGTCTCCCCCGGTGCGAGCGACTCGAGGCTCTCGGTGAGCGCCGGCGCCATCCGCTCCGCGACCTCTGCGACGCCCTCCGATCCGGGCACCCGGACTATGTCCTCACCGGCCCGCCAGGCGAGAAAGGCTCGAGGAAAGGCCTCCTCGAACTGCTCGGCGGTCATCCCCTGCCGGGCGCCGACGTCGAACTCGCGCAGCCGCGCATCGAGCTTGGCCGAGAGCCCCGTCGCACGTTCGAGGTAGGCACACGTCTGCCTGGCCCGGGCCAGGTCCGAGCTCCACAGGGCCGCGGGCCGGAGCTCGGCGAGGTACGGCGCCACCGATGCAGCCTGCTGCTGCCCGACCTCGTCGAGCTCCACGTCGGCATGCCCCTGCGCCCGGCCGATGCTGTTCCAGGCGGTCCGGCCGTGCCTGAGCAGCAGCAGGCGCCGACCGGTCACTGGCCCCGGCCCGAGGTGACCGTGTCGGGCAGCGGGATCTGGGGGCAGTCACGCCAGAGTCGCTCGAGGGCGTAGAAGGACCGCTCCTCCTCGTGCTGGACGTGCACCACGATCTCGGCGTAGTCGAGAAGCACCCAGCGCCCGTCGCGCTCGCCCTCGCGGCGCACCGGCTTGGCGCCGATCGCCCGCAGCTCGTCCTCGATGGCGTCCACGACGGCCCTGACCTGCCGGTCGTTGGGCGCGGAGCAGAGCAGGAACGCGTCGGTGATCACGAGCTGCTCGGAGACGTCGAAGGCCATGATGTGCTCAGCGAGCTTGTCCGATGCCGCCTGCGCCGCCGTGCGGACGAGCTCGAGAGCCCGGTCGGTTGCGCTCATCAGGTGGGTCCTAGCTTCTTGGTGGGCTGTGAGGCAGGGGCGTAGAGGGAGTACTTGCTGATGTACTGCACGACACCGTCGGGCACGAGGTACCAGACCGGCTCGCCGCGCATGTGGCGCTTGCGGCAGTCGGTGGAGGAGATCGCCAGGGCTGGGATCTCCACGATCGTCACCCGCTCCTCCGGGATCCCCTTCAGCGTCGAGCGGTCCATCGGGAACCCGGGCCTGGTGCACCCGACGAAGTGGGCCAGGTCGAACAGCTCGTCGGCGGCGCGCCAGGTGAAGATGTCGGACAGCGCGTCCGCGCCGGTGATGAAGTAGAGGTCCGCGTCGGTCAGCTCCGCGCTCAGGTCGCGCAGCGTGTCGATGGTGTACGTCGGACCGCGCCGGTCGATATCTACCCGGGAGACCCAGAAGCGCGGGTTCGACGCGGTCGCGATCACCGTCATCAGGTAGCGGTCCTCGGCCGCGGAGACCTGCCGCGCCTGCTTCTGCCACGGCTGACCGGTCGGCACGAACACGACCTCGTCGAGGTCGAACCAGGCCTGGACCTCGCTCGCGGCCACCAGGTGCCCGTGGTGGATCGGGTCGAAGGTTCCACCCATCACCCCGATGCGCCGGCGGGCGGCGCCGACCGACACCTCGGCCGGTCCCGGCTCACTCACGCGTCACCGCAGGGCCGGTGCTCAGGAGTGGTCCCGCCCGGCGCCGAAGGCCAGCAGCGCGAGGACCGCCAGCGCCAGCAGCAGCAGCAGTCCGCCACCGACGAGGAACGGGTTGATGCCGGAGGACTCGGCCTCGGCGGCGAGGACGACGAGCGGGGCAGCGAACATGGCGAGGATCCTACCGTGTCGGGACCGGGAGACCGATCCGTCCCAGACGCACCAGGGAGGCCGTCTTCATGGCCAGCAGCGCCGTCGCGATCACGGCGGCCGGCCACACCCACCCGGTGACCAGGAGAAGCACGGCGAACAGCGAGGAGTTGACGGCCTTGCCGGGCTTGGACCAGTTCCACACCCACAGCGGGCGGTCGATGACGTAGAAGTAGTTGGGGCTGCGCACCGGCCAGGCCAGGAAGGCCAGCGACAGGAAGCAGTCGACGACCATGAACTCGGCCAGGTAGATGAACACCGGCACGGCGTAGCCGGGATGCAGCCAGACCAGCCCGAGGTAGAACGACGCAGCGCAGAACCGGTCGCAGAGGATGTCCAGCACCGCCCCCATCCGGGTCTCGCAGCCGCGGATCCGGGCCACGAACCCGTCCAGGCTGTCCCCGGCCCAGTAGACGACCAGTGCGACCACCAGCAGCGTGAGGCTCTGCTCTCGGGCGGCCAGCCCGGCGAGCACGACCGACGCGACGGTGCGCACGAAGGTGATGACGGTCGCTGACGTGCCGACGCGCTCCTGCTCCGGATGGGTCCATACATCGAGCGTGTCGCCGTCGACGTGGGTCGCGTTGGCCATACCCGTGAGCCTAGCCTCGCTCGTCCTCCGGGACGCGAGGACGCGGACGGCCCCGCCGGTCACTTCCGCAGGGCGGTGGAGGCGGGGCTGGGGAAGCGGACGGTGAACCGGGTCTCGCCGATCAGCTCGGCGAGCTCCCGGGCCCGCTCCTCCACCGCGGACCGGTGGCTTCGGTCCAGATCCGTGAAGAGCCGGGTCCGGATCTCACCGTCCGGTCGCTGGTCCCACGCACCCGCTACCTGGCCATCGACCCAGACGGTGGGGCCGGCGTTGCCCATCCGGTCGAAGGCGTGGGCGGCGCCCGCGGGGAGGTACCACCCTCGCTCCTTCCACCCCATCGTGGTGGGATCCAGCCCGGGGAGCAGCGCCACCCATGGACCCACCGGCTCGACGAGGTCCTCGTCCCCGGGGGCGACCCAGCCCGTCCCCTCCTCCAGGCGCACCTGGACGGCGCCCGCGTCGGCGAGCGCGGCCTTCGTGGTAGCGCCGGTCCAGCCCGCCCACCACTGGAGGTCGGTGGTGGTGCCGGGCCCGAAGGCGCGTAGCCACCGCAGCGCGAGGTCGCAGGCCGCCTCACGCTCGGGCGGCGTCTCGAGCCCACCGTCGAGCCACGAGTCCATGGCTGCGTAGGTGTAGGCGCCGTTGACCCAGCTGCCGGTGGGCCTGGTGCGCACGATCCGGCCCTCGAAGCCGAGGTTGAGCAGCACCCGGGTGTGGGCGGACACGGTGGCGGAGTACGCCTTGCCCGGTGCCATCACGATCTCCTGGCGCAGTGCAGGCACCCTGGTGCCGAGCGACCTGGCGGTCATCGGCCCGTGCTGCTCGAGCGCGGCGAGCACCTGCGTGCGCGCGTCGGCCAGCCACGCCTCGGGGTCCGCGACCCCGTTAGCAGCCAGCAGCTTCACGGTGCGCCGGTGCTCCGGTCCGACCAGCTTGCGGGTCGCGGCGGCATGCATCAGGCGTACGACGTCCGGCGTGGCGACCCAGAGCGTGCGGCGCATGGCGTGGTGGCGGACGACCGCCCGATCGACGTACAGGGCCCGCTCGATCGCCTCGACGGAGGGGTGCCGCATCCGGACCATCGCGGAGAGGTAGACCGTCACCGGGTCCGTGGAGTGCAGCGCGACGACGGAGTCGGCGATCGCAGCGACGTCGTCGGTCCGCTCGTCGGCCAGGAGCCGGTGCCGGCGTGCGAGCCGGGCGCGGCGCTCATCGACGGTGACGGTCCGCGTCATCTGCGGGACGACGAGCTAGCGGACGTGGCCGTCACCGGTGACGACGAACTTCGTCGAGGTCATCTCCGGCAGCCCCATCGGTCCTCGCGCGTGCAGCTTCTGCGTGGAGATGCCGATCTCGGCGCCGAACCCGAGCTCCGCACCGTCGGTGAACCGGGTCGAGGCGTTGACCATCACCGCGGCCGAGTCGACCGCAGCGGTGAACCGACGGGCCGCCTGCTGGGAGTCGGTGACGATCGCCTCGGTGTGGCCGGAGGAGTAGGTCCTGATGTGCTCGACCGCCGCGTCGAGGTCGGGTACGACGGAGGCCGAGATGTCGAGCGAGAGGTACTCGCGCCGGTGGTCCTCCTCGGTCACGGGAACCACTCCCTCACAGGCGGCGAACGCCTCGTCGCCGTGGACGGTGACGCCCGCGTCCTGGAGCGCCGCAACGACCCGCGGCACGAATGCGTCGGCGACGTCGGCATGCACCAGCAGGGACTCCGCCGCGTTGCACACCGAGGGCCGGTGCGTCTTGGCGTTCAGCACGATCGCGAGCGCCCGGTCCAGGTCGGCGGCCGCGTCGACGTAGACATGGCAGTTGCCCGTCCCTGTCTCGATCACCGGGACGGTGGACTCCTCCACGACGGAGCGGATCAGCCCGGCCCCCCCGCGGGGGATCAGCACGTCGACCAGCCCGCGGGCCCGCATCAAGGCCTTGGCCGACTCATGACCCTCACCCGGAACGAGCTGCACGACATCGGCTGGCAGACCGGCCACCGCCGCCGCGTCCCGGAGCACCGCGACCACGGCCTCGTTGGAGCGGCGGGCGCTCGAGGAGCCCCGCAGCAGCACGGCGTTGCCGGACTTGAGGCAGATGCCGACGGCGTCCGCGGTGACGTTCGGCCGGGCCTCGTAGATGATCCCCACCACCCCGAAGGGCACCCGCACCTGGCGTAG
This sequence comes from Nocardioidaceae bacterium, assembly GCA_025934895.1. Taxonomy (GTDB): domain Bacteria; phylum Actinomycetota; class Actinomycetes; order Propionibacteriales; family Nocardioidaceae; genus Nocardioides_B. The sequence goes on along the minus strand of JAICWH010000010.1, from coordinate 7,688 downwards.
CTCGAGACCATTGGCAAGGGTCGAGCCGCGCACCACCTGGCCGACCGGGTCGGGCAGGCCGGCGACGTCGCGCAGGCCCTGGGCCATCGCGCCGACCCGATCCTCGTCGAGGCGGAGCCGGTCGACCAGACCCTCGGCGGTGCCTTGGTCGCGAGCGGTCGCCACATCCTCGCCGTTGGCGCGCAGCACGTGGTCGGTGCCGGCCTCCAGCGCGTCCGCCATGGCGTGCAGGGCGGCGTCCTTGGTGGCGCGGGTGGCCAGGGCGAGCTTGTGGGCGGCCTCGCGTGCGCGCTGGGCGACGGCTTCGAAGCCGACGTCACTGGTGGACCCGGTCATGGCGCCAGCCTAGGTGGCGGCACCCTCAGAACGGCAGGGGTCTCACGTCGTGAAGGTTCGTGACGCCGCTGGTGTCATGGCCGCGGTGGCGGAAGATGTGTCGCTCCAGGACCTCGAGGCCCACCACCTCCCAGTGCGGCAGCCCCTCGGTGATGCGGTGCTCGTCCCACACCCGCAGCGCCAGCGACGAGGCGTCGAGCAGGCACGTCGCCTCCTCCCAGTACTGGATCTCGGCCCGGTCGGCGGCGTACCTCAGGCAGTGCAGGAAGGGCCGCTGGTGCTTGAGCCGCAGCAGGGCGTTGCTGACGATGCGGGGCTCGACCTCGTCGCCTTCGACGGTCACCGTCACGTGCCAGAGGCGGCCTGGCTCGCTCAACGAAACCAACCCCTCACAGGTCCCGAGAGCCAACCGTCACCGTGCGACCGGCGCCGACCCTGAGTCGGGAGTCTGCTGAAACCTGGGCGACGTCCCCAGTGTGCGCCCTCCGGTGTCGGCCGGAGGCATGTTGCGCAATGTTTCACCCGCCACCGGTTCCTGGCGTGCGGCGGGCGCTACGCAGCGGATTCCGTCGTGCAGCAGGCACCCTCAGGGGGAGGGCAGCAGCACCAGGTCGTCGCGGTGCACGACTTCCCTCTCGTAGGGCGCGCCCAGCTCGCGCGCCAGGTCCCGGGTCGACCGGCCGAGCAGACCGGGCAGCTCCTCTGAGTCGTAGTTGACCAGCCCGCGGGCGACCGGGACGCCGTCCGGCCCTACCAGGTCGACCGGGTCACCGCCCACGAACACCCCGCTCACGGCCGTGATGCCGGCGGGCAGCAGGGACGCCCGGCGCTCGGTCAGCGCCCGGACGGCGCCCGCGTCCAGCACGATCCGGCCCTTCGGCTCGGTGGCGTGCGCGAGCCACAGCAGCCGGGTCGGGCGCCGCCTGCCGGTGGGATGGAACAGCGTCCCCACCGGCTCCCCGGCCAGCGCCTCCTGGGCACGGGGCGCCGCCGCGAGCACCACCGGGATGCCGGCGCCGGTGGCGATCCGGGCGGCCTCGACCTTGGTGGCCATCCCGCCGGTGCCCAGGCCGGCCGAGCCGGTACGGCGGACGTGTACGGCGTCCAGGTCGGCCTCCGAGCTGACCTCCAGGAGCATCGTGGCCCCGCCGCGCGAAGGGTCCCCGTCGTAGAGCCCCTCCACGTCGCTCAGCAGCAGAAGCAGGTCGGCGTGCACCAGGTGCGCGACCAGCGCCGCGAGCCGGTCGTTGTCACCGAACCGGATCTCGGAGGTCGCCACCGTGTCGTTCTCGTTCACGACCGGCAGCACGCCCATCTCCAGCAGCCGGGCGAACGTCCGGTAGGCGTTGCGGTAGTGGCTGCGGCGGGTCACGTCGTCGACGGTCAGCAGCACCTGGCCGGTGATGATGCCGTGCCGGGCGAACTGCTCGTTGTAGCCGCGCACCAGCAGGCCCTGACCCACGGAGGCAGCCGCCTGCTGGGTGGCCAGATCACGGGGGCGCCGCGGGAGGTTCAGCGGGGCCAGTCCGGCCGCGATGGCCCCCGAGGAGACCAGCACCACCTCGGCGCCGCGCCTGCGGGCGGCGGCGAGGGCGTCGACCAGGGAGCGCACCCGCTCCGGGTCGATGCCTCCTGCCGTCGTGGTCAGCGAGGACGAGCCGACCTTGACCACGATCCGCGACGCGGCCGCCACCCGCCGGCGCAGGCTCATCGGGCGGTGGGTGGGCCGACGTGCTGCCCGGGGTCGTGCTGCCCGGAATCGTGCTGCCCGGAATCGTGCTGCCCGGAATCGTGCTGCCCGGGGTCGTCCTCATCCCAGCCGAAGTCCGGCTCGCCGCCGGGGCCTGGCGACAGCTCCTCGTCGGACGTCAACCGGCGGGCGACGTCGGCGCGGGTCTCCCCCTCGGCCCGCGCGGCCATCGCGGCCTCGATCTCCCGGCGACGCTGCGCGGCCGGGCGGGCCTCCTCGAGCCGGCCGTCCTCACCGCGGCGCCCGAGCAGCTCGGCGCCGGTCTCCACCATCGGCCGGAAGTCGAAGACGACCGCGTTGTCGGCCGCACCGATCAGCACGGCGTCGCCCTCGCGGGCCCCGAGCTCGAGCAGCTGGTCCTCGACCCCGAGCCGGTTGAGCCGGTCGGCCAGGAAGCCGACCGCCTCGTCGTTGCTGAAGTCGGTCTGCCGGACCCACCGCTCGGGCTTGCGACCGCGCACCCGCCAGCCCTCACCCGTCTCGCGGATCGTGAACTCCGGTCCGCCCGTGGTACCCCTAGGCCGCAGCACGATCCGGGTCGCCTCGGCGACGGGCCGTTCGGCGCGGCTGCGGGCCACGATCTCGGCCATCGCGAACGACAGCTCGCGCAGCCCCTCGTGGCTGGCGGCGGACACGCGGACCACCTGCAGTCCACGCGCCCGGAAGTCGTCGATGACCATGTCCGCCAGCTCGCCACCGTCAGGGACGTCGACCTTGTTCAGCGCCACCAGGCGGGGACGGTCGTCCAGACCGCCGTACGACGCGAGCTCCGCCTCGATGACGTCGAGGTCGCTCAGCGGGTCCCGGTCCGGCTCCAAGGTGGCGGTGTCGATGACGTGCACCAGCGCCGCGCAGCGCTCCACGTGCCGGAGGAAGTCGTGACCGAGGCCGCGCCCCTCGCTCGCGCCCTCGATCAGGCCGGGCACATCGGCCACGGTGAACGTCGTGTCGCCCGCGGTGACCACGCCGAGGTTCGGCACCAGCGTGGTGAAGGGGTAGTCGGCGATCTTCGGACGGGCCCGGGACAGGGCCGCGACGAGGCTGGACTTGCCAGCGCTGGGAAAGCCGACCAGCCCGATGTCGGCCACCACCTTGAGCTCCAGACCCACGGTCAGGTCGTCGCCGGGCTCACCGAGGAGCGCGAAGCCGGGCGCCTTGCGCTTGGAGGAGGCCAGCGCCGCATTGCCGAGACCGCCCCGGCCACCGGCAGCGACGACCATCTCGGTGCCGGCGCCGATCAGGTCGGCCAGCACGGCGCCCTGGTCGTCGGTGACGACGGTGCCGTCCGGGACGGAGAGCACCAGGTCGGAGCCGTGGGCCCCGTTGCGGTGCGCACCGGCACCGTGACCGCCGTGCTCGGCGCGGCGGTGCGGGCTGTGGTGGAAGTCCACGAGCGTCGTGACATCGGGGTCGACGCGGAGGATCACGCTCCCGCCCGAGCCGCCGTTGCCGCCGTCGGGTCCGCCGAGCGGTTTGAACTTCTCGCGGTGAACGGAGGCGACGCCGTTGCCGCCCCGTCCCGCGGTCACCTCCAGGGTCACTCGGTCGACGAACGTGGGGATGGCCATGGCTGCCTCCTTCGATGTCGTCCGTGTCCTGCTGGGCTGTGGGGGTCGCCGGGGGCGTCACCAGTGACGCCGGGGATACGACGAAGGGACGCCCTGCGGCTGTTCGCAGGACGCCCCTTCAGGGTGCTCGAGTGGTGCTGCGGATCAGCTCCGGGACGCGATCACTCCGCCGTCGGGAGGACGTTCACGACCCGGCGGCCGCGCTTGGTGCCGAACTCGACGTTGCCGCCGACCAGGGCGAACAGCGTGTCGTCGCCGCCGCGCCCGACCCCGTTGCCGGGATGGAAGTGGGTGCCCCGCTGTCGAACGATGATCTCGCCGGCGTTGACGAGCTGGCCGCCGTAGCGCTTGACACCGAGCCGCTGCGAGTTGGAGTCCCGACCGTTCTTGGTCGAGGCGGCGCCCTTCTTGTGTGCCATGGGTTCGAGTCCTTCGGTGCGGTGGGCTGGTGGATGCTGGTGCCGGGTCGCAGTGGTGCTGCCCGCCTCAGGTGCTGCGTGGTCAGGCGCTGATGTCGGTGACCCTGACCTGGGTGTACTTCTGGCGGTGCCCCTGGCGCTTGCGGTAGCCGGTCTTGTTCTTGAACTTCATGATGGTGATCTTCGGGCCCTTGGTCGCGCCGAGCACCTCGACGGTCACCGAAGCCTGTCCGAGCGCCTCCGCGCCGGCGGTGACCCTCTCACCGTCCACGAGCATCACCACGGGGAGGCTGACGGAGTCACCCACCTGCTGGGCGACCTTGTCGATCTCGATGACGTCACCAACAGCTACCTTCTGCTGCTGGCCGCCACTGCGCACGATCGCGTACACCGCGGTCTCACTCTCTTCGTCGGACTCTGAGGATCTGGTGCATTCCGGCACGCTCACCGCGCCTTCGCTGACCGAGACGGGGGCGTTGCGCCGTACGGGCACGACGATGCACCCGGGCACCGAGGGTCGAGTCTACGCAACCCCGCCCCGACGGGTCAAAACGGAGCCATCAGCGCCTGTTCCCCTTCCTCTTCACCGGAACGTGCGGCTGCTCGGACGGGGTGCGGCCGGCGTCCACGAGCGCGTCGACGGGCCCGTCGAAGGCACCGTCGCCCGTGGGGTCCGCGCCCCCGTTCGCCGAACCGTCCAGGCCGGCCGCCCGGTCCGTGCCGACGAGGACGGTCGTCCCACTCGCAGGCGGTCCGGCCGGCCGGCGCACCACCCGTCGGCGGCTGGAGGTGACCAGCCGTGGACCAGCCGGCGGTGCCGGCGGTGCCGGCTCTGGGGTCGCGACCGGCTCCCCCGCGGTGGCGTCGGCCGGGGTCGTGTCGGCCGGGGTCACGTCCGCCGGGGTCGCGTCGGTCTGCATGACCGGGAGAGGTGACGCCTCGACCGGCAGGGGCTCGCTCGAGGTGGCCTCGACGGGCTCGAGGTCGACCGGGACCGCACCGAGCGGTACGTCGACCGCCGGCAGGTCAGCAGCGGGCAGGTCAGCAGCGGGCAGCTCGACGGCGGGCAGCTCGACCCCGCTCTGGTCCGCCGGCAGGTCAGCAGCGGGCGCCTCGGCGGCCGGAGCGACGAGGAGCGGACGCGGCTCGTGCTTGGCCATCGCCGCGATGTCGCGTGGCGAGGGTGCCGCCTTCGCCACCACCGCCGCACGCTCGCGACCGCCTCCACTGGTCTCGTCCTCCGCCGACCGGCTTCGTCCGCCGCGACGTCCGCGACGAGGCTCCTCATCGGGTGCCCGACGCGGCTCGACCGGCTCGTGGTGGATCACTACGCCGCGACCCTGGCAGTGGTCGCACGGCTCGCTGAAGGACTCCACCAGGCCGGTGCCGATCCGCTTGCGGGTCATCTGCACCAGTCCCAGGGAGGTGACCTCCGCGACCTGGTGACGGGTCCGGTCCCGGCCCAGACACTCGACCAGGCGACGCAGCACGAGGTCACGGTTGCTCTCCAGCACCATGTCGATGAAATCGACGACGATGATGCCGCCGATGTCGCGCAGCCGGAGCTGACGAACCATCTCCTCGGCGGCCTCGAGGTTGTTCTTGGTGACGGTCTCCTCGAGGTTGCCACCGGAGCCGGTGAACTTGCCGGTGTTGACGTCGACGACCGTCATCGCCTCCGTGCGGTCGATCACCAGGGAGCCGCCCGACGGCAGCCAGACCTTGCGGTCCAGCCCCTTGGCGATCTGCTCGTCGACGCGGTAGGCCGCGAACACGTCCTGGTCACCCGTGTAGCGCTCGAGACGCTGCTCGAGGTCCGGGGCGACCTCCTTGACGTAGCCGTCGACCAGATCCCAGGCGTCGTCTCCGGCGATGACCAGCTTGCCGAAGTCCTCGGTGAACAGGTCGCGCACCACCTTCAGCGTCAGGTCGGGTTCGCCGTACAGCAGCTGCGGGGCGTTGCCCTTCGCGATCTTCGCCTCGATCTCGGCCCAGCGGGCCGTCAGCCGCTGTACGTCGAGCGTGAGCTCGTCCTCGGAGGCCCCTTCGGCCGCGGTCCGCACGATCACCCCGGCGGTGTCCGGGACGATGTCCTTGAGCAGCGCCTTGAGCCGGCTCCGCTCGGTGTCCGGCAGCTTGCGCGAGATGCCGCTGGTGGTGCCGTCCGGCACGTACACCAGGAACCGACCGGGCAGGCTGACCTGGCTGGTCAGCCGCGCCCCCTTGTGTCCGATCGGGTCCTTGCTGACCTGCACCAGGATCGGCTGGCCCGACTTGAGGACCTGCTCGATCTTGCGCGGTCCGTTGCCGGCTCCCAGGGAGTCCCAGTTGACCTCACCGGCGTACAGCACCGCGTTGCGGCCCTTGCCGATGTCGATGAAGGCGGCCTCCATCGACGGCAGCACGTTCTGCACCCGGCCGAGGTAGACGTTGCCGATCAGCGACGTCTGTGACTCCCGGGCGACGTAGTGCTCGACGAGCACCTTGTCCTCGAGGACGGCGATCTGCGTGAGGTCCTCGCGTTGGCGGATCACCATCACCCGGTCCACGGCCTCGCGACGGGCCAGGAACTCGGCTTCGCTGACGATCGGGGCCCGGCGGCGGCCGGCCTCTCGACCCTCGCGACGGCGCTGCTTCTTCGCCTCGAGCCGGGTTGATCCGTGCAGGCTGGTGATCTCGTCCTCGGCGGTGCGCGGCTTGCGGACCTTGACCACGGTGTGCGGCTCGTCGGAGCCGCCGTCGCCGTCCTCGCCGGTGCGCCTGCGCCGGCGGCGTCGGCGTGAGCCGGTGCCCTCGTCCTGGCCCTCGGACTCGTCCTGGTCGTCGCTCCGGTCTTCTCCAGGGCCGCGCTGGCCCTCCCCCGAGCCGGAGTCCTTGTCCTTGTCCTTGTCCTTGTCCTTGTCCTCGTCCTTGTCGTCCTTGTCGTTCTTGTCCTTGGTCTCGGCGGCGCTGCGGTCGCCCTTCTGGGTGCGCTGGCCCCGGCCGCCCTGGCGACCGGTCGGTGCGACCTGGTCCGGCTCGGCGTCACCCGCTGCGGCACTCGTCTCCGTGCCGGTCCCGGTGGCTGGGTCCTCCGCGGCGTCATCGCCGTCTCCGCTGCCGCCCCGCCTGCGGCGCCGGCCCCCGCGGCGGCGGCGGCGGCGGTTGCCGCTCTGCTCGTCGTCGGTCTCACTGGCGTCGATATCACCGGCGTCGGGTTCACCGGCGTCGGGTTCACCGCGGTCGCCCTGAGCCGCGTCGCCGTTGTCCACGCCGGCGGCTCGCGGGCTGTCCCAGGGGACGCCGTCCGGGGCGTCGTCGCGGCCGGCCACGGGCAGGTCCTCGTCGGCGCGTCCCTCCGCTGGGATGGGCTGCGTGCGCGCGCCTGCCCCGTCGAGGTCGTCGGATGCCGGCACCGGCGCCGGCTGGCTGCCCACCCGCCGCCTCGTGCGTTTCGGGGCGGCGGCGGGATCAGGAGCCTGGAACAGAAGCGAGGTGGCCGGCGACGGTTCGGCGGGAGCGGCGGCCCGGCCGAGGGTCCCGGCGTCCCGGGCGCTGGGCTGCGCTGCATCGGCGACGTGGTCGGTGTGGTCGCCTCCCTCGTCACTCCCGAGGAGGACGGAGGGGTCCACCTCG
>JAICWH010000171.1 GCA_025934895.1 Nocardioidaceae bacterium | reverse complement strand
GGCCTGCCGGGCTCTCTACCCAGCCACGCGAGCGGCAATCTCCCGAGCCGCCCGCTCTGCGCGGCCGGGGTCGTCCCAGTCGACCCAGGTCACCCGGGAGTCCTTGTCGAACCAGGAGCCCTGACGTCGGGCGAACCGGCGGGTGCCGGCCACGGTGCGCTCGAACGCCTCCTGCTCGCTCAGCTCCCCGTCGAGGAAGGCGAGCACCTGCTGGTAGCCCAGGGCCCGGTTCGCCGTACGCCCCTCCCGCAGACCGGCGACCGCCAGCTGCCGCACCTCCTGGACCAGACCCGCCGCCCACATCCGATGGACCCGGGCCTCGATCCGCTCGTCCAGCACCGCTCGGGGCACACGGACGCCGACCTGGACGGTGCCGGGCCGGACGTACGACGGGACGGGCAGCGACGCGGTGAAGGGCCGGCCGGTCAGTGTCAGCACCTCCAGCGCACGGACCACCCGGCGGGAGTTCCCGGGCAGGATCCGGGAGGCCGCGACCGGGTCCAGCTCACGCAACCGGCCGTGCAGCGCGGCCGGGCCCACCTCCGCCAGCTCGGCCTCGAACCGCGCCCGCAGCACCGGGTCCGTGCCCGGGAAGTCGAAGCGGTCCAGGACCGCGCGGGTGTACAGCGCGGAGCCGCCGACCAGGACCGGCGGCACCCCCCGAGCCACGCAGTCGTCGACCACGGCCCGGGCGCGCGACTGGAACTGCGCGACGGACGCCGCTTCGCGGACGTCGAGGACGTCGAGCAGGTGGTGCGGGATGCCGCGCCGCTCGGCTGTCGGAAGCTTGGCGGTCCCGACGTCCATGCCGCGGTAGACCTGCATGGCGTCGGTGTTCACGATCTCCCCGCCGAGCCGCTCGGCGAGGTCCAGGGCCAGGTCCGACTTGCCGGCCGCTGTCGGGCCGACCACCGCGACGACCGGGACCGCCGGCCCTCCGAGGAAGCGGTCGGCAGGGTCCCGGTCCCGCCCGTTCGCCCTGGTGTTCGACATGGTGAGAGTCTCGCAAAACCCGGGGGTCGGTGGGCGCCCGCCGCGGTTTCGCCGGGACCACCACCGGGTATGGCGACCACGTGAGCTCTTTACCGCACGACGCACCCACGGGCCCCGCCAACCCGCACACCTCCTCGGGTCCCGATGCGCCCACCGCCCCAGGAGGCCCCCAGCGCAGCGACTCTCCGCCGGGCGCTACCTCGCCGGGTGGACCCGACGAGCCCCCGACTCCTCCTCAGCCCGAGGTCCACCCCAGCAGCACACCGGACGGCCCGCAGACGATCCCGGTCCCCCCGCCGAGCGGCGAGCCCACCGCGGACGGCCAGATCCACGCACGGACGCAGACCGAGCAGGTCAACGAAGAGCGTCAGGAGGAGAACGCCGAGACCTCCCTGGACCAGCCCTCCGACGGCTCGGGGAGCGAGTGAGGACCCGCCGATGAGCGTCGAGCCGAACCCTCACGATTCCCGCGACCCCCACGACCCCAAAGACCTGGGCGACCTGGACCCCGAGGAGTTCGTCGGCGAGCCATCGGCCGGAGATTCCAGCCCCGGCGAGTTCATGTCCAACGACCAGTCCCAGCACGAGACCCGACCCGAGCCTCGATCCGGGGACGACCCGGAGCACCCGCGCGAAGCCCACCCCGACGACCAGGAGGACTCATGACAGCCTCGGCCCAGCACGACGTCCCGGACACCGACGTCCGAGAGTCGAACCCCAACGGCGCAGGACCGCAGGGTCTGCAAGGTGACATGGGGATCAGCAGCGAGCGCACCGGACCGCTCGGGTCCAGCCCGGCCGGCGACGGCATCGAGGGCACCGGCAGCCACGGCTCGGCCGTGCACGCCACCGACGGCGTCCTGGACACCACGCCGGGCACTGGCTCGCGGTCGACCATGGGCACCGAGCCGGGCGAGGTGCCACGTGAGCACCCTGACGAACCCGCCGAGGGGGCGGACCCCGACGAGGACCTGCCCGAGCAGGAGCGCACGTCGACCGAGGAACCCGCCGAGGGTCCAACGAGCGGCGCTCCGAGGACGGACAGCAGCACCGGGGTGGACCGCACCGTCGGCGAGCCTCAGCCGGACCCGGTGGCCAACAAGCACGAGTTCGACCCCAGCAGGAACCCTCGGCACTGAGGGTGCCCGAGCTGACCGACGCGCGGGACCTCGGCGGCCGGTTCGTCGTCGTCCCGGCTGCCTACGTGTTCCTGGTCCGACCGGATCCGACGAGCCGCGGCCGGGAGGTGCTGCTGCAGCTGCGTCGCGGCACCGGCTTCATGGACGGCCACTGGGCCGCGGCGGTCGCCGGCCACGTCGAGCGCGGCGAGACGGTGTTCGCGGCGGCTTGTCGTGAGGCGGCCGAGGAGATCGGCGTGACCGAGGTCGACCTGGTGCCCTGGTGCACCATGCAGCGCACCGGAACGGGCGAGGACCCTCTCGACGAACGCGTCGACTACTTCTTCCTCGCCATGTCCTGGACCGGGACCCCGCAGGTGAGGGAGCCGTGCAAGACGGCCGACCTCCGGTGGTTCCACCTCGACACGCTGCCGAGGCCCGTCGTACCGCACGAGCTGCGGGTCCTGGAGTCGGTACGCGCTGGAAGCTCACCGCCGATCGTGACGCACGGCTTCTGAGGCAGCCCCTCGGCGCTCAGGAGGTCCCGGACACCCGGACACCCGGACCGTCGGCAGCCCGAGCAGGACGGCCGAGGGTGCGGGTGCCCGCGCGGTTCGGGCCTCCCACGCGTCTCCGGCGCGGGTGCGACGCACAGAGCGCACGGCACCGTCGGCGACCAGGTGGTGGGGAGCGGCCTTGGTGACCTGCACCTCCACCATGTCACCGGGCCGCGCCTCGACCCGCCGGCCGTCGCGGTCGACGGGCGCGAAGTGCACCAGCCGGTTGTCGGGGCCGCGACCGGACAGCCGGTGCGTCGCCAGGTCCTTGCGACCCTCCCCCTCGGCCACCATCAGCTCGACGGTCCGGCCGACGAGCCGCTTGTTCTCCGACCAGGCGATGTCCTCGACCAACGCCACCAGGCGCTCGTAGCGCGCCTGCACGACCTTCTTGGGCACCTGGCCCTCGAGCCCGGCCGCCGGAGTGCCCGGACGCTGGGAGTACTGGAAGGTGTAGGCACCGGCGAACCGGGCCCGCTCGACGACCTTCATCGTCTCAGCGAAGTCCGTCTCGGTCTCCCCGGGGAAGCCGACGATGATGTCGGTGGTGATCGCAGCGTCCGGGATGGCGGCCCGGACCCGGTCGATGATGCCGAGATACCGTGCCTGCCGGTAGGACCGTCGCATGTCCGTGAGCACCTTGTCCGAGCCCGACTGGAGCGGCATGTGCAGCTGCGGCATCACGTTGGGCGTGTCGGCCATCGCGGCGATCACGTCGTCGGTGAAGTCCTTGGGATGCGGGCTGGTGAACCGGACCCGCTCGAGCCCCTCCACCGCTCCGCAGGCGCGCAGGAGCTTGCCGAATGCCAGCCGGTCGCCGAAGCCGACCCCGTAGGAGTTGACGTTCTGGCCGAGCAGCGTGACCTCGGCGACGCCCTCGGCCACCAGCGCCTCGACCTCGGCGAGGATCTGGCCGGGACGACGGTCCTTCTCCTTGCCGCGCAGCGCCGGCACGATGCAGAAGGTGCAGGTGTTGTTGCAGCCCACCGAGATCGACACCCAGGCGGCGTATGCCGACTCGCGCCGGGTCGGCAGCGTGGAGGGGAACACCTCGAGCGACTCGAGGATCTCGACCTGCGCCTCCTCCTGCACGCGGGCCCGCTCGAGCAGCACCGGCAGGGAGCCGATGTTGTGGGTGCCGAACACGACGTCCACCCACGGCGCCCGACGGGTGATCTCGCCCCGGTCCTTCTGTGCGAGGCATCCGCCGACCGCGATCTGCATGCCGGGGCGGGCCGCCTTGACCGGCGCGAGGTGGCCGAGGTTGCCGTAGAGCTTGTTGTCGGCGTTCTCCCGCACCGCACAGGTGTTGAACACCACCACGTCCGCCTGTTCGTCCGAGCCTGCGGAGACGTAGCCGGCCTCCTCGAGCAGCCCGGTGAGCCGCTCGGAGTCGTGCACGTTCATCTGGCAGCCGAAGGTCCGCACCTCGTAGGTGCGGGCCTCCTCCCGCTGGTGCGTCGGGGCGTGGCTCGTGCGCGGGCTGTGCGGGGTGGCAGTCATGGCCGCACCAGGGTACGGCGACCGGCCGGCCGCCCGCCAAACCGCTCGCATGCTCGTCCTCCCGGGCGGCCCGTCAGCCGGGCGGCCCGTCAGCCGTTGTCCGGGTCGGCGGCTGCCCGACCGGTCTCCAGCTCGGACTGGACGGCCTTGACGGTCCCGGGGTCGATCAGTGGTTGCTCGAGGTGACCGTCGTCGCCGCTCCCGGCTGCCGCTCCGTCCGGGTGACCGTCGCTGGAGTCGCTGGTGAAGACCAGGATGTCCTCCTCCGGGCCGGACCCGTGTGACTGGTCCGGCGCTGCGCTCGCCGACTGGTCCGGACCGGTCCTCGTGGGTTGGTCCGCCGCGGTCTCCGGCGACGGGGTCGCGTCCGCGGGACCCTCACTGACCCCAGCCTTCTTGGTGGTGCCGCTCCTGAGCGCAGCCTTCCTGCCCGTCGTCCGCGTGCCGGCCACCTTGTTGCCCGCGGCCTTCTTGCCCGTCGTCCTGGTGCCGGCCCTGTTCCCCGCAGCCTTCACGCTTCCGGTCTTCTTGACTGCCGACTTCTTCGCGGTCTTCTTCGTCGAGGCGCCCACCACCTCGGCGATGTCGGCGGGAGTCACCTGCACGTCCGCGGAGGTCACCTTCGGCTCGCCGGCGTCAGCGGCTGTGGTGCCCGGCTCGGCTACCGTCTTCGTGGCTGCACTCCTCCGCATCACCGGAGGCGGAGCAGCCTTCTTCGTCGCCGGAGAGGGGGCCGCCTTCTTCGTCACCGGAGACGGGGCAGCCTTCTTGGCCACTCGGGGCGCGGCGGTCCTCCTCGCGACCGGGGGCTTGTTGACGGCGGCCTTCTTCGATGGGGCCCTCCGGGCCTCCGCCTGCGCCCGTGGGGTGCTCGGGTCACCCTGCTGCTTGGCAGGAACGTCCACGGCGACCGCGACCGGGGCGCCGGTCGACGGCCTCCCCGGCCTCCGCCGGGGAGGGGCGGTCTGCGCCGTCGGCGGGTGAGCAGCCTCGTTGACCGGTGGGACCCGGCGCCGGTCCGCGGGTGACGAGGGTCCCGAGTCGCGGGCCCGGGCCGGCCCGAGGTCCGAGGACGAGCCGCTCGCCGACGTACCGTTCGAGGAGTCGGGGTTGGAGAAGTCGTCATCGGGCTGGCGGGCCAGGAGCGCGTTGACGGCCTCGGCCGCCACGCTCACAGCAGTCCGCCCCACCTGCCCGAGGACCATCCGGCCGATCGCCACGGACTTGCCGGTGGTCTCGACGGGGTGCAGCACCGTGTCCGCGGCCAGGTGCACGATCAGCTCCAACGGGTTCCTGCGCGTCACCTGACGCTCCTCTCGGTCGGGGACTCGGACACTGCCCGGTCGTCCTATATCCCGTTTGGGCGGCAGGATGCCTGCTGACGGGTTGTCTGACCACCCGACCTCGAACGGCGTGCCTGGTCGCGACCCGAGTACCCGCGATCGGACCCTGAGGACGCACCGACGTGATGGCCCTCGTCAACAGGAGCCGCTAGCGTCGCTCGACATGGATGCCCCCGCCCCGTCGGCCGCACGGGACGTGTCGTCCGGCGACGCACTGGTGGTGCTGGACCACGTGGACAAGTGGTTCGGCGACCTGCATGTGCTGCGCGACATCAACCTCACCATCAGGCGCGGCGAGGTGGTCGTCGTGATCGGGCCGTCGGGGTCGGGCAAGTCGACGCTGTGCCGGTCCATCAACCGCCTCGAGACGATCGACCACGGGACGATCACCCTGGACGGCCAGCCGTTGCCCTGCGAGGGCAGGGCGCTCGCCCGGCTGCGGGCCGAGGTCGGGATGGTCTTCCAGAGCTTCAACCTGTTCGCGCACAAGACGATCCTCGAGAACGTGACGCTCGGGCCGACAAAGGTCCGCGGCATCAAACGGGTCGAGGCCGACCAGCGGGCCAAGGAGCTGCTGGAGCGGGTCGGGATCGGCCACCAGGCCGCCAAGTACCCCGCCCAGCTCTCCGGTGGCCAGCAGCAGCGCGTCGCCATCGCCCGTGCGCTCGCCATGGACCCGAAGGTGATGCTCTTCGACGAGCCGACCTCCGCGCTCGACCCCGAGATGATCAAGGAGGTCCTCGACGTCATGGTCGACCTCGCGCGGGGAGGCATGACGATGGTGGTGGTCACCCACGAGATGGGTTTCGCGCGTACGGCGGGCGACCGGGTCGTGTTCATGGCGGACGGGCAGATCGTCGAGCAGAGCGAACCCGAGCAGTTCTTCACCGCCCCGCGCTCCCAGCGGGCCCGGGACTTCCTGGGCACGATCCTCAGACACTGAGCGACCCGGCCCGTCCGCAGGCCCAGACCCCGCCGACCCGGCGCATCCGCAGGCCCAGACCCCGCCGACCCGGCGCATCCGCAGGAAAAACCTTCCGCAGAATTCCTAATGTCATGACAGTATGCAGTCAACTCATTGCGACTATGGACCCTGACATGGAACGCTCGGTCGGACACCGACGCAGCTGTGTCGACGACCGTCTGTGGAGGATGCGCTCATGACCGTCGTTGCCGTGTCCCCCAGACGGGCGGGCATCGGACCCTTGGCCCGGCT
>JAICWH010000101.1 GCA_025934895.1 Nocardioidaceae bacterium | reverse complement strand
GCCGCCGCCCGAGACGGCGCATACTACGTCGCTCCGCCCGCCGCGCGGCCCCCCGCCCCCGCGGGGGCCGCCGCTTCGTGTGTTCCACCCGCGCGCAGCGCGCACGACAGTGACTAGCGGAAAGGGCGAGCATGTTCGAGGCAGTCGACGGCCTGGTGGCCGAGCACGCCGAGATTGAGCAACGGCTCGCCGACCCCGGCATCCACTCCGACCAGGGCCTCGCCAAGCGGCTGAACCAGCGGTACGCCGAGCTGTCGGCGATCGTCCGGACCTACGACGACTGGCGCCGGCTCACCGACGACATCGAGGCCGCCCTCGAGCTCGCGGGAGAGGACGAGTCGTTCGCCGCCGAGGCGGTCGAGCTCGCCGAGGCCCGGGCGAGCGCGGAGGAGCGGCTCCGGCACCTGCTCGTGCCGCGGGACCCCGCGGACGCGAAGGACGCGCTGCTGGAGATCAAGTCTGGCGAGGGCGGCGAGGAGTCGGCGCTGTTCGCCGCCGACCTGCTGCGGATGTACACCCGCTACGCCGAGCGCCGGGGCTGGAAGACCGAGCAGCTCGACGCCAACGAGTCCGACCTCGGCGGCTTCAAGTCGGTCACGGTGGCGGTCAAGGCCAGGGGCTCCTCGGAGCCGGGGGAGACGCCGTACGCCCTGCTCAAGTTCGAGGGTGGCGTGCACCGCGTGCAGCGGGTGCCGGTGACTGAGAGCCAGGGTCGGGTGCACACGTCTGCGGCCGGGGTCCTGGTGATGCCCGAGGCGGAACCGGTCGACGTGAGCATCGAGGACAAGGACATCCGGGTCGACGTCTTCCGGTCCTCGGGACCCGGGGGGCAGTCGGTGAACACCACCGACTCTGCCGTCCGGATCACGCACCTGCCGACCGGTATCGTGGTCAGCTGCCAGAACGAGAAGAGCCAGCTGCAGAACCGCGAGCAGGCGATGCGGATCCTGCGGGCGCGGCTGCTGCAGGCGGCCCAGGACTCCGCGGACGCCGACGCCTCCGACGCTCGGCGTCTCCAGGTCCGCACCGTGGACCGCTCCGAGCGGATCAGGACCTACAACTACCCGGAGAACCGGATCTCCGACCACCGCACAGGCTACAAGTCCTACAACCTCGACCAGGTCCTCGACGGCGACCTGGATGCCGTCATCGCCTGCTGCGTCGAGGCCGATCTCGCCGCCCGGCTGGACGCGATCGAGCCCCAGTGACCCGGGGCCTGCTCCGGGCGGCGAGCGCCGCACTGGCCGACGCCGGGGTCCCCAGTCCGGACTTCGACGCGGCGGAGCTGCTGGCCCACGTCCTGGGCACCACCCGCTCGGCGCTCCCCTGCGTGGAGCGGGTCACCCAGGAGCAACGCGATTCGTACGCCGCGCTGGTGGCACGCCGCGCAGCACGCGAGCCGCTCCAGCACCTCACCGGTTCGGCAGCGTTCCGGCTCGTGGAGCTGGCGGTGGGTCCGGGGGTCTTCGTGCCCCGCCCGGAGACAGAGCTGCTGGCCGGCTGGGCCGTGGAGCGGGCGAGGGCCGTCGAGGGCTCCGGCCGGGTGCCGGTCGTCGTGGATCTCTGCACCGGCTCGGGAGCCATCGCGCTGGCGGTGTCCAACGAGGCCCCGGGGTGCGAGGTGCACGCCGTCGAGCTCGCAGAGGACGCCTACGAGTGGGCGTCGACCAACCTCGACGGCTCCGGGGTGGACCTGCGGCTGGGGGACATGGCGGACTCCTTCCACGACCTGGACGGCAGCGTCGACGTGGTGGTCTGCAACGCGCCGTACATCCCGCTCGAGGCCTACGAGAGCGTCGCGCCGGAAGCCCGGGACCACGACCCCGCGCTGGCTCTGTTCTCCGGCGCGGACGGGCTGGTCGCCCTCCGAATCGTCGAGCAGGTCGCGGCCCGCCTGTTGCGACCCGACGGCGTGGTCGGCGCCGAGCACGCGGACGTGCAGGGCGACTCCGCGCCGGCGGTCTTCGTGAGGTCAAGGCGGTGGTCCGACGTACGCGACAACCTCGACCTGGCAGGTCGTCCCCGGTTCGTGACCGCCAGGCTGGCACGATGACGGTGTGAGCGAGGGAACCGACCAGCCGGACACGACGAGCGCCACCCGGTTCCGGACCGACGTGGAGACCGAGTGGGAGGCCGGCATCGCCAATGCCGCCCTGGCGCTGCAGCGTGGTGAGCTGGTGGTCCTGCCGACCGACACCGTCTATGGCGTGGGCGCCGACGCGTTCGACGCGGTGGCGGTGCGCCGACTGCTGGCTGCCAAGGGCCGCGGCCGCGAGATGCCCCCGCCGGTGCTGGTCTCCGCAGCCACGACCCTGGACGCGCTGACCATTGGGGTCCCCTCCTATGCCCGCGCGCTGCTCGAGGAGCTCTGGCCCGGCCCGCTCACCCTGGTCTGCCTTCAGCAGCCCTCCCTGCAGTGGGACCTCGGGGACACCCGCGGCACGGTCGCGGTGCGGATGCCTGACCACGACGTCGCCCTCGCGCTGCTCGAACGCACCGGCCCGCTCGCGGTCAGCAGCGCGAACCGGAGCGGGATGCCGGCAGCCCTGGACGCGGACGCGGCCGAGGCGATGCTGGGCTCGTCGGTGCGGGTCATCCTGGACGCAGGGCCCACACCGGGTGCCGAGCCGTCCACCATCGTCGACGTCACCGGCGCCCGCGGGCGGGTGCTCCGGGTCGGCGCCGTGTCGCTCGCGCGGCTCAATGAGATCGTCGAGCCGCTGGGGCTGCCGACCATCACCGACGAGGGTTAGCCCACCGCCCGTGCGTGAATACCTCACGGTCTTCCTGGTCGCCGCCGTGGTCACCTATCTGCTGGGCGTGGTGGCCCGCGAGGTCGCGTTGCGGACGGGTGCGGTGGCTCGGGTCCGGGACCGGGACGTGCATGCCGTGCCCATCCCGTACTTCGGTGGGGTGGCGATGCTGGGCGGCCTGGGGGCGGCCTACCTCGTCGCCCACCGGCTGCCGTTCCTGTCGCTGAGCGACTCGGTGGTCTTCCACGACTCCTCGGTGGTGCTCGGCGGCGGTGCGATGATCTGCGTGCTCGGCATCTTCGACGACCTGTTCGAGCTCGACGCGCTCACCAAGCTCGGCGGCCAGGTCCTCGCGGCCGGCTTCCTGGTGGTCAACCAGGTGCAGTACTCCTCCTTCCAGCTGCCCGGCCGCGGCCAGTTCAGCCTCGACCCGACGCAGGCCGCCCTGCTCAGTGTCGTGGTGGTGGTCGCGACCGTGAACGCGGTGAACTTCGTCGACGGCCTGGACGGGCTCGCGGCCGGGGTCGTCGGCATCGGAGCCGTGGCGTTCTTCGCCTTCGCCTACAAGCTCGCGGACGCCAACGACGAGACGCTCGCGATCAGCGCGGCCCTGCTGTGCGCCGCGCTCGGAGGCGCCTGCCTCGGCTTCCTGCCGCACAACTTCTTCCCGGCGCGGATCTTCATGGGCGACTCGGGCTCGATGCTCATCGGCCTGGTGCTGTCCGGCTCAGCGCTGACCCTGACCGGTCAGTTCGCCTCGGTCGACATGAGTGAGGGCGCGGCCGGCTCGCAGGCCAGCCTGCTGCCGACGCTGCTGCCGATCGTGCTGCCGATCTCGATCCTGATCGTGCCGTTCGTGGACCTCGTCCTCGCGGTCATCAGACGGACCCGTGCCGGGCGCTCGCCGTTCTCCCCCGACAAGCAGCACCTGCACCACCGGCTCCTCGAGATCGGCCACTCACACCGGCGGGCGGTGCTGATCATGTGGCTGTGGGCGGGACTGATCGCCTTCGGGGGAGTACTCGCCAGCCTGTACGCCAGCCGGCTGACCGTGGTGCTGCTGGCAGTCTGGGTGGTCCTCACGGTCGTGCTCACGTTCGTGGTGCCGCACGTGCAGCGGCCGACCGGAGCGCCGCGCTGAGGACCTCGGTCCCGTCGACTTCCACGCGGACCCGACTTTGTGCTAGTTTTCACAAGCACCTTCCAGCCAGGGCACACGCCCCGACGAAAAGGACGGCCGCCATCGTGACGACCGCTCGCACAGACCGCTTTTCGACAGCGCTCAGGGTGCGTTCACCGTGTGGTAGCGTCTCGGCTTCAACACCTGTGGCGCTCCTTCCCCGAGGTCTGGCTCGTGCGGCGAGGTCGATCGCCGCCGGTGCACACGACGGTGACGGACCGAATGGCGCGGGTGAATGGACAATGGCGGAAGCGAACCCCCTTCACCGGGGCTGCGCGGCCGTGACCTGCTCGGCCTCGGCGGGCTCCTCATCGGCGCCGTGGTCGGCGGCCTCGTCCTCGGCTTGGTCCTGGACCAGCTCGCGGGCACCGCACCCCTCTTCGTGCTCCTCGGCATCGCCGTCGGCATCGTCATCGGCGGCATCGGTTTCTGGACACGGGTCCGCGCGGCCCTGCGTGACTGATTCCACCGCCCGTGGGTACCCGTCCGGCCGAGCCTTCAGGAAGGCGATCGCATGACCGAGCCGCAGACCCACGACCCGGCAGTGGACACGAGGACCGGTCCGCCGCTCGCGGCCCGCCCGTCGGTGCTCCGCGTGATGCGCGACCAACGCAAGATCGTCGGTGTCGCAGCCGCGCTCGTCGTCGCGTCGTTCTGGGTCCTCGGCCAGCTGGGCCAGTGGCAGACGGCGTCGATGGTCGGCGTCGGTGTCCTGCTGGCCCTGGCCAACCACCTGGCCACTGAGCTCTGGCTCGCGAAGCTGATCGGCTCCGGCCAGGAGCCCACGCGCCGAAGGATCGCCGTCTCCACGTTCGTCCGGCTGCTGGTCCTCACGGTCGTCGCGGTCGCAGTGGCTGCCGCGTTCTGGCCCAACGGGATGGGCCTGCTGCTCGGGTTGGCCCTGTTCCGGTTGATCGCACTGGTCATGACGACGATCCCCCTTCTGAAGGAGCTGAGGAACGCATGACGGGCGCCGCCCACGACTCGATGGTGCTGGCCGCGGGAAAGATCGAGATCGGCAACCATCCTCAAGGTCACTTCGCTGGGATGACGTTCAACCTGGACACGATCTGGGTCTCCCTGATCGCCGGCGCGATCGTGGTCATCCTCGGGTTCTGGGCCAGGAGGAGACTGACCCAGGCCAACACCGACCACGTGCCGTCCAAGATCCAGCTGCTGTGGGAGCTCATCGTCGGGCAGGTGAACACGCAGGTCGAGGCGAACCTGGGCGTCGTCCACCCGGTCGTGGTCCCGCTCGCCGTGGCGCTGTTCTTCTTCATCCTGATCTGCAACTGGATCGAGCTCATCCCGACCGAGCTGAACTCGCACGTGCACCTGCTGCCTTCCCCCACCGCGGACACCAACCTGACCTATGCCATGGCGATCATGGCCATGGTGGGAGTGTGGATCTTCGGGATCCGGAGCAAGGGGCTGGTCGGGTACCTCAAGCACTTCTTGGAGCCCTATCCGATCCTGTTGCCGCTGAACATCATCGAGGAGCTCGTCAAGCCACTGACCCTCGCGCTGCGGCTCTTCGGCAACATCTTCGCGGGAGGCATCATGATCTCGCTGATCGCGGTGCTGCTCCCCAAGTGGGTGAACTGGCTGCCGAACATCATCTGGAAGCTCTTCGATACGTTGTTCCTAGGGGCCATCCAGGCGTTCATCTTCGCCCTGCTGACCGTGCTGTACTTCGGGCTGGCCGGCGCCGGTCACGATGAGGAGGAGCACGGCTCCAAGACCCCGGCAGATGCTCGCGAGACGGACGCCGACCGCACGACGAGCACCGAGAGCACCACCGCTGAACCCGCGCTCACGTCTTGACCGGGACCCCGGTCCTGCTGTGCGCACCACAAGCTCCACCCGCACGCTTCCGCAAATCTGAGCGCTGGTCCCCCGGCGCCGAACCAAGGAGAGAGATGGCTGCTGCAAACACATCCCAGGCGATCAGCATCGCCGGCGCCTTCATCGGCGGTGGCGTCGCCCTTGCTGGCGGTGCAATCGGCGCCGGTATCGGCGACGGTCTAGCAGGTTCGTCCTACATCCAGGGCGTTGCCCGCCAGCCGGAGGCTCAGGGTCGCCTGCAGACGATCTTCTTCCTCACGGTCGGTCTGGTCGAGGCGATGTTCTTCATCAACCTCGCGTTCATGGCGACATTCGTCTTCGTGCTGGGCTGACGGGCCGGCGTCACGATTTCCCAAACAAAGGAAGCAGCTCATGACTAGCGAGTTGTCAGGCCTGGCGCGTGACCCCGTCCCGATGGCGACGAGCAACTTCCTCGTCCCGAACGGCACGTTCTGGGTCGAGCTGTTCGCCTTCGCGATCATCGTCTACATCCTGGGCAGGTACGTAGTACCGCCGATCAACAAGGCCATGACGGACCGGCAGAACGCGATCCGCAAGGAGTTCGCGGACCTCGAGGAGGCGGAGGCCGACGCCCGGGAGGCCGAGCAGAGGTACAAGGACCTCCAGAACGACGCCCGGCACGAGGCGGCTCGGATCCGCGAGGACGCCCGCGAGCAGGGCGCCGCCATCAAGGCGGAGCTGACGGCGCAGGCGCGGGAGGAGGCCGACCGGATCCTCAAGCACGGCCGCGCCCAGCTCGAGGCCGAGCGGAGCCAGGCGGTGCAGTCGCTGCGCAACGAGCTGGGGACGATGGCCACCACGCTGGCGGGCCGCATCGTCGGGGAGGCGCTCGAGGACGACGAGCGCCGGTCGCGCACGGTCGAGCGCTTCATCGCCGCGCTCGAGGAGGAGTCGGGCTCCCAGGACGGCTCTGAGACGGGCTCACATGCGGAGCCCTCCTCGACCTCGGGAGTGAGCTGAGATGCAGGGCGGTTCCTCGAGGTCGCTGCACGAGGTGCTGGAGCGGACCGGCGCGGAGCTCGAGGACGGCGCCGACGCCACCGGACTCGGCGACGACCTGTTCGCGATCGCGCTGACCCTGGACGGCGCGCACTCGCTGCGGCGTGCGCTGACCGAGCCGGCGGTGCCGCCGGAGGCCAAGGTGCGGCTGCTCCACTCGCTGTTCGAGGGGCAGATCGGCAGCGCCGCGATGTCCGTGGCGGAGACCGCCGTCGGGATGCGCTGGTCGAGCACGAGGGACCTCCCCGACTCCTTGGAGCAGGCGTCGGTCTCGGCGCACGTGACGAAGGCCGACTCCGAGGGTCACCTCGACGACCTCGAGGACAACCTGTTCCGGTTCAGCCGGATCACCGAGGCCAACCCCGGCCTGCGCGACGCGCTCGGCGACTCCAGCAGCCCGCTGGAGGCCAAGCGGAGTCTGCTGCGCGACCTGCTCGGGGACAAGGTCGACCGGACCACGGCCACTCTGCTCGCCCAGGCCGTCGCCGGTCGGCACCGCTCGCTCACGAACGTGCTCGCGGTCTACCAGCGGGTGGCCGCCGAGCACCGGGACAGCATGATCGCGACCGTCTGGGTCGCGTCCCCGCTCAGCGAGGAGCACCGTGAGCGGCTGGCGAACGCACTGTCGGTCCAGCACTCGAAGCGGATCCACCTCAACGTCGTCGTCGACCCTGCGGTCCTCGGCGGCGTGCGGGTCGCGGTGGGCGACGAGGTGCTCGACTCCACCGTCGAGAGCCGGCTGCGCCAGGCCCAGAGAAGGCTGGAACGGTGAGCAGCGGCAGGCACGGCACCCTAAGAGGGCTGCAACGGTGAGCAACACACGCACACCCGGATTCACGCGGACACCCAGATCGGCATATCGGCCCGACGGCCAGGGAAGCAGAGGCAGACAATGACGGAGCTGACGATCCGCCCGGAGGAGATCAAGGCGGCGCTCGAGAAGTTCGTCTCGGACTACCAGCCCGAGGCGGCCAGCCGCGAGGAGGTCGGCATGGTCGCCGAGGCCGGCGACGGCATCGCGCGGGTGGAGGGGCTGCCCTCCGCGATGGCCAACGAGCTCCTGGAGTTCGAGGACGGCACGCTGGGCATCGCCCTCAACCTGGACACCCGCGAGATCGGGGTGGTCGTCCTCGGTGACTTCGACAAGATCGAGGAGGGCCAGACCGTACGCCGGACCGGCGAGATCCTCTCCGTCCCGGTGGGCGAGGGCTACCTCGGCCGCGTGGTGGACCCGCTCGGGGTGCCCATCGACGGCCTCGGCGAGATCGAGACGGACGGCCGGCGCGCCCTCGAGACCCAGGCCCCGTCGGTGATGCAGCGCAAGTCGGTGCACGAGCCCCTCGCGACCGGCATCACGGCGATCGACTCGATGACCCCGATCGGCCGCGGCCAGCGGCAGCTCATCATCGGCGACCGGCAGACCGGCAAGACGACGATCGCCCTGGACACGATCATCAACCAGCGGCAGTACTGGGAGACCGGCGACCCGGCCAAGCAGGTGCGCTGCATCTACGTGGCGATCGGTCAGAAGGGCTCGACCATCGCCGCCGCGCGCGGCGCCCTCGAGGCCGCGGGGGCCCTGGAGTACACCACCATCGTGGCCTCACCCGCCTCGGACTCAGCCGGGTTCAAGTACCTCGCTCCATACACCGGGTCGGCCATCGGCCAGCACTGGATGTACGACGGCAAGCACGTCCTGATCATCTTCGACGACCTGACCAAGCAGGCCGAGGCCTACCGCGCCGTGTCCCTGCTGCTGCGTCGCCCGCCGGGCCGCGAGGCCTACCCCGGTGACGTGTTCTACCTGCACAGCCGGCTTCTCGAGCGCTGCGCGAAGCTGTCCGACGACATGGGTGCCGGCTCGATGACCGGACTGCCGATCATCGAGACCAAGGCCAACGACGTGTCGGCCTACATCCCGACGAACGTCATCTCGATCACCGACGGACAGATCTTCTTGCAGTCCGACCTGTTCAACGCCAACCAGCGGCCGGCGATCGACGTCGGCGTGTCCGTGTCGCGCGTGGGCGGCGCGGCGATGACGAAGGCGATGAAGAAGGTGACCGGCTCGCTGAAGGTGGACCTGGCGCAGTTCCGGGCGATGGAGGCGTTCGCGATGTTCGCCTCCGACCTCGATGCCGCCTCGCGCCAGCAGCTCGACCGGGGACAGCGGCTGATGGCGCTGCTCAAGCAGCCCGCCTACTCCCCCTACCCGGTCGAGGAGATGGCGGTCTCGATGTGGGCCGGCACCTCGGGCAAGCTGGACAAGGTCCCGACCGACGACATTCTGCGCTTCGAGCACGAGTTCCTCGACTACCTGCGTCGTCAGGAGTCCGGGATCCTCCAGGGGATCCGCGAGTCAGGCAACTGGGATGACGACACCGAGGCCGCCGTGTCCAAGGCCTTCGACAACTTCGCGCAGCAGTTCGAGACCTCCGACGGTGGGTCCATCCACGCGGGGCACGAGGAGCACGAGGCCCTGCCGGACGAAGAGGTCGAGCAGGAGCAGATCGTCAAGCAGAAGCGGGGCTGACGGATGGCGTTGTCGCTGCGTGAGTACCGAGCGCGGATCCGCTCCGTCGAGTCGACGAAGAAGATCACCCGCGCGATGGAGCTGATCGCTGCGTCCCGCATCAAGAAGGCCCAGCTGCGGGCCCAGTCGGCTGCGCCGTACGCCCGGGAGCTGACGCGCGCGGTCTCCGCGGTGGCGACCTACTCCAACGTGGACCATCCGCTGACCACCGAGCCGGAGGAGAGCAACCGGGCCGCGATCCTGGTGGTCACCAGCGACCGCGGTCTGGCCGGTGCCTACTCCTCGGGTGCCCTCAAGGAGGCCGAGCGGCTGTCGGAGAAGCTGAAGGGGGAGGGCAAGGAGGTCGACATCTACGTCTCCGGACGCAAGGGGATCGCCTACTTCACCTTCCGTCGTCGCGACATCGTGGACTCCTGGGCCGGGCACTCCGACCAGCCGACCTACGACGTGGCCAGCGAGATCGGCGCCGCCCTCATCGCGGCGTTCGTCGCGGGGAGCGACGCCGGCGAGCGCATCGAGGAGGGCGAGGACGTCCCCGACGTGCCGGCCGTGGACGAGGTGCACGTCGTGTACACCCGGTTCCGGACCATGTTGGTGCAGGAGCCGTGCGCGGTCAGGCTGCTGCCGCTCGAGGTGATCGAGAGCGAGGAGACGCCGCCGCCGGACCAGGTTCTGCCGCTGTTCGAGTTCGAGCCGAGCCCCGAGGAGGTGCTCGACGCGCTGCTTCCGAAGTACGTCCAGAGCCGGGTCTTCTTCGCCCTGCTGCAGGCCGCGGCCTCGGAGCTGGCAGCCCGGCAGAAGGCGATGAAGTCGGCGACCGACAACGCCGAGGAGCTCATCAAGAAGTACACCCGGATCGCCAACCAGGCCCGGCAGGCCGGCATCACCCAGGAGATCAGCGAGATCGTCGGTGGTGTCAACGCGCTGGCCGACGCCAACGCGGCCAGCGAATGACCCGAACAACCCGACCACGACACGGTGAGTGAGACATGACTGCTACTGCCATCCAAGACACGACCGAGACCACCGGCGGCGCCGTCGGCCGGGTCGCCCGGGTGATCGGGCCCGTCGTCGACGTGGAGTTCCCCGCGGACTCGATCCCCGAGATGTACAACGCACTCCACGTCGACCTGACGCTGGGTGAGGTGACCACCACCATCATCCTCGAGGTCTCGCTGCACATCGGTGAGGGCATGGTGCGGTGCATCTCGATGCGCCCGACCGACGGCCTGGTCCGAGGTGCGGAGGTGACCGACACCGGCGGCCCGATCACCGTTCCGGTCGGCGACGCGACCAAGGGTCACGTCTTCAACGCGACAGGTGACTGCCTGAACCTCGAGCCGGGCGAGAAGCTCGAGGTCAAGGAGCGGTGGGGCATCCACCGCAAGGCCCCGGCGTTCGACCAGCTCGAGGCCAAGACCGAGATGTTCCAGACGGGCATCAAGGTGATCGACCTGCTGACGCCCTACGTCGAGGGCGGCAAGATCGGGCTGTTCGGCGGCGCGGGGGTGGGCAAGACGGTGCTCATCCAGGAGATGATCGCCCGCGTCGCCAAGGACCACGGCGGCGTGTCGGTGTTCGCCGGCGTCGGGGAGCGCACCCGCGAGGGCAACGACCTGATCGCGGAGATGGACGAGGCCGGCGTGATCGGCCAGACCGCTCTGGTGTTCGGCCAGATGGACGAGCCGCCCGGCACCCGGCTGCGGGTCGCGCTGTCCGCGCTCACGATGGCGGAGTACTTCCGCGACGTGCAGGGCCAGGACGTGCTGCTGTTCATCGACAACATCTTCCGCTTCACCCAGGCCGGCTCGGAGGTCTCGACGCTGCTCGGCCGGATGCCGTCCGCGGTCGGCTACCAGCCGAACCTGGCTGACGAGATGGGAGTGCTGCAGGAGCGGATCACCTCGACGCGTGGCCACTCGATCACCTCCATGCAGGCGATCTACGTGCCTGCCGACGACTACACCGACCCGGCGCCGGCCACCACCTTCGCGCACCTGGACGCGACCACCGAGCTGTCGCGCGAGATCGCCTCGCTGGGCATCTACCCGGCGGTGGACCCGCTGACCTCGGTGTCGCGGATCCTCGACCCGGCCTACATCGGCCAGGCGCACTACGACGCGGCGATCCGGGTCAAGCAGATCCTGCAGCGCAACAAGGAGCTCCAGGACATCATCGCCATCCTCGGCGTCGACGAGCTGTCGGAGGAGGACAAGGTCATCGTGTCGCGGGCCCGCCGCATCCAGCGGTTCCTGTCCCAGAACACCTATGTCGCCAAGCAGTTCACGGGCATCGAGGGCTCGACCGTGTCCGTCGAGGACACCATCGAGGGCTTCAACAAGATCTGCGACGGGGACTACGACCACGTCGCCGAGCAGGCGTTCTTCATGTGCGGTGGGCTCGACGACGTGGAGCGCAAGTGGGACGAGATCCAGAAGGGCCTCTGAGGTGGCAGAGACCATGAACGTCTCGCTCGTCGCCGCGGACCGGCTGCTCTGGTCCGGGGAGGCGACGGTGGTCAACACCCGGACCCTGGCCGGGGAGATCGGCATCATGGCGAACCACACGCCGATCCTCTCGGTGCTCGAGCCCGGCCAGGTCGACGTCCGCACGGCCGACGACGGGCACTGGGTCGCCGCGATCGACGGAGGCTTCATCTCGGTGGCGAACAACGAGGTCTCGATCCTGTGCGACCGCGCCGAGATCTCGCACGAGAGCGACTTCGAGGAGGCCAAGCGGAAGCTGGACGCCAACGCTCCGGCGCCGGCAGGGTCGGCCGACACCGACGGCGACGCGTAGGGCTGAGGTGTAGATGCCGTGGTGGGAGTGGCTGGCCGACTCCTCCGGCGTGCTGCTGCTCCTGCCCCTGCTCTACGGTCTCGCCCTCGTCGTACGTCGCCGTTGGATCGCTCGTGACGGTGGCACCTTCGAGGCCAGCATCCGCGTCCGCTCCGCACGGGCCGGGCGCGGCTGGCTTCTCGGGGTGGCGCGCTACACGGGCGACGGCCTCGAGTGGTTCCGGATCTTCTCGCTGGCGCCTCGTCCCCGCTTCTTCTACCGCCGTACGGAGATCGAGTACGTCGGACGCCGCGAGCCGTCGGGGGTGGAGGCCTACTCGCTCTACTCCGGGCACATCGTGGTGGCGTGCCGGACGTCGTCGGGGCCGGTCGAGGTCGGGATGAGCCCCGATGCCCTGACCGGTTTCCTGGCCTGGCTGGAGTCCGCCCCGCCCGGGCGTCAGCTGATGCGGTAGCCCAGCCCTAGCAGCGGGTCAGCGCTCCCCACCTGGTTTCCAGAGGACGTCCCCGTTCACCCGGTTCGCGTGCCGGGCCAGGATGAACAGCAGGTCCGAGAGCCGGTTGAGGTACTGCAGGGCCAGCACGTTCATCGTGTCCGCGTGCTGCTCGTAGGCCGCCCATCCGGCCCGCTCCGCCCGTCGTACGACGGTCCGCGCGACGTGCAGGTGCGCCGCGCCGGGGGTCCCCGCGTTGAGGATGAACGAGCGCAGCTTCGGCAGGTGCTCGTTGTAGGCGTCGCACCAGGCCTCCAGCCGGTCGACGTACTCCTGCTCGATACGCAGGGGAGGGTGCTCGGGTGCCTCCACGACGGGGGTGCAGAAGTCGGCGCCGACGTCGAACAGGTCGTTCTGCACCGTGGTCAGCACGCGTACCACATCCTCGTCGAGGTCCCCCGTCGACAACGCGACCCCGATGTGGGCGTTCGCCTCGTCGACGTCGGCGTAGGCCTTCAGGCGCAGGTCGTTCTTCGTCGTGACGCTCATGTCGCCGAGACGGGTCTCGCCCGCGTCGCCGGTGCGGGTGTAGATGCGGGTGAGGTTGACCATGCCACCCAGCCTAGAGCGTTCTCGCGCGCCGGGGCGTCGCGTCCTACGGAGGTTGTCGGCGGAGGCGGGCGCCTCACTCCTGCAGGTCGGGTACGTCGACCCGGCTGACGTCCGCGCCGAGGAGGGCGAGCATCTCCACGAAGTAGGGGTAGCCCCGGTCGATGTGCTGGGACTCCGCGACGGTCGTGGTGCCCTGGGCGGCGAGCCCGGCGAGCACCAGGGCGGCCCCGGCCCGGATGTCGGAGGCCAGCACCGGCGCCCCGGACAGGACCGGGCGCCCTCGGACCACGGCGTGGTGGCCGTCGGTGCGCAGGTCGGCACCGAGCCGGGCGAGCTCCTGGGCGAACATGAAGCGCGACTCGAAGACGTTCTCAGTGATCATCGCGGTGCCGTTGCTGACGGCGGCCAGCGCCATCGCGAACGG
Organism: Nocardioidaceae bacterium; assembly: GCA_025934895.1. GTDB lineage: Bacteria > Actinomycetota > Actinomycetes > Propionibacteriales > Nocardioidaceae > Nocardioides_B. Next base: position 739 of record JAICWH010000101.1, on the reverse strand, counting down.
CTGCAGGTCGGTGGGGAAGCCTGGATAGGGCAGCGTCACGACATCGAAGGAGTCCAGCCGCCGGTCGACGCCCACCTGGAAGCCGCCGTCCACGTCCTGCACCACGGCACCGGCGGACTCGAGCTTGTCGAGCACGATGTCCAGGTGCCCCGAGCGCCCGCCGTGCACGGTCAGGTCGCCGCCGGCCACCGCCGCCGCGAAGGCCCAGGTGCCGGCCACGATCCGGTCCGGCACGGTCGCGTGCTGGACGGGTGCCAGCCGGTCCACCCCGTGCACCGTGAGGGTGGACGTCGAGGCGCCCTCGATCTTCGCGCCCATGCCGGCCAGCATGTCGCACAGGTCGATGATCTCCGGTTCCCTCGCGACGTTGTCGATGACCGTCGTACCCTCGGCGAGCACGGAGGCCATCAGCAGGTTCTCGGTGGCCCCGACACTCGGGAAGTCCAGCCACAGGTTCGTGCCGCGCAGTCGGTCGCTGACCTCTGCGACCACGAACCCGTGCTCGATGCGCACCTGGGCTCCGAGCTCGGTCAGGCCGGTCATGTGCATGTCCAGGCCGCGGGAGCCGATGTTGTCCCCGCCCGGCAGCGCGACCCGGGCCTGCCCGCAGCGGGCTACCAGCGGCCCCAGCACGCTGATCGAGGCGCGGAGCCGGCGCACCAAGGTGTACGGCGCCTCGAACCGCAGCTGCTCGGGCACCTCGATGGTGACTGTTCCGCTGCCGTTGCCCGGGCTGTCG
>JAICWH010000053.1 GCA_025934895.1 Nocardioidaceae bacterium | reverse complement strand
GAGCGACCCGTCGGACGGGCACTCTCCGCCGGTCCGAGCCTGGTCTGCGCCTGGCGGGTCGCATCGAGCCGCTCGAGTGCCTGTCCGACGGGCTCCGCCGGCGTTCTGAGCACGGGGTGCCTGCGGACGCGCCGGGTCGGCAGGGTTCACGCCTGCGGACGCGCCGGGTCGGCAGGGTTTACGCCTGCGGATGCGCCGGGTCGGCAGGGTTTACGCCTGCGGATGCGCCGGGTCGGCAGGGCTTACGCCTGCGGACGGGCCGGGTCGGCAGGGTGCGCGGCTGCGGACGGGGCGGGTGGGGTGGTGGCGTGGTGCAGGGCCACGATGCCACCGGACACGTTCAGCCACCGGGGGCTGGACCACCCGGCGGCGGCGATGCGGGTGGCCAGACCGGCCTGGTCCGGCCAGGCGCGGATCGACTCGGCGAGGTACACGTAGGCGTCCGGGCTCGAGGAGACGGCGCGGGCGATGGCGGGCAGCGCACGCATGAGGTACTCCACATAGGCCGTGCGGAACGGCGCCCAGGTCGGATGGCTGAACTCGCAGACCACCAGTCGCCCCCCGGGCTTGGTCACCCGCAGCATCTCGCGGAGCCCGGCGTCCGGGTCGACGATGTTGCGCAGACCGAACGAGATCGTGACCGCGTCGAAGGTCCCGGCCGCGAACGGCAGCCGGGTCCCGTCCCCTGCCGTGAACCCCAGGTGCGGACGTGCGGACTTGCCCACCCGCAGCATCCCGAGCGAGAAGTCGCACGGCACCACCCGGGCGCCGCGGTCGGCGAACGGCTGGCTCGACGTGCCGGTCCCCGCTGCGACGTCCAGCACCGTCTCGCCGGGTCGCGGATCGACCGCGTCCACGACGAGCTTGCGCCAGCGCCGGTCCTGGCCCAGCGAGAGCACGTCGTTGGTGAGGTCGTAGCGACGCGCCACCGCGTCGAACATCGCGGCGACGTCGGCCGGGTGCTTGTCGAGCTGGGCGCGGGTCACCGCCCCACCCTAGGCACCCGGGCGATGGCGGGGTGTCGGGCGGCTGGGCGCCCCACCGTAGGCTTCGCGCGTGACCGAGCACTCCAACGCCGCCTCCGTCGAGGTGCCACTGGTCGTGCGCACGGTCGCCGTCGAGGACCCCGGCGCGTTGCTCGCCCTGCTTCCGCCGGGCCCCGACACGGCCGCCTGGGTACGACGCGGGGACGGCCTGGTCGGCTGGGGCGTCGCCGCGATCTGCCGTACGACGGGCGCCGACCGCTTCGCGGACGCCAAACGCTGGTGGTCGCAGCAGGTGCGGTCGGCCGTCGTCCGCGACGAGGTCGACCGGCCGGGCACCGGAGTCGTCTGCTTCGGGTCCTTCGGGTTCGCCGACGAGCCCGGGCACAGCGTCCTGATGGTGCCCGAGGTGGTGGTCGGGCGACGCGGGAGCACCACCTGGGTCACCACCATCGGGGTCGGCAGCATCCCCTCCTTCCCGGCCGTGGCGGCTGCCGACGCCCCGGAGGCGCCCCGCGGGATCGCGTTCTCCGACGGAGAGCTGACCGGCACCCAGTGGGTCTGCGTGGTCGCCGACGCGGTCCGCCTGATCAACGCCGGAGCGCTGGAGAAGGTGGTGCTCGCCCGCGACCTGGTCGCCACCGCCGAGAACGACATCGACGTCCGTTGGCCGCTGCGCCGCCTCGCCGAGACCTACCCCATGTGCTGGACGTTCCACGTCGACGGGCTGTTCGGCGCGACACCGGAGATGCTGGTGCGACGCGAACGGGGGCTGGTCACCTCCCGGGTGCTGGCCGGCACCATCCGGCGCACCGGCGACGACGCCCGCGACCTGGCCCAGGCAGCCACGCTGGCCCGGTCGTCGAAGGACCTCGAGGAGCACGAGTATGCCGTGCGCTCGGTCGCCGACGCCCTCGACCCGCACTGCTCGTCGATGAACGTCCCCGAGTCCCCGTTCGTGCTGCACCTGCCCAACGTGATGCACCTGGCCACCGACGTGGCCGGGGTGATGCACGACACGGCGGACCCGCTCGGCACGTCACTGGACCTCGCCGAGGCGCTGCACCCGTCCGCCGCCGTCGGCGGCACCCCCACGGACGTGGCGACGGCGCTGATCGGCGAGATCGAGGGGATGGAGCGTGGTCGCTACGCGGGACCGGTGGGCTGGATGGACGCGACCGGCGACGGCGAGTGGGGCCTCGCGTTGCGGTCGGCCGAGATCGACGGCGATCGGGTGCGGTTGTTCGCGGGCTGCGGGGTCGTCGCGGACTCGGACCCGGAGGCGGAGCTGGCCGAGGCGCAGGCGAAGTTCGTCCCGGTGCGGGACTCCCTCGGCGGGCTCGACCCGCTCCCAGGCTGACGTCACTGGGGGGCTCGACCCGCTCGAAGCCTGACGTCGGTGCCCGGCTGCACCCACCCGCAGGCGGGGCGAGTCAGCCCAGCCGAGTCAGCCAGCCGAGTCAGCCGGCCGAGTCAGCCCAGCCGACTGTCCACGAAGCACCAGCGCCACTCCTCTCCCGGCTCGGCCGAGCGCATCACCGGGTGCTCGACCTCCTCGAAGTGCGCGCTCGCGTGCCGGCGCGGCGACGAGTCGCAGCAGGCGAGGTGCCCACAGGTCAGGCACTTGCGCAGGTGCACCCAGTTGGTGAACCCGTCACGCACGCAGTCCTCGCACACCCGCTCGCCGGAGGTCTCCACGTCCCGGGGCGCGGCCTCCAGGTGGTCGCAGGCCATGATCGTGCCGGTGATGCCGCTGATCGCGTCGGCGTCCTGGAGGTCGGCGATCCGCTCACGGCGGACGTCGAGCATCGACTCCTCCACGTCGAGGGCAGCGAGCACGTCCTCCACCACCTCGTGCGGGATCTGGCCGGTGCCGCGCACCTGCAGCACCTTCTCCCGCTCGGCGTTCAGCATCTCCAGGCGCAGCCGCGAGTAGGCCTCGCTGGGCGTCTCCTGGTCCGCCGCAGCGCTGCCCAGCCGCTCCCAGGCGGCCGTGTTGCGCTGCGCCGCTCGCTGCCGCAGCGACGCCATCGTGTCGAAGGGGTCGTCGTCGCCGATGTGCGACTCGAGCCGCTCCAACCCGGCCGCGGTCGCCTTCTCGAACAGGGCGGCGCGCGCCAGGGCGTCCTCGCGCGGGTCGGGCGCTGACAGCTGGAGCCGGCGGACCAGCCACGGCAGCGTCGAGCCCTGCACGAACAGGGTGCCGGCGGCGACCACCAGCGCCGTCAGGATCAGGGTCTCCCGGTAGGTGAACGACTCCGGGATCGCGAACGCGGCCGCCAGCGTGACCACGCCGCGCATCCCGGCCCAGCCCAGGACCGTCGTGTGCCGCCAGGAGGGCTGCTCGCCGGTGTCTCGGTCCACGTCCGGTCGCACCAGAAGCAGGCGCGCGGCGAACATGTACACCAGCCGAAGTACGACGACCGCGACGAACGTCGACACGCACAGCCTGGTCACGTCGAGCACCGGCACCCCGGCCGCGTCGACGGCGGCGATGATCCAGCGTGCCTGCAGGCCGATGAGCAGGAAGACCGAGTTCTCCAGGAGGAAGGAGATGGTCCGCCAGTTCAGCCGCTCGGCGATCCGGGATCCCGCGGTCTGCAGGACCGGCGCCCGGTGGCCCAGGAGCAGACCTGCGACGACCACCGCGAGCACTCCCGAGCCGTGGAGCTCCTCGGCCGCGACGTACGCCACGAACGGGGTGACCAGTGACAGGCTGGTGTCGATGACCGGGTCCGTCACCTGGCGTCGTACCTTGCCCACGACCAGGTAGAGCACCACCCCGACCAGCACGCCGGCGAGGGCTGCGACCGCGAAGTCGACGCCGACGCCGAGCACCGTCACGCTGCCGCCGAGCCCGATCGCCGTGCGCAGCGCCACCAGGGCGGTGGCGTCGTTGAGCAGGGACTCCCCCTCGAGGATGGTGACGATGCGCCGCGGGATGCCGATCCGGCGCGCGATCGCGGTAGCGGACACCGCGTCCGGTGGTGCGACGACCGCGCCCAGTGCGAACGCCGCCGGCCAGCTGACGTCTGGTACCGCGTAGTAGGCGATGACCGCGACCCCGACGGTGGTGAACGCGACCAGCCCGATCGAGAGCAGCAGGATCGGCCGTCGGTTGGCGTTGAAGTCGACCAGAGAGGTCTGCAGGGCGGCTGAGTAGAGCAGCGGGGGCAGCAGCCCGACCAGCACCACGTCAGCGGTCAGGTGCACCTCAGGCACGAACGGCAGGAAGGACGCGCCGGCGCCGATCGCCACCAGCAGCAGGGGCGCCGGAAGGTCGAAGCGCCGGCAGAAGCCGACGACGACGATGACGACGGCGGCAAGCGCTGCCAGGGAGAGGGCGACATCCACGCGCCCAATTGAACAACCCAGGTGAGCGGTGCCTCACCTCGAGGGCTCGGCCACCCACCGCATCGGGTCCCCCGGCCGAGGTCTCCGACCCCGTGCTTGTCGAGGGCCGGGGCCGCGAGCGGTCGGGCCGCGGAACCAGGTCAGGCCGGCTGCACCAGCGCCCTGATCTGGGCGTCCAGGTCGCGGCGGTTGTCCCGGCGTACGACGGCCTCCACCACCTCGATCCCACCGGCGGGGCTGTCCAGCGCGTGCCGGAGCTCCGCGAGTGAGTCGACCCGCCAGTGCGGAGTGCGCGTCGCCGCACACAGGCTGGCGAGGTCGACGCGGTGCGGGGTCCCGAACAGCCTGTCGTAGGACGCGGCGTGCCGCTCGGCGCCCTGCTCGAGCGAGGCGAAGATCGAGCCGCCGTCGTCGTTGACGACCACCAGGGTCAGGCCCGGCCGCTCCTCCTCGGGCCCCAGGACGAGCCCGTTGCTGTCGTGCAGGAAGGTCACGTCACCGAGCAGCGCGAGGCAGCGGGTGCTGTGCGGTCGGCCCAGAGCGGCGCCGACGGCCGAGGACACCGTGCCGTCGATGCCCGCGAGCCCCCGGTTGCCGACCACCATCCGACGGTCGCCGACGCCGTACGGCGCGACCATCAGGTCGAGGTCGCGGACCGGGTTCGAGGCTCCGACGAACAGCAGGCCGCCCGGCGGCAGGGCCGCGCTGACCGCGCCCGCGACCTGGTGCGGGGTCAGCGTGGCCTGTGCGGCCAGCAACCCGTCGAGCCGCCGGGACAGCTCGGCGTCGCGGGTTCGCCACTCCTCGGTCCACACGTCGGGCGGGGCGGGCAGGGTGCTCACCGCGTGCACGACCCGGCTGACGTGCAGGCCCGGGTCGGACCACCCGGACGGACCGGTGACCGCGACGACCTCGACGTCGTCGCGGGCCAGCAGCCGGTTCACCGGGCGGGAGAGGGTCGGGTGCCCGAAGACGACCACCCGCTGGACCCGGCCGGCGAGGTCCTCGTCGGCCAGCAGCAGCCGGTAGGTCCGGACCACCGCGTCGCCGGTGCGCGACCCGCTGGTCGGCTCGGCGAGCAGCGGCCAGCCGGCGGCTTCGGCGAGGACCCGCGCCGGCGGCCCCGCGTCGTCGCCGGCCACCACCACGGTGCGCGGGAGCGGGTCGAGCTCCTCGGGCTCCGCACTCAGGACCGGTCCCGGCAGCATCCACGGCTCGTGCTCGAGGCGGCCGTCCAGCGCGATCCCCCACCCGTCGCCGGTGCCGGGGGTGAGCGGGTCCTCGAACTGCACGTTGAGGTGCACCGGACCGGGCCGTGCCCCGAGCCGGCCGCGCGCCGTGGCAGCTGCCCGGGCGGCCACCGCGCGCCACGACGCGACCTGACGCCCCTCCACCTCACCGCTGCCCGGGTGGCCGGCCGGCAGATCCGCCTGGTCCCGGACCGCGGTCCCGAAGATCCGCGCCTGGTCGGTGGTCTGGTTGGCGTTGGTGCCGCGCAGGCGGGCGGGCCGGTCAGCGGTCAGCAGGACGAGCGGGACACCGGCGTGCGAGGCCTCGAGCACGGCCGGGTGCAGGTTGGCGACCGCCGTGCCGCTGGTGGTGACCACGACGACCGGGCGCCGGGCGGTGCGGGCGATGCCGAGCGCGAGGAAGCCGGCGGACCGCTCGTCGATGCGGGTGTGCAGCCGCAGGCCGTCCTGTGCGTGCGCGGCGAACGCCAGTGCTGCGCTGCGCGATCCAGGGGCGAGCACCAGGTCGCGTACGCCACAGCGGACCAGTTCGTCGACCAGGGCGGTCGCGACGGCCGTGGAGGCGTTGGCCGGCGTCATCCCGGCGGGGTCCGGACGTCGGCGAGCCGTTGCCGCCAGTGCTCGACCCGGTCCGGCGGGGCTGCCGTCCGCTCGAGCGCGCCGCTGGCCACCTCCGGGGTCCCCACCGGGAGCCGGCCCTCGACCGGCAGCAGGGGATGCACCGCGACGTCGTCGGTGAGCAGCTGGACCGTCGCCAGGCCGCACGCGAACGGCAGCTCGGGCAGCGCCGCTGCCAGCGCCACCCCAGCGGCGATCCCGACGCTGGTCTCCAGGGCGCTGGACACCACGACCGGCAGGCCGATGTCCTGCGCGATCCGCAGGCACGCCCGCACCCCGCCGAGCGGCTGCACCTTCAGCACCGCCACGTCGGCGGCCGCCAGGTCCCGCACCCGGTAGGGGTCCCCGGCACGCCGGATCGACTCGTCGGCGGCGATCCGCACGGCGACCCGGCGTCGGACGGCCGCCAGGTCCTCGACGTCGGCGCAGGGCTGCTCGACGTACTCCAGACCTCCGGCAGCCCTGTCCAGCAAGGGGATCACCCGGGTCGCCTCGTCGACGGACCAGGCGCCGTTGGCGTCCACGCGCAGCTGCCCGTCCGGGCCGAGGGCGTCGCGGACCGCCTCGACGCGGGCCAGGTCGTCGGCGGTGCTCTGCCCGGGCTCGGCGACCTTGACCTTGGCGGTCCGGCAGCCGCTGCTGTCCCGTACGACGGCCGCCGCCCGCTCCGGGCCGAGAGCGGGGACCGTCACGTTCACGGGGACGGTGGCCCGGACCGGGTCGGGCCAGCCCTCGTCGGCCGCCTCGCGGGCCGCCCGGAGCCAGGGGGCAGCCTGGCGGGCGTCGTAGTCCAGGAAGGGGCTGAACTCCCCCCAGCCCGCGTCCCCTCGGACCAGCATCCCCTCACGCACCGTGATCTCGCGGAAGCGGGTCCGCATCGGGATGGAGAAGACATGCGGGCTCACGGCGGCGACCCGGCAGCCAGCCGCTGCACCGCCAGCCGGTCGAGCTTGCCGTTCGGCAGCAGGGGAAGGGCGCTGACCCGGACCAGCCGACGAGGTGCGAAGCTGCGCGGCAGCCGCTCGGCCACCCGGTCGCGCAGCTGCTCGAGGGTCAGCTCGGTCTCGGCAACGGCGACCACGACCTCACCCCACTCGTCGTCGGGGACACCCACCACCTCCGCCCCGCGGACCCCCGGGTGTGCCCTCAGCTCGCGGGCGACCGCGGCCGCGGGGACGTTCACGCCGCCGCTGACCACGACGTCGTCGATCCGGCCGTCGACCCGCAGCCGGCCGTCCTCGTCGACTCGGCCGACGTCCGAGGTGAGGAACCAGCCGTCGCTGAGCGCCTGCGCGGTGAGGTCGGGCTGCCCGTCGTACCCGTCGAAGAGCACGGGTCCCCGGATCGCGACCCGGCCGGCGTCGGTGGTCCGCACCTCGACCGCGTGGAGTGGCCGCCCGTCGTACACGCAGCCGCCGCAGGTCTCGCTCATGCCGTAGGTGGCGACGACCCGGACCCCTGCCTCCTCGGCTCGTCGCCGCAGCTCCGGGTCCAGGCGAGCGCCTCCGACCAGCACGGTGTCGAAACGGGTCAGTGCCTGCCGGTCGCCGGTCAGGGCCCGGTGCAGCATGGTCGGCACCACCGAGACGTAGCGCCGGTCCCCGGTCGGCTGCTCCGCCGCCTCCGGGAGGCCGCCCAGGACCGGCTCGATGCCGGTGCGCACGGACCGGAACAGCACCTGCAGGCCGGCGACGTAGCCGGCAGGCAGGGCGAGCACCCACCGACCCGGTCCGCCGAGCCGTTCGTGCGTGGCGTCCGCCGAGGCCCGCATGGCGGCTCGGGACAGCACCACCCGCTTCGGCCGGCCGGTCGAGCCCGACGTCTCGACGACGAGCGGCGGGGGGTCCTGGGCGGCCTCCCACGTGCGCAGCAGCTCCAGGACCTCAGCCGAGGTGCCGCGCACCGGGGCGAGGCTCGGACGTGGGCTGCTCACGAGGTCACACGGTATGCCTGCGACAATCCCCGACTGTGGCAACCCCTGCGCAGTGGCTCGAGGGCGCGCGCCCGCGCACCCTGCCTGCGGCGGTGTCGCCGGTGCTGGCGGGCACCGGAGTCGCGGTGTACGTCGAGCAGGCGGTGTGGTGGAAGGCCGCCCTCGCGCTTGTGGTGTCCCTGGCCCTGCAGGTGGGGGTCAACTACGCCAACGACTACTCCGACGGGATCCGCGGCACGGACGCGGACCGAGTGGGGCCGCTGCGGCTGGTCGGCTCGGGGGCCGCCCCGCCGGCAGCGGTCAAGGGGGCGGCGTTCGGGGCGTTCGGCGTGGCGGTGCTGGCCGGTCTGGTGCTGGCGGCGACGACGACGTGGTGGCTGGTGCTGGTCGGCGGACTGGCCGTCGTCGCCGCGTGGTTCTACACCGGCGGCTCGATGCCCTACGGCTACCGGGCGCTCGGTGAGGTGATGGTGTTCGTGTTCTTCGGGCTGGTCGCGGTTCTCGGCACGACGTACGTGCAGACCGAGTCGCTGCCGCTGCCGAGCTGGTACGCCGCAGTCGGGGTAGGGGCCCTGGCCTGCGCGATCCTGGTCGCCAACAACCTGCGCGACATCCCCACCGACAGCGCGACGGGCAAGCAGACGCTGGCCGTCGTGCTCGGCGACGCGCGGACCCGCGGGCTCTACGCCATGCTGGTCGGGGTCGCTCTGGTGGCTCTGGTGGCGCTCGCGCTCGACACGAGCCGGCTGGCGCTGCTGGGGCTGGCGTTCGCGCTGCCGACGCTGCCTGCGACACGGACGGTGCTCTCCGGTGCCACCGGCCGCGACCTGGTCCCGGTGCTGGCCCGCACCGGCGTCGCCGAGCTGCTCTGGGCGGCCGGCGCTCTCGTCGGCCTGCTCGTCGGCGCCCTCTGAGCCGAGGCGTCGCATCCTGCGCGGCCGGGCGACGTCAGGACGGCTCCGACCAGGTCCCGGTGTCGTAGAACCGCTCCAGGGTGGCGGCGTACGGCGCCGTGTCGATGCCCTGGGACGCCAGCCACCGGTCGTCGTAGTACGTCGAGGCGTAGCGCTCCCCCCCGTCGCAGAGCAGCGTGACGATGCTGCCGGCCGTCCCGGCGCCCCGCATCGAGGCGACCAGCCGCAGGGAGCCCCAGATGGCCGTCCCGGTGGACCCGCCCACCAGCCGCCCGGTCACCGCCGAGCACCAGCGCATCGCCGCGATCGAGGCGGCGTCGGGGACCGAGATCATCGCGTCCACGACCGACGGCACGAACGACGGCTCCACGCGGGGCCGCCCGATGCCCTCGATGCGCGACCCGACGCCGGTGACGTGGGAGGGGTCGCGGGTCGTCCACCCTTCGAAGAACGCGCTGTTCTCCGGGTCCACGACGCAGACCTGCGTCTCGAAGCGGCGATAGCGCACGAACCGGCCGATCGTCGCGGACGTCCCGCCGGTGCCGGCTCCGACCACGACCCAGGTGGGCACGGGATGGCGTTCCAGGGCGAGCTGGTCGAAGATCGACTCGGCGATGTTGTTGTTGCCGCGCCAGTCGGTGGCCCGCTCGGCGAACGTGAACTGGTCCATGTAGTGCCCGCCGGTCTCCCGGGCCAGCCGCCTCGCCTCGTCGTACATCGTGCGGGGGTCCTCGACGAGATGGCAGCTGCCTCCTTGGAACTCGATCAGCTCGATCTTGCCGCGCGAGGTGGAGGCGGGCATCACCGCGACGAACGGCAGCCCCAGCAGGCGCGCGAAGTAGGCCTCGGAGACCGCTGTCGAACCCGACGACGCCTCGATGACGGTCGTGCCCTCGTCGACCCAGCCGTTGCACAGGGCGTAGAGGAACAGCGATCGCGCGAGGCGGTGCTTCAGCGAGCCGGTCGGGTGCACCGACTCGTCCTTGAGGTAGAGGTCCACGGCCCACGACTCCGGCAGCGGGAACACATGCAGGTGGGTGTCAGCCGATCGGTTGCTGTCCGCCTCGACCCGACGCACGGCCTCGCTGAGCCAGGTCCGGTCCCGGGCCCGATGGTGCTCCCTGCAGGAACCGGCGCGAGGTCCGGCAACGGGCCCGGCGGCGTCGGGTCCCACGGCGCTAGTCCTGGTCCTCTTTGGCGCGCGCCTCCTCGAAACGTCGGGTCATGGTGGCCGCACGTTGCTCGACCCGGGCCGCGAACCGGGTGCGGGGCCCCTTCAGGAGGTACAGCGAGGCGACCGCCGAGACGATCGCAGCCAGCAGCAGCGGCCAGATCAGTGGCACCGAGTCCGTGCCGGTCACCAGCATGTAGATCCCGGAGATCACGGCGTACGACGCGACGAACAGGCCGAGCCGGGCAACCGTGTAGATCGCGAACTCCTTCACAGCCTCACCTTAGTGGTCGGGCCTCGAGGGCACTCCGGGACGACCCCGCAGGCACCACGTGGTAACGATCCGACGCTGTCCTCACCGAGGGCTTGCTGACCGGCCTACGCTGGTGGTGTGGGTAAGTTCCTGCTCGTGGTGATCATCTTCGCAGCGCTCGTCTACACCTTCTTCTGGCTGATCGAGCGCCGCCGGGGCGGCGCGCCCGCGAGGCGTACCGGCCCCCGGCCCCGCATGACGCCGCCGCGCTCGGCCGCTCCGGACGACGACGACGACTTCCTGCGCGACCTCAACCGCCGCAACCGCCGCAAGGACCAGGACAAGCCGAACAGCGACTGAGTCGTTCGAGGCGCCCGGGAGGAGGGTCACCTGGCGTAGGAGTGCAGGCTCCCGCCGCCGAAGAAGTAGTTGATCCCGACGAAGTTGAACAGCAGGGACGCGAACGCCACCAGCGCGATCACCGAGGCGGCCTTGCCCCTCCACCCGGCGGTCGCGCGGGCGTGCAGGTAGGCGGCGTAGATCACCCAGGTGATGAACGCCCAGACCTCCTTGGGGTCCCAGTTCCAGTAGCTGCCCCAGGCGTACTCCGCCCAGATCGGTCCCGCGACCAGCGCTGCGAACGTCCAGATGGGGAACCCGAAGGCGTTCAGCCGGTAGGCCACCCGCTCGAGGGCCACCGCCTCGGGCAGCCGGGACAGGTAGCCACGCGGCCGCAGGGTGCCCCGGCGCTCCGCGCGGTCCTTCGCCAGGAACAGCACGAGTGCGAGCGCGCCGACCGAGAAGGCGCCGCTGGCGATCACGGCGGCGAGCACGTGCACGGCCAGCCAGTAGGAGTGCAGCGCGGGCACCAGGGGCCCGGCGTCCTGGTAGAGCACCAGCACGTCCAGCATCAGCACCACCACGAGGAAGCCGGTGACCAGCGCGCCCATCCAACGCAGGTGATGCCGCTTCATCAGGGCGAGGTACATGACGCTGACACCGAAGGTGCCCGCGAGCGTGAACTCGTACATGTTGCCCCAGGGCACCCTGATCGGATCCGAGCCGAGCCCGCGGGTGACCAGGGCCGCCAGGTGGAGCGCACAGCCGACGACCGTCAGCGCGACCCCGATCCGTCCGAACCTCTCGACCCGCAGCTCCTGCTCCTGCGACGTGTCGGGTGCCCTCACGCGGGCGTCGGTCTCACCCGGCTGCCCCTCCGACAACTCGGAGGGTCCGGACGAGGCGCCCACCGGGACCGACGCCCGCGCGAGGGCACCTTGCTCGGGAACGGGCAGCGAGCGCAGCAGCACCCACTCGGTGAGGTGGGACAGGAACGCCAGGATGTAGACCAGCGAGGCGAACATGACGGCGTTGTCGCTGAAGGCGGCGAAGTCCGCGGTGCTCACGCGTGCTCCTTCTCGGGGTCGGCGGGGACGTCCGGGACGTCGGCTGGTCCATCGGTCGTGCGCGCTGTCTTCAGCAGCCGTTCGAGCTCGTCGACCTCCTCGGCGAGGTCGCCCCCCGAGCTGCGGTCCAGGCCGCCCAGCTCCATCACCGTACGCCGGGGGCCCTCGGGGGCAGAGGGGGCCCGCGACACCCGGACCCAGGCGCGCCGGGGCCGGATGAACAGCGAGCCCATCAGGCCGAGGATGCCCAGCAGCACGCCGGCGAGCGCGACCTCCTTGCCGGGGGTGTGGCTGACCTGCAGCTTGACCCAGCGCTGCACGCCGTCGAAGCGGATCGATCCCTGGCCTCGAGGCAGCGCGACCGTCTGCCCGAGCGAGAGCTTCACCCGCTTGCTCGGCCCCAGTCGCGGGTCCGCGTTGGGGTACGTCGACAGGTGCGACGTGTCCAGTGCGTACACCGACTGCGGCTGGCCGCTGTCCAGCCCGAGGTTCCCGTGGTACGGCACGAGGGACAGCACCGGGTCGAGCGCGTCGGGGAACTGCGAGAACGGCCCGCGGCTCATGGTGAACCCGTAGGTGGGCAGGAAGAAGCCCTGGAACGCCAGCTGCTGCGGGGCGGCGTCCGGCACCTTGATCACACCGGCGGACATGAACGAGCTGTCCTCGGGCAGGAACACCACCGGCCCCTGGTAGGCGACCTTCCCGTCGCCACCTCTCACGGTCACCACCGGGGCGTAGCCGTGGCCGACCAGGAACACGTCGGTGCTGCCGGCACTCAGCGGATGGTTGACGGCGAGGTCATGGTGCCGCGCCGGGGCGTCCGGGGTGGTCCGGTAGGTGATGTTCGCGTCGAACGACTCCGGCTGTCCCATCTCCGGCCCGCTGGTCAGCCAGCTGACCCGGAAGTCGTCGACCGTGAAGCTCAGGGGGTCCAGGTCGTCGGGGGAGAACAGCCGCCCAGGAGCGAAGTCGTCGTACTGGCTCAGCGTGTTGGAGAAGTCCTGGCCGACGATCGTGATCACACCGCCCTTGTAGCCGAACAGCTGGCCGTAGGCGAAGCCGACCAGGACCACGAGCACGGACAGGTGGAACAGCAGGTTGCCGGCCTCGCGCAGGTAGCCCTTCTCGGCCGAGACCGCTCCGCCGTCGGCCGCGGGCCGCACCACCACGCGGTAGCGGCGCCGGCGCAGCACCGCCTCGGCGCGCGCGAGCGCCGCCGCGGGGCCGTCCTCGACCTCGAAGGTGCGGAACTCCGGCAGTCGGGACAGCCGGCGCGGCACCGCCGGAGGCCGGGCCCGGGCCGCCCGCCAGTAGATCCGCAGCCGCGGGACCACGCAGCCCACCAGCGAGACCATCAGCAGGATGTAGATCGCGGAGAACCACGGCGACCCGTAGACCGAGAACAGCCCGAGCCGCTCGTAGACCGGGGTCAGCGACGGGTGCGCACGCTGCCAGGCGAGGACCTTCGCGGCGTCGATGTTCTGCTGGGGTACGACGGACCCCGGGACCGCCGCGAGGGCCAGCAGGAACAGCAGCACCAGCGCCGTGCGCATCGAGGTGAGCTGCCGCCACGCCCAGCGGGACAGCTCCACGGGGCTCAGCGCGGGCGGGGCGGACGGCGGTGTCGGCGGGGTGCTCGCGGAGCCGCCGGCCTCGGTCTCGGCGGAGGCGACGTCGGTGGTTCCGGGCGGTGGCGGGGTCACACCGGCACCTCGAACCCGGAGACCCAGCCGCGCAGGTCGCCCACCCAGACGTCCCACTGCCCGGTGAGCAGCAGCACACCGACCGCGACCAGCATCGCGCCGCCGACCCGGGTCACCCAGACCTGGTGGCGACGGACCCACCGCACTGCTCCGAGGGTCCTGCGGAACGCGACGGCGGCGACCACGAACGGGATGCCGAGGCCGAGGCAGTAGGCGACGCTGAGCAGCGCCCCGCGGCCGGCCGTGCCCTCGTTGACGGCGAGCAGGTTCACCGCCGCGAGGGTGGGACCCACGCACGGCGTCCACCCGAGACCGAACAGGACGCCGAGGAACGGCGCGGCGGCCAGGCCCACGGCAGGCACCCGGTGCACCCGGATGTCGCGCTGCAGCCACGGCAGCAGGCCGAGGAACGCCAGTCCGACGAGCACGGTCAGCGCCCCGAGGACGATGGTGATGGGGTGCATGTAGGTCCACAGCCAGGTCCCGAGGGCTCCCGAGACCGTGCCCAGGGCGACGAACACGAACGAGAAGCCGAGCACGAACAGCAGGCTGCCGAGGAGCATGCGGCCGCGTCTGCCGTGCTCGAGGTCCACCCCGGACAGGCCGGTGGCGTAGGACAGGTAACCCGGCAGCAGCGGCACCACGCAGGGGGAGAAGAACGACACGAGGCCGGCGACGGCCGCCACCGGCAGCGCGAGCAGCAGCGACCCGGACAGCACGGTGCCCTGCAGCCAGCCACCCATGTCCAGGGCGGTCATGTTCCCGTCCCGCCGCCTGCACGGCCCGAGGGGGTGCGCGCGACGTCCTCCACGAGGTCGACGATCGTCGTACGGGTGATCGTGCCGACGACGCTCGCGGCCACCCGGCCCTGCTTGTCGATGACCAGGGTGCTCGGGATCGAGTTGGGCGACAGCGTGCCGTGGAACGCGAGCAGGGTCCGGCCGCCCGGGTCGTAGATGGAGTCGTAGGGGATCTGGTAGCGCTGGTCGAACGCCCGGGGGCCGGCTCGCTCGGGGTCGCGGGAGTTGATGCCCAAGAACACCACGCCACGCGGGGCGAGCTCCCTGGCGGCGGCCGCGAGGGTCGGCGCCTCGGCACGGCACGGCGGGCACCAGGAGCCCCAGACGTTGACCACGACCACCTTGCCGCGGAAGTCGGCCAGCGACACCCGCCGGCCGGCCAGGGTGGTCCCGGCGACGGTGCCCGGCTGCTTGCGGTCGGCGACCGCCAACGGGGTGATGGTGCCGGTGCCGCCGACGAAGCCCTGGTTGCCGGAGGCGCCGATCTGGTTCGAGCAGCCCGCGAGTGCCGATGCGGCCAACGCCGCGGCGCCCACGGCGGCGCCGCGCCGGAGCCCGGCGGGCAGGGACCGGATCACGACGGGGCTGCCTCGCCGCCGCCGGCCACGCCGTCGGCCGCCGGGCCGGTGCCCGCCGAGAACGTCTTGTTGCGGTCCTTGACCGGGATCAGGTCGGCGGCCGGCTCCGAGTACCGCAGCGCGGTCAGGGTGTCCCCGTCGAAGATCAGGGACGTGAGGCTGCACAGCGTGCACTGCCGGTGCCGGGGGTTGTGCACGAACGAGCGGTTCTCCACGTGCAGCCGGGTGACCCACACCGGCAGCTGGTGGGAGACGACTACGGCCTCGTGCCCGCGGGCCGCGTCGCGGGCGTCGTGCACGGCTGCGATCATCCGGGCGGCGATGTCGGTGTAGGGCTCACCCCACGATGGTCGGAACGGGTTCCACAGGTGTGGCCAGGTGTCGGGACGCTTGAGGATGCTGTCACTGAGGCTGAACCGACGACCCTCGAAGACGTTGCCGGACTCGATGACCCGGGCGTCGGTGACGATCTCCACGTCCCGCACCAGCGCGAGCGGGCGGGCCGTCTCCTGGGCCCGCTCGAGCGGGGAGGCCACGACGTGGGTGATGTCCCGGTCGCCGACGGCGTCCGCGACGCGCTGGGCCATCCGCTGGCCGAGCTCCGAGAGGTGGAAGCCGGGGAGCCGTCCGTAGAGCACCCCGGTGGGGTTGTGCACCTCCCCGTGCCTGAGCAGGTGCACGGTGGTCCGGGCGCTCACTCGGCCGCTCCCGTCGAGCCGACCGCGGCAGCCGCCCGGGCCGCTGCCGGGAACGCGGCCAGGATCCGGTCCACGGCCCGGTCGTCGTGCGCGGCGGAGAGGAACCACACCTCGAAGGCGCTCGGCGGGAGGTAGACGCCCTGGTCGAGCATCGCGTGGAAGAACGCCTTGAACCGGCCGACGTGCTGCCGGCTGGCGGTGGCGAAGTCCGGCACGGAGGTCACGGACCCGTCGGTGAAGAAGACGCTGAACATGCTGGCGACGTGTTGTACGACGTGCGGCACACCCGCCTCGCGCAGGGCGGCCCCGACCCCCTCCTGCAGCACCCGGGCGGTCTTGTCGAGGTGCGCGTAGACGTCGTCGGTGGCCAGCCGGAGGGTGGCGAGGCCCGCTGTGGTGGCGACCGGGTTCCCCGACAGGGTCCCGGCCTGGTAGACCGGGCCCTCGGGCGAGAGCATCGACATCACGCCAGCCCGCCCACCGAACGCTGCGGCCGGGAAGCCGCCGCCCATCACCTTGCCGAAGGTGACCAGGTCCGGGGTCCAGCCCTCGACCGCGCCGTCCAGGCCGTGGTGGCCCGAGCGCGTCACCCGGAAGCCGGTCATCACCTCGTCGCTCACGAACAGTGCGCCGTGGGCTGCACAGGTGCGCGAGAGCATCTCGTTGAAGCCCGGCGCCGGCGGCACCACGCCCATGTTGCCGGGCGCCGCCTCGGTGATCACGCAGGCGATGTCCGCACCGTGCTCGGCGAAGGCGGCCGCGACCGCCGCCGGGTCGTTGTAGGGCAGCACGATGGTGCCGGCCGTCGACGCGGCCGGCACCCCGGGCGTCCCCGGCACGGCCAGGGTGGCGAGCCCCGAGCCGGCCTGCGCGAGCAGCGAGTCGACGTGGCCGTGGTAGCAGCCGGCGAACTTGACCACCAGCTCCCGTCCGGTGAACCCGCGAGCCAGCCGGATCGCGGACATCGTGGCCTCCGTCCCCGAGGAGACGAGCCGGACCTTCTCGACCGGTGTCCGGGCGACGATCTCCTCGGCGAGCTCGACCTCCGGTCGGGTCGGGGTGCCGTAGGACGTGCCCCGGGCGACGGCCTCGTGCACGGCCGCGAGCACCTCGGGGTGCGCGTGCCCGAGCAGCATGGGGCCCCAGCTGCAGACCAGGTCGACGTAGTCGTTGCCGTCCACGTCCACGAGGTACGGGCCGTGTGCCCGCTCGATGAACCGCGGGGTGCCGCCCACGGCGTTGAACGCGCGGACCGGCGAGTTCACCCCGCCCGGCGTGACGGCGTGCGCCCGCTCGAACAGTGCGACGGACCCGGTGGTGGTCAGCGGACCGGAGCCGGTCGGCGACACAGGAGCTGCTCTCACCGGGACATTCTCCCCCGCGGTGCCAGACGACCACGAGCCGGTGGTCCCTCGGATGGCGCGCCGGGTGCCGATTCCCATGGGATGCAGGTGTTCTGGCACTCCCCATGGGTCATGGCCCATGGGAAGCGCCGGTTTCCCATGCCACCATGGTAAACAGCGGGGAGGCGGGGCGGCATCTCAGACCAGCCGGGCCGCGACCTCGGCGGCCCAGTAGGTCAGCACGATGTCGGCGCCCGCCCGTCGGATCGAGGTGAGCGTCTCGAGGATCGCCGCGTCCCGGTCGATCCAGCCGTGGGCGGCGGCCGCCTCGATCATGGCGTACTCACCGGAGATGTTGTAGGCCGCGACGGGCACGTCGACCGCCTCGCGGACGGCACGCACGACGTCGAGGTAGGCCAGCGCCGGCTTGACCATCACGATGTCCGCGCCCTCCTCGACGTCGAGCAGCGCCTCGCGCACCCCTTCGACGACGTTCCCGCCGTCCTGCTGGTAGCTGCGCCGGTCGCCCTGCAGGGAGGAGGAGACGGCCTCCCGGAAGGGGCCGTAGAACGCGGAGGCGTACTTCGCCGAGTACGCCAGCACCGCGACGTCGGTGTGCCCGGCGGCGTCGAGCGCCGCCCGGACCACGCCGACCTGGCCGTCCATCATGCCGCTGGGTCCGACCAGGTCCACGCCCGAGGCCGCCTGCACGCGGGCCATCTCGGCGTAGATCTCGAGCGTCGCGTCGTTGTCCACCGCGCCGCCGGTGGTGAGCACCCCGCAGTGCCCGTGGTCGGTGAACTCGTCGAGGCACAGGTCGGCCATCACCGGCAGGGCGTCGCCGACCTCGGCGACACAGTCCCGGATGGCGACGTTCAGGATGCCGTCGGGGTCGACGGCACCGGTGCCACGGGGGTCCTTGGTGAGCGGGACCCCGAACAGCATCACCCCGCCCAGCCCCAGCTCGGCCGCCTCGGCGACCGTCTTGCGCAGCGAGTCGCGGGTGTGCTGCACGAGGCCCGGCATGCTGGTGATCGGGGTCGGCTCGGCGGCCCCCTCGCGGACGAAGACCGGCAGCACCAGCTGGCGGGCAGCCAGCGAGGTCTCGGCGACCAGCCGGCGGATCGCGGGGGTACGACGGAGCCGGCGAGGCCGCGTCGTCGGGAACATCAGGTGACCCGCCGGCGCGGCGACGGGCGCCGCTCGGACGGCCGGGTGACCGGCTGCCCCGCCTCGACCAGGGTGGTGCGACGGTCCGCACCGAAGTCCGCGAGCGCGGCGGCGAGCGCCTCGACCGTCGGTGAGGGGGCCAGCACGTCGACCCGCAGGCCGTGCTCCTCGGCCGTCTTGGCCGTGGCCGGCCCGATCACGGCGATCACCGTGCTCGGATGGGGCTTCCCGGCGATGCCGACCAGGTTGCGCACCGTCGAGGAGGAGGTGAACACCACCGCGTCGAACCTGCCGGTCTTGATGGCCTCACGGATCGGAGCCGGCGGCGGCGCGGCGCGCACCGTCCGGTAGGCCGTCACGTCGTCGACCTCCCAGCCCAGGTCCTGCAGCCCGGCGACAAGGGTCTCCGTCGCGATGTCGGCGCGCGGCAGGAACACCCGGTTGATCGGGTCCAGCAGGTCGTCGTACGGCGGCCAGTCGTCGAGCAGTCCGCGTGCCGACTGCTCACCGGAGGGCACCAGGTCGGCGCGGAGGCCCCATGCCTCGATCGCCGCGGCGGTCTTCTCCCCGACGGCGGCGATCTTCAGGCCGGAGAACGCCCGGGCGTCCAGGCCGTACTCGTCGAACTTCTCGCGCACCGCCCGGACCGCGTTGACCGAGGTGAAGGCGACCCACTCGTAGCGGCCCTCGACCAGCCCGCGTATCGCCTTGTCCATCTGCTGCGGGTTGCGCGGCGGCTCGACGGAGATCGTGGGCACCTCCTCCGGCACGGAGCCATAGCTGCGCAGCCGTGCGGACAGCGTGCCGGCCTGCTCCTTGGTGCGCGGGACGAGCACCCGCCATCCGAACAGCGGCTTGGTCTCGAACCAGGACAGCGCGGTGCGCAGGTCGACGACGTCGCCGACCACGGTCACCGCGGGCGGGGTCATCCCGGCGGCCCGGGCGTCGGAGCCGATCCGCGCGAGGGTGGACACGACCGTCTCCTGCTCCGTGGTGGTGCCCACCCGGGTCATGGCCACCGGGGTCTCCGCGCTCCGGCCGGCCTCGACCAGCGCATCGGCGACCTCCCCGATACAGCTCACCGCGGACAGCAGCACCAGGGTCCGGTCGTCGGCGTGCTGGGACCAGTCGACGCCCTTCGCGTCCGCGCAGCTCACGACCGCCAGCTCACGGTGCTGCTTGGTCGTCAGCGGCACCCCGGCATAGGCGGGGACCGCGGTCACCGGGGACACGCCGGGGACGATCTCGAAGCCGACGCCGGCCTTGACGCAGGCCTGCGCCTCCTCCGGCCCGGAGGCGTAGACGAAGGGGTCGCCCGCCATCAGCCGCACCACCCGGCGGCCGGTCTTCGCCTGCTTCACGACGACCTTGGCGCGACCCGCCTGGGTCAGCGGCTGGCGGTCCAGCCCGAACCCGCCGTCGACGACCTCGGCGGTCGGGCAGAATGCCTGGACCAGAGCGGCGTGCTCGGGCGCCTCGGTGACCACGACCTCCGCGCCGCGCAGCAGGGCCACGGCACGCACCGTCAGCAGGTCGGGGTCTCCCGGTCCGCTGCCGACGAACGACACGAAGCCGGCCGGCAGCGCCGACTTGAGGGCCGCCTTCACCGTCGCCTCGGCCGGGGCGGCGGTGCTCCGCGCCGCCGAGGTCGTCTTGCTGGCCCGTTTGCGGGGGGCCGGGACGGGGGCGGTGGTGCTGTTCGTTGCCGTGTCGCTCACAGTCGCCTTCTTGCTCCTGGGGGTGGGCTGTGCCTGGGTCTCGCTGGTCATGACGTCTGCTCCTCGATCAGGGTCGACGCACCGTCGTCCAACATCTCCTCCGCGAGGCCGCGTCCGACCTTCTCGGCGTCGTCCGATGACCCGACCGCGGACCGGCGGACGGCCACCGCGCCGTCCCCGGACAGCGCGACTGCCCGCAGCCACAGCTCGTCGCCGTCGTCGCCCTCCGCGATCTCCGCCAGCGCCCCGACCGGCGCCGAGCAGCCGGCCTCCAGGCCCGCCAGGACCGCCCTCTCGGCGGTCACCGCGGCTCGGCTGCGGGGCTCGTCGATGGCCGAGCGCACCGCGGCCACCAGCTCGGTGTCCGTGGCCCGGCACTCGACGGCCAGCGCACCCTGCCCCGGGGCGGGAAGCATCTGCAGCGGGTCGAGCACCTCGGTCACCTCCTCGAGCCGACCCAGACGCGCGAGACCCGCCCTGGCCAGCACCACCGCGTCGACGTGCCCCGAGGCGACCTTCATGATGCGGGTGTCCACATTGCCACGGATCGCGACCACGTCGAAACCGAGGCCCAGCGCGTTCAGCTGGGCCGACCGGCGCGGCGAGCCGGTCCCGATGCGGGCACCGGACGGCAGCTCGCCGAGCGTCAGCCCGTCTCGGGCGAGCAGGACGTCCCGCGGATCCTCGCGCAGGGGCACGGCGGCGAGGGCGATGCGCTCGTCGAGGAGGGTCGGCAGGTCCTTGAGCGAGTGCACCGCGACGTCTACCTCTCCGCGCAGCAGGGCGTCGCGCAGGGCACTGACGAACACCCCGGTGCCGCCGATGGTGGCCAGCGGTGCCGTCGACACGTCGCCGGCGGTCGTCACCTCGACGAGCTCGACGTCGCGGCCCAGGCCCTCGCACAGGGCCCCGGCGACGTGCTCGGACTGGGTGCGGGCCAGCAGCGAGGCACGGGTGCCGACCCGGACCGGGGCGTTCACGCCAGTCCCTCCGGCCGGGTCATCGCCTCGACGGCCTCCGGGTCGAGGGAGAAGAGCTCGGCCAGCGCAGCCGCGTAGGAGACGGCGCCGGTCTCGTTGGCCAGCTCCTTGACCCGGACCGTCGGCTGGTGCAGCAGCTTGTCGGCGACCCGGCGAACGGCGTGCTCCACCTCGGCGCGGACGCCGGGATCGAGGTCGGGCAGCCGGGCCGACAGCCGGTGCATCTCGGTGTCGACGATGCCGGTGGCCATGGTGCGCAGCGCGACCACCGTCGGTGTCACCCGGGCGGAGACGCGTGCGGTCAGGAAGGCGGTGATCTCCTGGGTCACGATGTCGCGGACCGCCGGCACGTCGCTGTCCTCGCCGTGGTTGACCACTTCGGCCAGCCGGGCCAGGTCGAACAGCGCCACGCCCGGCAGCTGGGCCACGGCAGGGTCCACGTCGTGCGGCAGGGCGAGGTCGACGACCGCGAGCGGCCGTCCGGCCGCGGCCGGAGAGGTCCTGGCGGCCGCCACCACCGCGAGAGGCAGGACCACGCCGGTCGCCCCGGTGCAGGACACCAGCACGTCGGCGGCCGAGAGCGCCTCCTGCACCTGGGTGAGCGGGACCGCCCGTCCGGCGTACTGCTCGGCGAGGCGCCGCGCGTGGGCCTCCGTGCGGCTGGCGACCACGAGGTCGGCGGCACCGAGTCGGAACACGGTCGAAGCGGCCAGGGCGGCCATCGAGCCCGCACCGACCACCAGCACCCGCTTGCCCGCGATCGGACCGACCTCGACCGCCGCGTGCTCGAGGGCCAGCCCGACCAGCGAGGGCGCCGCGTGGTCCACGTCGGTCTCGGCGTGCACCCGCTTGCCCACCCGCAGCGCCTGCTGGAACAGCACGTTGAGGGCCGGCCCGATGGTGCCCGCCTCCTGGCCGATCCGCAGCGCCTCGCGCGCCTGGCCGAGGATCTGGCCCTCGCCGACGACCATCGAGTCCAGACCCGAGGTGACGTGGAACAGGTGCGAGACGGCGCCGTCGTCGTAGTGCACGTAGAGGTGAGGCACGACGTCTTCAGGGGACTCGTCCGCGAGCTCGCACAGCATCCGGGACACCGCCTCGACGCTGCCGTGGAACCGGTCCACGTCGGTGTAGATCTCCACCCTGTTGCAGGTGGCCAGCACCGTCGCCTCGAGCACGTGCTCGCAGTCGGCGACCCGACGCACGAGCTTGTCGACGCCCGCGGAGTCAACCGTCAGCCGCTCGAGGATCGAGACCGGCGCCGTCTTGTGGGACACCCCCACCACCAGGACGCTCATGCCGTGGCCGCCTCGTCGAGGGACACGGGCGGGGGCGCGTGGGACTTGCGTTGCTCGTGGTACGCGAGGATCTGCAGCTCGATGGACAGGTCCACCTTGCGGACGTCGACCCCGTCGGGCACCGAGAGCACGGCCGGCGCGAAGTTGAGGATGCTGGTCACCCCGGCCGCGACGAGCCGGTCGCAGACGTCCTGCGCGGCGAGCGCCGGCGTCGCGATCACCCCGATGGCGACCGCGTGCTCGGCCACCAGCGCCTCGATCTCGTCGAAGGCGCGGATGCTGATGCCGCTGACGTTCTCTCCCTGTCGGGCGGGGTCGGCGTCGAGGAGCGCCACGATCCGGAATCCGCGCGAGGAGAAGCCGCTGTAGTTGGCCAGCGCCTGGCCCAGGTTCCCGATCCCGACGATCACCACCGGGAGGTCCTGGGTCACCCCGATCTCGCGGGCGATCTGGTAGCGGAGATATTCCACGTCGTAGCCCACGCCACGGGTGCCGTAGGAGCCGAGGTACGACAGGTCCTTGCGGAGCTTGGCGCTGTTGACGCCGGCGGCGGTGGCGAGCTCCTCGCTCGAGCAGGTGGCCGTGCCGCGGTCAGCGAGGCTGACCAGCGCGCGCAGGTAGACCGGGAGCCGCGCCACGGTGGCCTCCGGGATGCCGCGCTCGGGCTGCCTGGTCCCGGTCGACGCTCCGGTCGACGTTGCGGTGGCCGGGCCGGTGGCCGGGCCGGTGACCGGGCCGGTGACTGGGTGAGGCGTCGCCGGGTTCGCCCCCGCGGTCGGGGCCGCGGTCCGAGCGCTACGCGGCGAGGTCACGCTTCTCCTGACGTCTGCTGACGCTGTGGTCGGCTGCCGGCCCCAGGCTCGGGCAGTCCCTCCAACGGCAGCGACCTCACTCTAGGAGTTTGTGAACGAGAGAACAAACCGAGTGGACCGGGTCTTAGCACACGTGACCGGACTCACCTCCGGCGGGGTTCCGGGCGGCTCAGCACCGAGCGAAGGCGCGCGGGGTCGACCCGCCAGAAGTCGTGCTGCCGCCCGTCCACGAACGTCACGGGGATCTCCTCGCCGTACGCCGCGCTGAGCCGCTCGGCGTCCGGTCCGGCGCTGATGTCCACCTCCTCGAAGCTCTCGCCCAGCTCGTCGCACACCGTCGCGACCACCGTGCGGGCGTCGTCGCACAGGTGGCATCCGGGCTTGGTGAACAGCGTGACCCGAGCCGTCATTCGAGCAGCCCGGCATGGGTGCGGCGGCGCTCGGTCCGCTGGTGGCCGCCCTGGTCGGCCCGGAGCCGGCCCTTGGCGACCTTGCCGATCAGGGTGTGTGGCAGCTCGTCGACGACGTGCACCTGCGTCGGCCGCTTGAAGCGCGCCAGCCGGACCGCGCTGTGGTCCCGCACCCGCTCCTCGAGCTCGCCCGCGTCCTGCCCCGAGCCGGCGACCGGCACGACGAAGGCCACCACCGCCTCCCCGGTGCGGGGATCCGGGATGCCGATGACGGCGACCTCGGCCACGCCGTCCAGGTCCGCGATCGCGTCCTCGACCTCGCTGGGATAGACGCTGAACCCGGAGACGTTGACCAGGTCCTCGACCCGGTCGACCAGGACCAGGTCGCCGTCGCCGTCCAGGAAGCCCACGTCGCCGGTGGCGTACCAGCCATCCGCGTCCGGACCGTCCGCGCCGTCCGGCCAGTAGCCGCTGAACAGGTTGGCCCCGCGCACCGCGACCTCCCCGGCGTCCTCTCCGGCGTCCTCTTCGGCGTCCTCTCCGGCGTGCTCGCCGGCGACCAGCGGGCGCCCGGTGTCGTCGACCAGCCGGATCTCGACGCCGGGCAGCGCAGCACCCACCGAGCCCGCCTCTGCGAGCTCGCGGGCGGAGCGGCGTGAGCACAGCGTGGAGGTGACAACCGCGGCGGCCTCCGTCAGCCCGTAGCCCTGGTGGACCTCGAGCCCGGTGCGGTCGGTGAACGCCCGCACCAGCTCCCGCGACAGCGGCGCGGAGCCCGACAGCACCAGACGTACGCCGCCGAGCCGTACCGCCAGGTCGTCCACCGCCTGCCAGTGGGCGCAGACGGGTGGGGCCACCGGAAGGACGCTCACCCTCTCGTCCCGGACGATCCTCAGCGACTCCTCCAGGTCGAACCCGTCGACCAGGACCAGCCGGGCCCGGGTCCGCACCGCCAGCCCGAGCACGGCATTGAGTCCGTAGACGTGGAACAGCGGCAGCACTCCGAGCACCACGTCGTCCGCGGTCAGGATCGGAGGCTCGACCGCTGCGGCGTGCTCGATGCCGGCCAGCAGGGCACGGTGGCTGAGCATTGCGGCCCGCGGACGCCTCGACGTACCGCTCGTGTAGAGCAGGGCCGCCAGCCGCTCCGGGTCTCCGCTGACCGGCGCATCGGTGCCGGCGGCGGCGAGCATCGCCTCGTAGGTGGTCTCGCCCGGCACAGTCGGCGCCGAGACCACCACGACGCGCGGCACGACGGTGCTGCGGCGGAGCTCCTCGTCGGCTGCCGTCAGGGCGTCCTCGAGCCCCGCGACAGCCTGGCGCGTGCTGGTCAGCGCAGTGGCGTCGGTGACCACCACCCGGGCGCCGCAGTCGACGAGCAGCCGGACCAGCTCACCGGTGACCGAGCGCGGGTTGACGGGTACGGCGACCAGACCCGCGCACAGCGCCCCCAGGTAGGTGGTGACGAACTCGACGCGGTTCGCCAGCGCGAGCACGACCCGGTATCCGGACACCAGCCCCAGGGCGTTGAGTCCTCGGGCGACCCGGTCGACCTCCGCCTCCAGCTGACCCCAGGTGACCCGGCGTCCCGAGGCCGCCTCGACCAGCGCGACGCGGTCCGCTCCCTCGTGGGCCGCACGCGAGAGGAGCTCGGCGAGATGAGCGGTCACGCCCACGAGTCTTCCACATCTGGAGGGGGCGGCCCCGGGACTAGGGTGGCGTGCGTGAGTGCTCCGCACGGCGGTCCGGGACCTGCTCACCGACGCCCTGCGCACGACGGGGGGCCCGACCTGCGGAGCCGGTCCGCGCTCGCCGGCGAGGCGGCCGCCGCGGTGGCCGAGGTGGAGTCGTCGCTGGCGGTCCCGCCCGACCTCGAGACGGCCGCCTTCTTCGACGTCGACAACACGATCATGCAGGGTGCGTCGATGTTCCACCTGGCTCGAGGCCTGCACCGCCGACACTTCTTCACCACCCGAGAGATCCTCGCCGCCGCCTGGAAGCAGGCCTATTTCCGGCTGGTGGGGGTCGAGGACCCCGGACACGTGGCCGAGACGCGCGCCTCCGCCCTCGCCTTCATCGCCGGTCACCCGGTCCGCGAGCTCGAGGAGCTGGGTGAGGAGATCTTCGACGAGGTGATGGCCCACCGCATCTGGCCGGGGACCCGGGCGCTCACCCAGCTGCACCTCGACCGGGGGCAGCGGGTCTGGCTGGTCACCGCCGCGCCGGTGGAGATCGCGCGGACGATCGCCCGTCGACTCGGGCTGACCGGCGCGCTCGGCACCGTCTCGGAGCAGGTCGACGGCGTCTACACCGGTCGGCTGGTGGGCGAGATGATGCACGGCCCGGCCAAGGCGGAGGCGGTCGCCGCGCTCGCGGCCCGGGAGGGGCTGGACCTCAGCCGCTGCTCGGCGTACTCCGACTCCTACAACGACCTCCCGATGCTGAGGCTGGTCGGCGACCCGGTGGTCGTCAACCCCGACCGCCGGCTGCGCGAGCACGCCCGGGCGCACGGCTGGCAGGTCCGCGACTACCGCACCGGACGGCGGGCGGCCCGGGCCGGCCTGCTCGGCGCCGCGCTCGCGGGAGCCGTGGCGGGCGGATTCGGCGCTGCGGCGACGATCCGCCGCAGGGGGCGCTGAGCCCGTGCGGCTGCTCACACCGGCGGGAGCCACGACCCTCGTCCGTTCACAAATGCCTCGTCCCGGCATACCCTGGGCGGTCGACGAGGAAGACACCCGGCTGGCTCGACGGATGGGCGTCGGGAGGGGAGTCCGATGGTGGCGGATGAGCAGGACCGTCGCGGCCTGGCAGCACTGCGGGCGGCGCTGTGGGAGGTGCTCAACCCCGGCCTGGGCAGTGTGCTCGCCGGTGCTGGGTCCGTCG
>JAICWH010000244.1 GCA_025934895.1 Nocardioidaceae bacterium | reverse complement strand
CGCCGGGTTCTCGCTCAAGGAGGAGATCAAGACGCTCCTGGCCGGCCAGGGGCACGAGACGACGGACTTCGGGACCGACAGCGAGGCGGCTTGCGACCTCGTCGACTTCGCGTACCCGGCGGCGCTGGCGGTGGGCCGCTCGGAGGTGGACCGGGCCATCCTGGTGGACGGTGTGGGGTACGGCAGCGCGATGATCGCGAACCGGGTGCGCGGCGTGGATGCGGTCGTGTGCCAGGACCCGTTCTGTGCGGGACTCGCACGGACCCACACGGACAGCAACGTGCTGTGCATCGGTGGCAAGATCATCGGCTCGGCGCTGGCGCTGGCGGTCGTCGAGACCTGGATGACCACCGACTTCCTCGCGAGCGAGCCCAAGTACGTCCGTCGCGTGGCGAAGGCTCGCGAGGTCGCTGAGCGGCACCTCCGTCCGCTCGACGACGTCTGATCCCGCTGAGATCCGGGAGGACCGACGGTGCCCCGGCCCGTGGCGGGCGGACGTCGACACGTTCGTGGCTGCGCACCGCTCAGCGACCCTGAAGCAGCCGAGCAGGCGGCGTCGACCCACAGGGAACACGATTTGATATCACCAGGCACTCTCTGACAAGATAGTCCGGTTGCTCCGGCGGGGTCGCCGGGGCGTGGAAACACAGCAGCATCCGTGCTGCACTTGACCACTGAACAGGCTCTCCTGGTTGCGGTGCTCTGGTGTGTGTCCCCGCCGAACCAGGAGACCCCTCCCAGCTCGGCGCGCGCGGTCCCTCGGGACTCAGCCGCCGGGTGCCACCCCGAACAGCGTGCCCCTGGGTTCGGTGTTGCGCAGCACGAAGCGCGACACGCCCGACCTCGGGGGTGGGCGGTAGGCGGTGCACGACAGCCCTCCGCAGGTGGAGGAGCGACACGTGTGGCCCGCGCGGGCCGTCGTGACGTGCGGCAGTGGTCGGCCACACCGGTCGGCTGCACTGGATGGACTACAGAGTTAGGACGAACTGAGAGCTATGGCGGGACAGAAGATCCGCATCAGGCTCAAGGCCTACGACCACGAGGTGATCGACACCTCGGCGCGCAAGATCGTTGACACGGTCACCCGAACGGGCGCGAAGGTCGCCGGCCCTGTGCCTCTGCCGACGGAGAAGAACGTCTACTGCGTCATCCGGTCACCCCACAAGTACAAGGACAGCCGCGAGCACTTCGAGATGCGCACCCACAAGCGTCTCATCGACATCATCGACCCGACGCCGAAGACCGTCGACTCGCTCATGCGGCTCGACCTGCCTGCCGGCGTCGACATCGAGATCAAGCTCTGAGCTGACGAGGTCTGACTTCCATGAGCACTCTTGAACGCAACGTCCGCGGGCTGCTGGGCACCAAGCTCGGCATGACCCAGACCTGGGACGAGAACAACCGCGTGGTCCCGGTGACCGTCGTCGCGGCGGCCACCAACGTCGTCACGCAGGTGCGTCGGCCCGAGACCGACGGCTACAACGCGGTCCAGATCGGCTTCGGCGAGATCGAGGGCCGCAAGGTCACCAAGCCCCAGTCCGGTCACTTCGAGAAGGCCGGCGTCACCCCACGCCGGCACCTCTTCGAGATCCGTACGGCGGACGCCGCCTCCTACTCGGTGGGCCAGGAGCTCAGCCCGGAGATGTTCTCCGCCGGCGAAGAGGTCGACGTGACGGGCACCAGCAAGGGCAAGG
>JAICWH010000181.1 GCA_025934895.1 Nocardioidaceae bacterium | reverse complement strand
CGGCCCGAATCGCCTTGGTGAGGGCGGTTTCCTGTTCCGCAAGCAAGATGCCCAGTTGGCGTCCGAGTGCAGTGACGGGGACCGTGAGGATGTTGTCGCAGCTGACAACGCTCGCGTGGTCGAGCCCGTTGGCTGGGCCGACCGACACCTCGGTGGACAGGCCGCGAATGGTGCTGGTTATTGGCGCCACGGTGACCCGGCTCAGGTGGGGGCGCACGACTTCACGTGTGAGGATCAGCACCGGTCTCGTCTTGTCCAGCCGAGCAGCATGGATCGGTCGCATCAGTCGAGGTCGTCCATGGGTGTCGTGACCGTGAACTCGGCAAGGCTGTCCAGGTCGGTGTCCTGGTCGGCGGTGGCGAGGATGGCTGCATCTCGTTCGGCGATCTTGCGGCGACGCTCCCGCTCGAGGGCTCGGGACACCACGGCCGCTCGGCTCGCCGCATCGCCATGACTGACCAGGTCGTCGACGAATGCGACAAGGTCATCGGGCAGGCGAACAGCAATCTGGGTTGTCATACCAAAACGGTACCATAATGGGATGCACTGGGGGGGTGATGCGGCCACACAGTTGATCCGGAGCGCGCGCTCATCGCGGCTCCGGATCCGGTTGACCTTGGCGGCTCCCCCTGGTCAGGGACGAGGTCATGGACAGACTGCAGCGGCACGATCGGCGAACTAGTGGCGCGGATTTGAAGTTGTTGGACGGTTGGCCTTGCGAGAATGTCGTCGGCGGTCTTGGTCCAGACGAACGGGTGGGAGCGGTCGTTCCAGCCGTCGATGAAGGTGCGGATCTTGATGTTGAGGTCCTTGACGGACGTGAAGACCCCGCGGCGGATGGCTTGACGTTCCACGATGCCGAACCAGATCTCGATTAACCGGCCCTTGGGGGCCGTGTCAACTGGTGGTGGTTGTGGCGGCGTGTCGTTCGAGGCGTTCGAGGTGGCTCTGGATGCTCGCGATGACCCGAGCGTGGCGAGCGACTTCGGTGTTCCATCCGCGTTCGGTGGCGTCGTCTCGCAGTGCGGTGACGTCGGCGAGTTGAGCTTGGAGGACGGGGATGAACTCGGTGGCGGTGACGTAGTTGTCGCACTGCTCGCAGACGTTGGCGTAGGGACATGCTGCGGCTGCGAGCTGCCGGGAGCAGTACCCGTGCGCGACCCGGGTCTTGAGCATCTCGCCGCGGAGCCAGGCGACGCGATTGGAGACGATGGGTTTGCCGACCGGAGCGATGGTGAGGGTGAGCCGGGTGCGGGCCTTGTCCATGGCCTCCTCGTAGGCGCCAACACCTGTTGCACACGCATCCCGGCCTCCTCGCTCGCCGAAGACGCTAGGAACAAGGGCCGACACTTTTCGAATGAGACATCGGATCGCTAAACCGAGACACGCTGCGACCACAGTCAGGTGACGTCGTAGACACGCCCAACCGGCTTCAGAGAACACCCAGATAGACGCTGGTAGGGAACCGCGACGCGCGGTGGGGGATCGCCCGTTGACCGCCCGCGTCGACGCGTCGGTCTCGATAGCTAACTCCGCCAATGTCTGAGTCCGCAGTTCGAAGCTGGCTGCCGGTCAAGACCGCCGGGAACCCTACCTCGACCGAGCCCAGTGCGCAGTCTGCGGTATCACCGCGTGCAGGTACTCGATCGCCTGCCATCATGAAGACAAGTGACCTCCGAAGGGGCATCAGGGAGGGACCTCGTGCGGCTTGAGAAGTTGGCCCTTGCGGTGGCTCGGTGCCCGGACGTTGATATCGCTCGAAGCCTTAGTTCGCACCCTTGCCACGACATAGTGACCCTTTCATCGACACGAACGCCAAAGCCATCGCGGAGCGGGGGTGAGCGGCACCTTCCTCAACCGCTCTCGCGAGGGATGGCCGGGGAGTGGCCCAGACGATGGCGACGCCGCCGCCGCAGTGAACCCGGCGACGAAAATGCTGTTCTCGCTCCGTACAACTTCTGGGTGAATCCAGCCCTGACATCTGCCGCCCGACCGCCCGACCTGCCCGCCGGCCTCACCGTCGACGAGGCCGTCCGGATCAGCGAGGCGATCACCGCCGCGCACGCCGAGTCCACCCGCACCATGTACGACTTCGCGTGGAGCCAGTGGGAGCGCTGGTGCTCCACCCGCGGCGCCACGCCGCTGCCCGCGGAGCCGGCGCTGATCTGCGCGTACCTCACGGAACGGGCGGCCGACGGTCTCTCGGTCGGCACCATCGACCTCGCCTGCGAGCGCCATCGCGCACCGCCACCGGATGCACGGCCAGGTCCGCCGAGGTCTGCGCCGGATCATCGGCACCGCTCCCCGCCGCCAGGCCCGACCGCTGGGCGCCGGGGAGATCCGCCAGATCGTCCAGCACATCGACCGCTCTACCGCCCTGGGTGCCCGCGATGCCGCGATCATCCTGCTCGGCTTCGCCTCCGCGATGCGGCGCTCCGAGCTGACCGCGCTCACGCTGGCCGACGTCGAGTTCCAGCCCGGCGGCATCCTGCTCACCATTCGTCGGTCCAAGACCGACCAGTACGCCGACGGTCAGGTCGTGGCCGTGGTCCACGGCCAGCACGCCGTCACGGACCCCATCGCGGCACTCGACGCCTGGCTCGGCCACCGCGGACCCGCTCTGGCCGACTCTTCACGAGCATGCGCAATCAGACCGTCACCCGCGAGCCGATCTCCGAAGAGGCCATCTCGATCGTGCTCCGCAAGCGCGCCCGCACGGCCGGCCTGGCCGCCCAGCGGATCACCGCCCACTCCTTGCGCGCCGGGCACGCCACCAGCGCCGCCGTCGCCGGAGTCACATTGGACCGGATCGCCGCCCAGACCCGGCACAAGCGGCTGTCCACGCTCCTTGAGCGCTACATCCGACCCGCCCAGGCCTTGGAGTACACCTCCAGCCGCGACCTCGGTTTCTAGGCACACGTGGTGGTGCGGGAGGATCTCGCCGTTCTTGATGTAGTTCAGTGCTGCAAAGACGGCGTGTGGATCGTTGAGGCGACGGGGGAAGTGGGCTCAGTCGGCGAGGAACTCGGCAGCGACGGGGGCGAACTTCTCGTGAAACTGGAAGATCCCGCCGTGGCCGGAGTTGGGGTAGATGATCAGCTCGCTGCCTTTGATGCGGCGATGCAGGTCCTCGGAGAGGACTGAGGGCACCATGCGGTCGTGGTCGCCGTTGGCGATCAGCGTCGGTTGAGTGAACGTCGACAGGTCCGAGGGAGCTGAGCGGCCGAACTTCTGAATCGCCTTCAACTGGGTCCGCAGTGCCTTGATGCTGATCTCCTGGTCGCGGTCGAGGGTGCGCTCCTGGAGCCGTTTGACGAACGCCTTCGCGGCGGACTTACCCGTCGCATCGCGGTTGAAGAAGAGGAACTCCTTCGGGTCCGACCGCGTCAGGCTCGCGCGGAGGATGTCCCAGTACGTCACGCCGACGACCTTGTCCATGTCCTTGCCGCCACGCGGTCCCGTCCCGGTCAGGACGAGCCTGCGGACCAGGTCGGGATGCTTGACGATCAGGTCCTGGGCGATCATGCCGCCCATCGAGAACGAGAAGACATCGATCTTCTCGAATCCGAGCGCCGCGATGAACTCGTAGGCGTGATCGGCGGCTTCTTCGAGGGTGTTGGGCACCTGTCCGGTGGAGGCACCGACGCCGCGCTGGTCGAACGCGATGACGTGTCGATTCTGTGCGATCGGGTCGACGATGCGGGGGTCCCAGTTGTCCAGGGTGGCCGCGAGGTGGACGAAGAAGACGACGGGAATGCCAGCCTTGGGGCCGAGTTCTCGGTAGGCGTAGGTCGTACCGCCGACGGTGACGGTGCGCGTCGGGGCCTGTGCGTACGAGGTGATGACGATTTCATTGCTGTTGTCGTTCACGGAGAACTCCTCAGGATGTGGTGGCGCCAGCGAAGAATGCGTCGGTGACGGCTGTCGGGGTAGGCCAGGGACTCGATGGCGTACGGGGCCGCGCTGGAGGCGCCGGCGCCGATGACCAACACAGGAGTCATCGGGTCACCACGATCTTGCCGGCGGCCTTGCCCTGTTCGACGTAGGCGATTGCGTCGAGCGTCCTGTCGAACGGGAAGGACCGGTCGAGCACGGGGCGCAGGGTGCCGGCGTCGTACAGCGCCCTCAGCGTGGTGAGCTGCGCGCCACTGGCCCGCATGAAGAAGAACGAGTAGCGCACGCCGAGCTTGCGCGCCCGGCGCCGGATCTTGCGGCTCAGGACGGCCATGACCGGCTTGAAGAGGGGCTGCCCGAGCTGGGTCGCGAAGTGCGGGTCAGGTGGGCCGACCACGCTGATGGCCAGACCGCCCGGCTTGAGGACGATCAGCGACTTCTCCAGGCTGGCCGCACCGAGGGAGTCCAGCACGACGTCGTATCCGGATAGGAGGTCGGTGAAGTCTTGCTGGGTTAAGTCGATGACCTCGTCCGCACCGAGAGCGCGGGCCCTGTCGACGTCGTTCGTGTGGGCCGTGGTCGCAACATGCGCGCCGAGGTGCTTGGCGACCTGGATGACCGTCGATCCGAGTCCGCCGGCACCGGCGTGGACGAGCACCTTCTGGCCGGGCTGGGCGTTGGCCACCTCGACCAGGGCCTGCCAGGCGGCGAGCGCGACGAGTGGCACCGCTGCCGCTTCCTCGAATGACAGCGAGGCTGGCTTGAGGGCAATGTCGTCAGCGTCGATGGCGACTTGTTCGGCGAAGGCGCCGATGCGCAGGTCGCGTGGTCGCGCGTAGACCTCGTCGCCGACCTTGAAGCCGGGCACGTCGGCGCCGACCTTGGTGATCACGCCGGACAGGTCGTGGCCCAGGACGAAGGGCCGCTGGTACTTGATGAGCTGCTTGAACTCACCGTTGCGGACCATCTTGTCGAGCGGGTTGATGCTGGCCGCCCGGATGTCGACCAGGACGTCGTGGGGCCCGACTGTCGGAGTCGGGACATCGGCCGGCTCCAGCCCGTCGGGACCGTAGTGGGTGACGACGAAGGCCTTCATGACGACTCCTGTCTGGGTGTTGCCGCTGGGCCCGGATGAGCGCCCGCGATGGTCATGGCATGGGAGTACGCCGCGGCGAGGATGCGGTGGGACAGTTCGGGGTCGGTGACCGCGCGGGCGGCCTGGAGCGACCCGACGAGCAGTGAGAACAGCCCGATCGCGCGCTCGTTGGTCCGCTTCGGGTCGCCGTCGTCGAGGTGGCGTGCGATCGCCTGGATCATCGAGTCGGCGCCGTCGGTGTAGGCCTCCCGGACCGCGCCGTCGCACCGCCCGATCTCGTCCAACAGGGCTGCGGAGGGGCAGCCTTCAGCGAGGTCGTCGCGGTGTGCGGGGGAGAGGTACTCGCGGACGAACGCCTCGAGCGACGCGGGGCCGGCGGGCAGGGCGTTGACGACGGCGACCTGGTCCGTGAGCTGCTGGGTGACGACCGATGCGACCAGGTCGTCCTTCGAGGCGAAGTGGCCGTAGAAGGCGCCGTTGGTCAGGCCGGCGTCAGCGACCAGCGTGGCGATGCCGGAGCCGTCGATGCCGTCGCTCTTGAACCGACGGCCGGCGGTCGCGATCATCCGGCGCCGGGTCGCTTCCTTGTGCTCCGGGCTGTATCTCGCCATGGCGTGAATCTCCTTTTCGGGGGGCTTGCCATCACCGTAACATTATGATCATAATATTACGACCGTACGTCAAACGCAACCTGGAGCAACCCATGGCCTCACTTGCCGATCCGCTCGACCTTCCGTCCGGCGTACGCCTGCCCAACCGCATCGCCAAGACGGCCGGGTCGCTCACGCCGCGTCGAGGCTTGAAGTGAGCCGCGTGCCTTACGACCTCACCGACAAGGTCGTCCTCATCACCGGTGGGCACGGCGGGATCGGGGGCAGCGACGGCCCGCGCACTGCTCGACCGGGGAGCCAAGGT
>JAICWH010000202.1 GCA_025934895.1 Nocardioidaceae bacterium | reverse complement strand
TCGGGGACGAAGCCGTTCTTCACCTCGATGACGAGGCGAAGGCCCTTCTCGAGGTCGGTGAGGTCCTTGACGTCGGAGATGCCCTGCAGCCTCTTGCCCTGCACCAGGCCCTTGATCCGCTCGATGACCCGCTCGGGTCC
This sequence comes from Nocardioidaceae bacterium, assembly GCA_025934895.1. GTDB lineage: Bacteria > Actinomycetota > Actinomycetes > Propionibacteriales > Nocardioidaceae > Nocardioides_B. Next base: position 4,872 of record JAICWH010000202.1, on the reverse strand, counting down.
CACCCCGTAGGGGAGCTCGGTGACCACGATGCCCTTGCGTCTGGCGTTGACGCTCTCGACCCGGGCGGTGGCCCGCATCCGGAACGCGCCGCGGCCGGTCTCGTAGGCCTCCCGGATGCCGTCCAGGCCGACGATCTTCCCACCGGTGGGAAGATCCGGACCGGGGATGAACCGCATCAGGTCGTCCAGGGCCGCCTCGGGGTGGGTCACCAGGTGCCGCAGCGCCTGGGTCACCTCGACCAGGTTGTGCGGGGCCATGTTGGTGGCCATCCCGACCGCGATGCCCGAGGCGCCGTTGACCACCAGGTTCGGGATCGCCGCCGGAAGGACGACGGGCTCGAGCTCGCGGCTGTCGTAGTTGGCCTTGAAGTCGACGGTGTCCTCGTCGATGGAGGCGGTCATCGCCAGCGCCGGAGGTGCCATCCGGCACTCCGTGTAGCGCATCGCAGCCGGGCCGTTGTCCGGGGACCCGAAGTTCCCGTGCCCGTCCACGAACGGGACCCGCAGCGACCAGGGCTGGACCATCCGGACCAGTGCGTCGTAGATCGCGCCGTCACCGTGCGGGTGCAGGCGGCCCATCACCTCACCCACCACCCGGGCGCTCTTCACGTGGCCCCGGTCCGGACGCAGGCCCATCTCGGCCATCGTGTAGAGGATCCGCCGCTGCACCGGCTTGAGGCCGTCCTTGGCGTCGGGTAGGGCCCGGCTGTAGATGACCGAGTAGGCGTACTCCAGGAAGCTGGAGCGCATCTCGTCGCCGACGTCGATGTCGAGGATGTGCTCCTCGAAGTCGTCGGGCGGAAGAGGTTGCTTCGTCGGTCGGGCCATGCCCGCCATTGTCACGCCCCGCGCCCACCAGCCGTGCCGGGCACGCCGGGGCGGCCTCCACCGTGAGTCGTCCAGGTGGATTTCCTTCCCGGTAGATTCTCCCTCTGTGAGCATCACGACTCCGACCGCGGCGTACCCCCGGCACTGGGAGGCCGACGTCCTCCTGCGGGACGGCCAGGTCGCCCACCTGCGACCCATCCACGCCGACGACGGGGAGCTGCTCGTCGAGTTCTACGACCAGGTGTCCGCGGAGTCGAAGTACCTCCGGTTCTTCGCGCCGATGCCCGAGCTCTCCGAGCGCGACGTGCTGCGGTTCACCAACGTCGACCACCGCGACCGGGTCGCGTTCGTGCTCACGGTGGCCAACAAGATGATCGCCGTCGGCCGCTTCGACCGGATCCCGGCGGAGGAGAGCTCGCCCGACGTACGCGGTCGGGGCGTCGTCGAGGCCGAGGTCGCGTTCCTCGTCCAGGACGCCCACCAGGGCAGGGGGATCGCCAACCTGCTGCTCGAGCACCTCGCCCAGGCGGGCCGTGAGCGCGGCATCGACCGGTTCGTCGCCGACGTGCTGCCGAACAACCGACGGATGATCCAGACGTTCAAGGACGCCGGCTACCGCGTCGAGGGAGGCTACGAGGACGGGGTGATCCGGGTCGTCTTCCCGATCGACGCCACCGACACCTCCGTCAACGTGATGCAGGCCCGCGAGCACCGGGCCGAGTCGGCGTCCATCCAGCGATTCTTCGGCGCGACCAGCGTCGCGGTGATCGGCGCGTCCCGCCGCCACGACACCATCGGGCAGACCCTGGTGCGCAACCTGGTGCTGGGCGACTACCAGGGCCGCGTCTACGTCGTGAACCGGGCGGCCACCTCGGTGGCGGGGCTGCCGGCGTACCCCAGCGTCAGCGACATCCCGGACACCGTCGACGTCGCCATCGTCGCGGTGCCGGCAGAGTCGGTGCACGACGTCGTCCTGGACTGCGCCGCCAAGGGGGTGCACGGCCTCGTCGTGATCTCCTCCGGCTTCGCGGAGACCGGCGAGGAGGGCCGCAGGCGCCAGCGCCGGCTCGTCGGGCTGGCACGCAGCTATGGCCTGCGTCTGATCGGGCCCAACTGCCTGGGCATCATCAACACCGCCGGGGACGTCTCGCTCAACGCGTCCCTGTCGACGCTGATGCCCTCGCGGGGACGAGCCGGCTTCTTCTGCCAGTCCGGAGCGCTCGGGGTCGCGATCCTGGAGAAGGTGGACCGCCGCGGGCTGGGCCTCTCCACGTTCGTGAGCGCGGGCAACCGTGCCGACGTCTCGGGCAACGACCTCCTGCAGTACTGGGAGGAGGACGAGGACACCGAGGTGGTGCTGCTCTACCTCGAGTCGATCGGGAACCCCCGCAAGTTCAGCCGGCTCGCCCGCCGGGTGTCGCGCCGCAAGCCGGTGATCGCGGTGAAGTCCGGCCGGTCCACGCAGGGCGTGCCGATGGGCCACGCGGTCCGGTCCATGCTGGCCCCGCAGGCAGCCGTTGACGCGATGTTCCGGCAGGCGGGCGTGATCCAGGTGGACACCCTGGACGAGATGTTCGACGTCGCGCAGCTGGTCGCCCACCAGCCCCTCCCGCGCGGTAGCCGGGTGGCCGTGGTCGGCAACTCCGACGCCCTCGGCCTGCTCGCCGCCGACGCGGCGGTCGCGGTCGGCCTGGAGGTGGGGAGGTCGGTCGCGTTGGGGTCCGAGGCCACCGCGGAGGACTTCGAGGAGGCCCTGGACGCGGCCATCGACGACCCCGCGGTCGACTCGGTGGTGGCCGTCTACATCCCGCCCCTGAACACCTCGGGGGTCGAGGTCGCGAACGTCCTGGCCGCAGTGGGGGAGCAGTCCGACAAGCCCCTGGTCTCGACGTTCCTGGCCAGTGAGGGGGTGCCCGAGCTGCTGCGGGTGCCCGATGTGGCGGGCAGCACCGCGGGCCGGGGCTCCGTCCCGTCGTACCCAGCGGTGGAGGCGGCGGTGCGCGCACTGGCCCGGGTGGTCGACTACGCCGCCTGGCGGGCGACACCAGAGGGCGAGCCGGTCCCGCCGGAGGCCGTCGACTCCGCCGGGGCGCGCCGGCTGGCGAGCCAGGTGCTGCAGGAGAGCCCGGAGGGACGCGATCTCACCTTCGAGGAGCTGCGCACCCTGCTGGGCGCCTACGGGATCGACCTGTGGGAGCGGTTCGAGGTGTCCTCGGAGGACGAGGCGGTCGCGGCCGTCGAGCGACTCGGCCACGACGTCGTGCTGAAGGCCACCGCCGAGCACCTGCGGGACCGGCCCGACATGGCCCACGTGTGGCGCAACATCGCGACGGCCGAGGAGATGCGGGGCGCCTGGCAGACGATGAACGCGGCCATCGAGGGCGCGCAGCCGGCCGGCTTCATCGTGCAGAAGGTCGCACCGGCGGGGGTGCCGGTGACCGTTGCCGGCATGGAGGACCCGTTGTTCGGCCCGGTGGTCTCCTTCGGCGTGTCGGGCCCGGCGACCGAGCTGATGGGCGACCGGTCCTACCGGATCCCGCCCATGCACAGCGGCGACGCCAGTGACATGGTCCGCGAGATCCGGTCCGCGCCGCTGCTGTTCGGGTACCGCGGCAGCGATCAGGTCGACGTGGAGGCCGTGGAACATCTGCTGCTGCGGCTCGCCCAGCTCAAGAACGACCTGCCCCAGGTCCGCTCGCTGGACCTCAACCTGGTCCTGGTCGGGCCGCGAGGGGCCACCGTGCTGAACGCCGTCGGGCGGGTGGAGGCCGCCTCCGACGCGCGCTCGGACTGGTTCACCCGCCGGCTGTCCACGCAGGCCGGCGACACGATGGGCGACTGAGCGCCCGGCAGGCTCGCCTTCTTCTCCGACATCGGAGCGCGGGCGGCGTGACATGCTGTGCGGCATGACCGACCTCACCGATGCCCTGCGGGTGGCGATCGAGAAGTCCGGCTACTACCCCGACGTGGTGTCGTCAGCCGTGAGCTCCGCCGTCGCCCACGAGCAGGTGGTCGACTACCTGGTGCACCACGAGCCGACGATCGACGAGCGCGACGAGGTGCGCCGCCACGTCACGGTGCTGGTGCTGACCCCGACCCGGCTGATCCTCGCGCACACCGACGAGCACGCTCCCGACGACCTGCTCCCGGCGCCGTACACCTCCAGCTCGACCGAGGCCGTCACGCTCTCGGCCATCCGCTCGATCGTGGTCAACCGGATGGTCGCCAACCCCGAGGCGTACGCCGGCCGGGCGGTCGCCGCGCCCGGGGCCAACGAGGCGGTGCTCACCATCGGCTGGGGCGCCGTGAGCCGCGTGGACCTCGAGCCGGCCGGGTGCGCGGACCCGGAGTGCGAGGCCGACCACGGCTACACCGGAGTGATCGCCTCCGACGACTTCTCGCTGCGGGTGAGTGCCGCTGCCGAGGGCCCCGAGGCGGTCGCCAACCTGCTGGGCTTCGCCGACGCCCTGTCCGCGCGCACTGCCGGATGACCGAGCCGTTCGTCGAGCCGGCCTACCAGGACCGGTCGCTCGGCGACCTGGTCCCGGCGGTGGGCCGCGCCCTCGGCGTGGACGCCCGGCTGCCGCCGACGGGCTTCGACCTGCCGCCCGCGGGCGCCTACGTCGTGTTCCTGGTCGACGGACTCGGCTACGAGCTCCTGCGCGACCACCCGGACCATGCACCGTTCCTGCACGAGCACCTCGACGGTCAGCGCCCGGCCACCGTCGGCGTGCCGTCGACGACCGCGACCAGCCTGACGTCGCTCGGCACGGCGCTGACGCCCGGCACCCACGGCGTGGTGGGGTTCACCTCCCGGATCCCCGGCACCGACGACCTGCTCAACGCCCTGCTGTGGAGCTCCTCGGTCGACCCGCGCGAGTGGCAGCCGCACCCGACCGCGTTCGAGCGGCTGGTCGCGGCCGGCGTGGCCACCACGGTCGTCAACAAGCGGGAGTTCATCGGGTCCGGCCTCACCGTCGCGGGCCAGCGCGGAGCGTCGTTCGTCGGCGCGGACAAGATCGGTGAGCGGATGGCCGCCGTGCG
>JAICWH010000011.1 GCA_025934895.1 Nocardioidaceae bacterium | reverse complement strand
CTTGTACTTGCCGCAGTAGCACTCCCAGTCCCGGGTGGGACCGAAGATCTTCTCGCAGAAGAGACCGTCACGCTCGGGCTTGAGCGTGCGGTAGTTGATCGTCTCCGGCTTCTTGACCTCGCCGTGGCTCCAGGTGCGGATGTCGTCCGCGGTGGCCAGGCCGATCTTCAGCTGGTCGAAGAAGTTCACATCGAGCACGGTGGCTTCTTTCCTCTTGCTTTTTCAGGTGATGCTGAGACGTGGGACCGAGGCGGGAGGTACGCCGGCGGGGTGGCTGTGCGCCCGCCCGACCGACGTACCGACGGGTGCCTCAGACTTCCTCGACGCTGCTGGGCTCGCGGCGGGACAGGTCGATGCCGAGCTCCTCGGCGGCACGGAAGACGTCCTCCTCCGCGTCGCGCATCTCGATCGCCGTGCCGTCCTGGGACAGCACCTCGACGTTGAGGCAGAGCGACTGCATCTCCTTGACGAGAACCTTGAACGACTCGGGGATGCCCGAGTCGGGGATGTTCTCGCCCTTGACGATGGCCTCGTAGACCTTGACGCGCCCTGGCACGTCGTCGGACTTGATGGTCAGCAGCTCCTGCAGGGCGTAGGCGGCGCCGTACGCCTCCATCGCCCAGACCTCCATCTCACCGAAGCGCTGCCCACCGAACTGGGCCTTACCGCCCAACGGCTGCTGGGTGATCATGGAGTACGGACCCGTCGACCGCGCGTGGATCTTGTCGTCCACGAGGTGGTGCAGCTTCAGGATGTACATGTAGCCCACGGAGACCGGCTCGGGGAACGGCTCGCCGGAGCGGCCGTCGAAGAGCATCGCCTTGCCGTTCTCCTTGACCACGCGCACGCCGTCCCGGTTGGGCAGGGTGGACCCGAGCAGGCCGACGATCTCGTCCTCGCGGGCACCGTCGAAGACCGGCGTGGCGACGTTGGTGTCTGCCTCCGCAGCCTCCGCGTGGATGTCGATCAGGCGCTGCTTCCACCCGGTGTCGTCGGCGGCGTCGCTGGCACCGATGTCCCAGCCCTGCTTGGCCAGCCAGCCCAGGTGGATCTCCAGGATCTGGCCGATGTTCATCCGGCCGGGCACCCCGAGCGGGTTGAGCACGACGTCGACGGGGCTGCCGTCCTCCATGAACGGCATGTCCTCGGCAGGCAGGATCTTGGAGATCACGCCCTTGTTGCCGTGTCGACCCGCGAGCTTGTCGCCCACCGAGATCTTGCGCTTCTGCGCCACGTAGACGCGCACCAGCTGGTTCACGCCCGGCGGCAGCTCGTCGCCCTCCTCGCGGTCGAAGACCCGGACGCCGATGACAGTGCCGGACTCCCCGTGCGGGACCTTCATGGACGTGTCCCGGACCTCGCGCGCCTTCTCACCGAAGATCGCGCGGAGCAGCCGCTCCTCCGGGGTGAGCTCGGTCTCGCCCTTGGGCGTGACCTTGCCGACCAGGATGTCGCCTGTGGTGACCTCGGCGCCGATCCGGATGATGCCGCGCTCGTCGAGGTCGGCGAGCATCTCCTCGCTGACGTTGGGGATGTCGCGGGTGATCTCCTCCGGCCCCAGCTTCGTGTCACGGGCGTCGACCTCGTGCTCCTCGATGTGGATCGAGGTGAGGACGTCCTGCTGCACGAGGCGCTGCGACAAGATGATCGCGTCCTCGTAGTTGTGGCCCTGCCACGGCATGAACGCGACCAGCAGGTTGGTGCCGAGCGCCATCTCCCCCTCGTCGGTGCAAGGGCCATCCGCGATCGGCGCACCGACCTCGAGCCGCTGCCCCTCGGAGACCAGCGGACGCTGGTTGATGCAGGTGCCCTGGTTGGAGCGGCTGAACTTCTGCATCCGGTAGATGCGGTAGGTGCCGTCGTCCTGGGCGACCTCGACCGCGTCGGCCGAGACCTGCTGGACGACACCGGCCTGCACGGCGGTGACCACGTCACCGGCGTCCACGGCGGCCCGGAACTCCATGCCCGTGCCCACCAGCGGCGCGTCGCTCTTGATGAGCGGCACGGCCTGGCGCTGCATGTTGGAGCCCATCAGAGCGCGGTTCGCGTCGTCGTGCTCCAGGAACGGGATCAGGGCGGTCGCGACCGATACCATCTGCCGCGGCGAGACGTCCATGTAGTCGACCTCGTCGGCCGGCACCACGTCCACCTCGTTCTCGCGCTGACGGACCAGCACCCGCTCCTCGGCGAACCGGCTCTGCTCCGTCAGCGGCGCGTTGGCCTGCGCGATGACGAAGTGGTCCTCCTCGTCCGCGGTGAGGTAGTCGACCTTGTCGGTGACCGTGCCGTTCTCCACCTTGCGGTAGGGCGTCTCCACGAAGCCGAACGGGTTGATCCGCCCGAACGTCGCCAGCGAGCCGATCAGGCCGATGTTCGGGCCCTCAGGAGTCTCGATCGGGCACATGCGGCCGTAGTGCGAGGGGTGCACGTCGCGCACCTCGAAGCCGGCCCGGTCGCGGGAGAGACCACCGGGGCCCAGTGCGGACAGCCGACGCTTGTGCGTGAGCCCCGCGATCGGGTTCGTCTGGTCCATGAACTGCGACAGCTGGGACGTCCCGAAGAACTCCTTCAGGGCCGCCACCACCGGCCTGATGTTGATCAGGCTCTGCGGGGTGATCGCCTCGACGTCCTGCGTGGTCATCCGCTCGCGGACGACCCGCTCCATCCGGGCGAGCCCGGTGCGGAGCTGGTTCTGGATGAGCTCGCCGACCGTGCGCATCCGCCGGTTGCCGAAGTGGTCGATGTCGTCGGCCCGGACCTCCATGGTCCCGGCCGGCATCTCGATCTCGGTCTTCCCGTCGTGCAGCGCCACGATGAACTTGATCGCGGAGACGATGTCGTCGTTGGTCAGCGTCTGCTGGTCGAACGCCTCCGTCGTGCCGAGCTTCTTGTTGATCTTGTAGCGACCCACCTTGGCGAGGTCGTAGCGCTTGCCGTTGAAGTAGTAGTTGTCCAGCAGCGTCTGCGCGGCCTCGCGTGTCGGAGGCTCACCCGGGCGCAGCTTGCGGTAGATGTCGAGCAGCGCGTCGTCCTGGCCGGACGTGTGGTCCTTCTCCAGGGTCAGCATCATCGACTCGTAGTCGCCGAACTCGTCGCGGATCTGCTGCTCGGTCCAGCCGAGGGCCTTGAGCAGCACCGTGACGTTCTGCTTGCGCTTGCGGTCCAGGCGGACGCCGACCATGTCGCGCTTGTCGATCTCGAACTCGAGCCAGGCGCCGCGGGACGGGATGACCTTGGCGGTGAAGATGTCCTTGTCCGACGTCTTGTCGGCGGTGCGCTCGAAGTAGACCCCGGGGGACCGGACGAGCTGGGAGACCACGACCCGCTCGGTGCCGTTGATCACGAAGGTGCCCTTGTCGGTCATCAGCGGGAAGTCGCCCATGAAGACCGTCTGGCCCTTGATCTCGCCGGTCTCGTTGTTGGTGAACTCGGCGCTCACGTAGAGCGGCGCGGAGTAGGTGAAGTCCTTCTCCTTGCACTCGTCCACGCTGTTCTTCGGGTCGTAGAACACGGGGTTCTCGAAGGACAGCGACATGGTGCCGGAGAAGTCCTCGATCGGTGAGATCTCCTCGAAGATCTCCTCGAGGCCGGACTTGGGTGAGACGTCCTCGCCCTCGTCGACACGACGTTGTACGTCGGCCTGCCAGTCTGCGTTGCCGACCAGCCAGTCGAAGCTCTTGGTCTGGAGGTCGAGGAGCTTTGGAACCTCGAGCGGCTCCGAGATCTTGGCGAAGGAGATTCTGCGCGGTGCGAGGAGGTTGTCCGCGGTGTTGCTGGAGGTGCTGGAGGTGCTGATGCTGCGCGAGGCGGCCAAGAGGGGGTCCTTCCGAGGGCTCGCGGTCTATGTGCGGGCGTCACCGACCACAAACCAGCCGACCGGGCAGGCTGGAAGCATTTGAGGGCAGACGCAAAGACCGATATTAGCCCATGGGCAGCCATGAACACAACCGGTCCAGGCCACCGAAATCCTTCCTCCATCACGACCCTCGGGAGCCGGACCCATGAAGCAGGCCTGGCATCCTCCCTCGAGGGCGGAGAGGTCCAGGAGGCGGTGGCCTCTCGGAAACAGAAGAAGCATGGACCGATCCGGCGGCGGAGTCAAGCAACCGGCTGCCGGGCCGGTGGACGAACCCGCGACCGGATGGCTTGGCCCGGGGTGGCTCGGGCCCCCGGGCGACGTGCCTCTGGGGCGCCTCGTGAGGTTCCCCGATCCGGTCGCGGCGAGCCGGGCGGGTGGCCGGGCGGCTGGCCGGGCGGAACGCCAGACGGCGGCCTCCCTGACGGAAGGCCGCCGTTGCGACGGTGCTGCGCGGCACTCAGGCCACCGGGATCACTTGACCGAGACGGTGGCCCCGACGCCCTCGAGGGCGTCCTTGGCCTTGTCCGCGGCCTCCTTGTTGACCTTCTCCAGGACGGCCTTCGGAGCGGCCTCGACCAGCTCCTTGGCCTCCTTGAGACCCAGGCTGGTCAGGCTGCGGACCTCCTTGATGACGTTGATCTTCTTCTCTCCGATGGCCTCGAGGACGACGTCGAACTCGTCCTGCTCGACGACCTCCTCAGCGGCCGCACCGGCGCCGCCGGCTGCCGGGGCGGCGGCCATCGCGACGGGGGCGGCTGCGGTCACGCCGAAGGTGTCTTCGAACTGCTTCACGAACTCGCTCAGCTCGAGGAGGGTCATCTCCTTGAACGCGTCGAGCAGCTCGTCGGTGCTGAGCTTCGCCATGGTGGCGGTTCCTTCCAGGTTGCGGACTCGCACGGTCATGCGGGTCGGGTGTCGGGTGGGTCGAGTGAGGCTCAGGCCTCGGTGGTGCTGTCCTCGGTGACGTCCTCGTCGGTCTCCGTGGTGGCCGGCTCACCGGCCCCGCCGCCGAGCACGGACGGGTCCTCGTGAGCCTTGGCCTCGAGGGCGCCGGCCAGCCGGGCCACCTGGGCGAGGGGCGCGTTGAGGAGGTACACCGCCTGGCTGAGCGATGCGAGCATGCCGCCCGCCATCCTCGCGAGCAGGACCTCACGAGACTCGAGGTCCGCCAGCCGGGCGATCTCCGACGCGTCGAGGGACTTTCCCTCGAGGACGCCGCCCTTGATCACCAGGGCAGGGTTGGCTCTGGCGAAGTCACGCAGGCCCTTGGCCGCCTCCACCACGTCGCCGGTGATGAAGGCGATGGCGGTAGGACCGGTGAGCAGGCCGTCGAACGCCTGGACACCTGCCTGGGTGGCTGCGATCTGGGTGAGCGTGTTCTTGACCACGGAGTAGTTCGCGTTGTCACCGAGAGCGCGCCGCAGGGCCCGCAGCTGCTTCACGCTGAGCCCGCGGTACTCGGTGAGCACCGCCCCAGCAGACTCCTGGAACGACTCCACGAGCTCCGCGACGTCCGCTGCCTTGTCTGGCCGCGCCATGGATCTCCTTCCGGACGGGTCCTGGACCAGTCGACTGGTCACTGGTTGGTCACTGATCGGTCCGGAGACAGCCTCGTCCTGCCGCAGCGGTGCGGGCACCCGACATACGAAGAGCCCCGGCGCAGGGCACGGGGCTCGGCACGGTCAGCCGCAGTCTGCGGCACGTCGTGCATCACACGGTGACACCTGCGCAGGACGCCCGCGAGCGGGACCTTCAGCCGACCTCCGGGTCGAACACCCGGAGTGCCAGCGACCGGCGGTCTCTGGTTTCAGCGACGAATATACGCGACGCCCCTCGTCCCCGCCAAATCGAGGTCGGGTCCCTCCCCGCCGTACCCCTCCCGACACCGGACGCGACGAGAGGGTCAGTCCTCGTCGGTCTCGGCGACGTTGCGGGTCTTGTTCGGGTCCACCTGGATGCCCGGGCCCATGGTCGTGGAGACGGTGACCTTCTTGAGGTAGCGGCCCTTGGAGCTGGCCGGCTTGAGCCGGAGCACCTCCTCGAGGGCGGCTGCGTAGTTCTCGGCGAGCTGGGCCTCGGAGAACGAGGCCTTCCCGATGATGAAGTGCAGGTTGGCGTGCCGGTCCACCCGGAACTCGATCTTGCCGCCCTTGATGTCGGTGACGGCCTTGACGACGTCGGGGGTGACGGTGCCGGTCTTGGGGTTCGGCATCAGACCGCGCGGACCGAGTACCCGGCCGAGCCGACCGACCTTGCCCATCATGTCGGGGGTGGCGACGACGGCGTCGAAGTCGAGCCAACCGCCGTTCACCTTCTCGATCAGGTCGTCGGCCCCGACGAAGTCCGCGCCGGCATCGCGGGCCGCCTCCGCCCTGTCCCCGTTGGCGAACACCAGGACCCGGGCGGTCTTGCCGGTGCCGTGCGGGAGGTTGACGGTGCCGCGCACCATCTGGTCGGCCTTGCGGGGGTCGACACCCAGACGCATGGCCACGTCAACGGTCTCGTCGAACTTCTTCCGACTGCTGGTGCGGGCGAGCTTGATGGCCTGCATCGGGGAGTACTGCTTGTCCGTCTCGATCGACCCGGCGGCCTCACGGTAGGCCTTGCTGCGCTGCATGTCTGGTTCCTTCTGTGTAGGTGGTGCTTCCAGAGTGTGGTCCGCGGGCGCTCAGCTGCCCTGCCACGAGGTGCGTGATGCTGAAGCCCGTCAGTCGGTGGTGATGCCCATCGACCGGGCGGTGCCCTCGACGATCTTCATCGCCGCGTCGATGTCGTTCGCGTTCAGGTCCGGCATCTTGGTGGTGGCGATCTCGCGGATCTGGTCCTTGGTCAGCTTGCCGACCTTCTCCTTGTGCGGGACGCCCGAGCCCTTCTGCAGCCCGGCGGCCTTCTTGATCATCTCGGCGGCCGGCGGGGTCTTGGTGATGAACGTGAAGGAGCGGTCCTCGTAGACCGTGATCTCCACCGGAACGACGTTGCCGCGCATCGACTCGGTCTGCGCGTTGTAGGCCTTGCAGAACTCCATGATGTTCACACCGTGGGGACCGAGCGCGGTGCCCACGGGAGGAGCAGGGGTTGCCGCCCCGGCCTGCAGCTGCACCTTGACGAGCGCAGCGATCTTCTTCTTGGGAGGCATGTTCTTCCTAGCGTCCTTAGGTCGTGTGGAACGGGCGTGGTGCGGTGGTCGCGGCTCAGACCTTCTGGATCTGACCGAAGCTCAGCTCGACCGGAGTCTCCCGGCCGAAGATCTCCACGAGGGCCTTGACCCGCTGCGACTCCGCGTTGATCTCGGTGATCGTGGCGTGCAGGGTGGCGAACGGGCCGTCGACGACCATCACCGAGTCGGAGACGTCGAAGTCGGCGACCTCGGTCTTCTTCCGGGGGGCCGCGCCGCCGGCCTCGGCGGGCGCCGCGGCCTGCGCTTGAGCCACCACGGCCGGGGCGAGCATGCTCTCCACCTCGTCGAGGCTGAGTGGGACGGGCTGGTGGCTGTGGCCCACGAAGCCGGTCACCGACGGAGTGTGGCGTACGGCGGCCCAGGACTCGTCCGTGAGATCCATCCGGACCAGGACGTAACCGGGAAGCACCGTGCGCTTGACCAGCTTGCGCTGACCGTTCTTGATCTCCGCGACCTCCTCGGTCGGCACGATCACCTCGTGGATGTAGTCCTCCATGTTCAAGGACGAGATCCGGTTCTCGAGGTTGGCCTTGACCCGGTTCTCCATGCCCGAGTAGGTGTGCACGACGAACCAGTCGCCGACCTTCTCGCGCAGCGCGTCCCGGAACTCCTGGAGGGCGTCCGGAGCCGGCTCGTCGACGGCTGGCGTCGGGTCCTCGGCGGACACCTGGTCTGCGGCCTCCGAGGGCCCGCCGCTGTCCAGCCAGGCCTCCTCCGGGGCGGCATCCGGCGCTGCCGGCTCCAGCATTGGGGCCTCGTCGGTTGCCTCGTCAATTGCCTCGTCGGCTGCCTGGTCGGTTGCCTCGTCGACGGGATGGTCGTCGGGCTGCTCCGGGGCCTGCACCGGGGCTTGCACTGGGGGCACGGCCTCGAGCTTCTCGTCGTACGGCTGCGACACGGTTATTCCGTCACCTTCATCGTTCGGATCTCGCTGTGGTCCCGGTGTGCCGGGTGGGAGGGCGCTGGTCGGTCGGGCTAGCCGAAGACCTTGAACACCAGCCGCCCGAACCCCAGGTCGAGCAGCGACACGATCGTCATCACGACGATCACGAACACCAGCACCACGAGGAAGTAGGTGACGAGCTGCTGCTGGGTGGGCCAGACCACCTTCCGCAGCTCGGCGACGACCTGGCGGTAGAACGTGGTCGGGCTGGTCCGGCTGCTGCGCGAGGGCCCCGACGATCCCGTCGAGCGCACGGGGCGGCTCTGCGTCACGGTTCCTCCACTCCGGTGCTGGTGCTGGTCTGTTGGTCTCGGCTGTTCTGGTCGGATGCTCTGGTCGAACATGCTGTCGTGCAGGGCACGAGGGACTTGAACCCCCAACCTTCGGTTTTGGAGACCGATGCTCTGCCAGTTGAGCTAGTGCCCTCTGATGGTCGAGACCCACTATGCACCCGGGCAGGCGGGCATGCCGGACAAGGGTGGGAACCACCAAGGAAGAAGTGTACGGGGAGGTCCCAGACGGTGTCGAACCGACGACAGAGCCGGGATCCGGCTCGGGTGGCTCCTGGGGGTGGAGGGTGCGAGCATAGGCCCATGACTGACCGCGAGACCTCGAGCCCGTCCGCGAACCCGTTCCGAGGACGGCGGGTGTCCGCGCGGATCGGCGGCATCGCCGAGTCGGCGACTCTGGCCGTCGACGCCAAGGCCAAGGCCCTGAAGGCGGCCGGCCGGCCGGTCATCGGCTTCGGCGCGGGTGAGCCGGACTTCCCGACGCCGGACTACATCGTCGAGGCGGCCGCCGAGGCCTGCCGCGACCCGAAGAACCACCGCTACACCCCGGCGGGAGGTCTGCCCGAGCTCAAGGAGGCGATCGTCGAGAAGACGCGACGTGACTCGGGCTACCTCGTGGAGCCGGCGCAGGTGCTCGTGACCAACGGGGGCAAGCAGGCCATCTACCAGGCCTTCGCCACCATCCTCGACCCGGGCGACGAGGTGCTGCTGCCGGCGCCGTACTGGACGACCTACCCCGAGGCCATCCGTCTCGCGGGAGGCGTGCCCGTCGAGGTCCTGGCTGACGAGACCCAGGACTACAAGGTCACCGTGGGCCAGCTCGAGGCAGCCGTGAGCGAGCGGACGAAGGCACTGGTGTTCTGCTCACCGTCCAACCCGACGGGCGCCGTCAGCTCGGCCGAGGAGGTCGAGGCGATCGGCGGCTTCCTGCTCGAGCACGGGCTGTGGGTGGTCACGGACGAGATCTACGAGCACCTGATCTATGCCGGCGTGACCACGACGTCCCTGCCTGTCGCGGTGCCCGAGGTCGCCGACCGATGCATCGTCGTCAACGGGGTCGCCAAGACCTACGCCATGACGGGTTGGCGGGTCGGCTGGATAATCGGGCCGAAGGACGTGGTCAAGGCGGCGACGAACCTGCAGTCGCACCTCACCTCGAATGTCAACAACGTGGCGCAGCGCGCAGCCGTGGCAGCACTGAGCGGCGACCTGTCGGCGGTCGCGCGGATGCGCGAGGCGTTCGACCGCCGCCGTCAGACGATCGTCCGGATGCTCAACGAGATACCAGGCGTCGAGTGCCCCGAGCCGACCGGAGCCTTCTACGCCTATCCCTCGGTGAAGGCTCTGCTGGGCAGGGAGGTCGCCGGCCGCACGCCGCGCACGTCGGCCGAGCTCGCCGAGGTGATCCTCGACGAGGCGGAGGTCGCGGTGGTGCCGGGCGAGGCGTTCGGGGCACCCGGCTACCTGCGGCTCTCCTACGCCCTCGGAGACGACGACCTGGTCGAAGGCGTCACGCGGATCCAGAAGCTGCTGTCCTGACGCCGTCCCCGGGACCGGGGGCTGCGGATGCCGGGCGACCCGTCGGCACGCTGCCCAAGGCGCACCTGCACCTGCACTTCACCGGCTCGATGCGGCACACGACCCTGGTCGAGCTGGCCCGACGAGACGGCGTCGTGCTGCCCGACGCGCTGGTCGAGGACTGGCCGCCGCGGCTCTCCGCTGCGGACGAGAAGGGCTGGTTCCGCTTCCAGCGGCTCTACGACGTCGCGCGGTCGGTGCTCCGGACCGAGGCCGACGTACGCCGACTCGTTCTCGAGGCCGCCGAGGACGACGTCGCGGACGGCGGTCGGTGGTTGGAGATCCAGGTCGACCCCAGCGGCTACGCCCCCCGCTTCGGCGGTATCACCGCCTTCACCGACCTGGTGGTCGACTCCGTGCGCGATGCCGCCAGCATCACCGGGCTGAGGATGGGGGTCGTGATCGCCGCCAACCGCACCCGCCACCCGCTCGACGCGCGCACCTTGGCCCGGCTCGCGGCACAGTACGCCGGTCGCGGTGTGGTGGGCTTCGGGCTGTCCAACGACGAGCGTCGCGGGCGTACGTCGGACTTCGCACCGGCCTTCCGGACCGCCGAGCGCGCCGGGCTGGTGCTCACCCCGCACGGTGGCGAGCTGCTCGGTCCGGCCAGTGTCCGCGCCTGCCTGGACCAGCTGCACGCACACCGGCTCGGGCACGGGGTCCGGGTGGCGGAGGACGCGCAGCTGCTCGACCGGGTGGTCGCGGCCGGCATTGCTCTGGAGGTGTGCCCGGTCTCCAACGTGGCGCTCGGCGTCTACAGCGACCTCACGTCGGTGCCGCTGCCACAGCTGCTCTCGGCCGGCGCGACCGTGGCTCTCGGGGCGGACGACCCGCTGCTGTTCGGGTCCCGGCTGGCGGCGCAGTACTCCACCATGCGCGCCGCTCACGGGCTGTCCGACGAGCAGCTGGCCGAGCTCGCCCGGATGTCGGCGCGTGCCTCACGGGCGCCGGACGACGTCCGGTCGCGGATGCTCACCGACATCGACGACTGGCTGCGCCCGCCGGTCCCTGGGGTGGGCGCCGTCACGACCGACCCGGAGGCGAGCGAAGCGCCGTAGCCGGATCCCGGATCTCCTATGAGCCGGCCGGCCTGCGGACGCGCCGACTCGACCGGGTCCAGGCCTGCGGACGCGCCGACTCGACGGGGTCCAGGCCTGCGGACGCGCCGACTCGACCGGGTCCAGGCCTGCGGACGCGCCGACTCGGCAGGGGGCAGGTCGTGCGGCTTCGCCGCCGCCGCGGGCGGCGAGCCCCTAGGGTGGGCGCCATGACGAACACGCCGGGGGACGCTGAGCAGCCTTCGCAGCCGGACCAGCCTCCCGGTCCGTACGGGCAGCCGCAGGACCCCTACGGTCAGCACGGCCAGCAGGACCCCTACGGTCAGCCGCCGACGGCTCCGCAGTACGGCCAGCCGGGGTACGGCCAGCCCCAGTACGGGCAGACCTACGGGCAGACCTACGGGCAGGCGTACGGGCAGCCGCCGTACGGCGGACAGCAGCCGTACGGCGCTCCGCCGGGGTTCCCACCCGGAGCCTTCGCACCGGTCCACCCCAGGGCCACCACGTCGCTCGTCCTGGGCATCCTCGGCATCGTGATCTGCGGGGTCGTCGCGCCGTTCGCGTGGCAGATGGGCAAGCGGACCGTCGCGGAGATCGACGCGTCGAACGGTCAGCTGGGCGGACGAGGAGCGGCGCAGGCCGGCTATGTGCTGGGCCTGATCGGCACCTGCCTGCTGGTGCTGGGACTGGTGCTCGCGGTCCTCCTCGTCGCCGTCGCGGTCGTCGGCGGTGTCGCCACCAGCAACGGCTGACCTCGAGGTGGCGGGACCCAGCCTCAGCACACCGGAGCGGCCAGCTCGCAGCCCACCAGCACCGGCTCGTTCACCAGCCAGATGCCGAACCGCTCGTGCACCCCGCGCTGCACCTCGGCGGCCAGCGCCAGCAGGTCCTCGGTGCGCGCGGCACCCCGGTTGGTCAGTGCCAGGGTGTGCTTGCCGGACAGGGTCACCCGTTCGGTGCCGTAGCCCCTGGTGAAGCCCGCGCGCTCGATCAGCCACGCGGCGCTCGTCTTGACCGAGCCGTCCGACTGCTCCCACCGCGGTGCCCCTCGAGGCAGCAGCCGCGCCGCGTCCGCGTCCAGCACCGGGTTGGTGAAGAAGGAGCCGGCGCTCCAGGTGTCCGGGTCGGCGTCGTCGAGGACCATCCCTTTGCGCCGGCGCAGGCCGAGCACCGCCTCCCGCACCTCGGCCATCGGTGCCCGGGCTCCGGTCTCGACCCCGAGGGAGCGGGCCAGCTCGTCGTAGCGGACCGGGGCGGACAGGTCGCCGAGCCGGAGCTGGAAGGTGACGTCCAGCACCACGTAGCGCTCCGGGTCCTGCTTGAACCGGCTGGTGCGGTACCCGAAGCCGCAGTCGGCGGCCGCGAAGGTCCTCTGCACCGCCTCGACCCGGTCCCAGCAGCGGACCGAGGCGACGGTGTCGGCGACCTCCTGGCCGTAGGCGCCGACGTTCTGGATCGGCGAGGCGCCGACGCTGCCGGGGATCCCCGACAGCGCCTCGACGCCCACCCAGCCGGACGCGACGGCACGCGCCACCAACGGGTCCCACGGCTCACCGGCCGCGACGGTGACCATCG
Source organism: Nocardioidaceae bacterium (assembly GCA_025934895.1). Lineage (GTDB taxonomy): Bacteria > Actinomycetota > Actinomycetes > Propionibacteriales > Nocardioidaceae > Nocardioides_B. Next base: position 28,599 of record JAICWH010000011.1, on the reverse strand, counting down.
CGCCGCCGCACATGTCGCCCTCCACCGCGACGCCGCGCGTCTCGACCCTCACGACGGTGCCGTCGAATCCCGAGTCAGCGACCACGAGGTTGCTGCCTCCCGCGAGCAGGAGCAGCGGCGTGCCGGCCGCGTCGGCCCGTCGTACGGCGTCCAGCAGCGTCTGCTCGTCTGTCGCGTGCACCAGCTCACGGGCCGGGCCACCCAGCCGCAGCGTGGTCAGCTCCGCGAGCTGCTGGTCAGGCACCTAGCACCGCGCGGGGCATGCCGAGCACCTTCTCACCGCCGCAGGTGACCTCGAGGGCGATCTGAGCGCCCTCGCCGGTGACGTTCTTCACCGTCCCACGGACGACCACCTGGACGCCGGCCTCGTCGTCGGGGACCACGACCGGCCGGGTGAACTTGGCGCCGAGCTCGACGACGTGGCCGGGACCGCCGGCCCAGGTGTCGAGCGCACGGGCCGCGAGCGCCAGGGTGTACATCCCGTGCGCGATCACGCCCGGCAGACCGACCGTCGCGGCCACCCGGTCCGACCAGTGGATCGGGTTCAGGTCCCCGCTCGCTCCGGCGTAGCGGACCAGATGGGCCCGGGTCACGGTGTAGGTCTGGTCGGGAAGCACCTCCCCGGCCGTGAACCTGCTCACGAGCCCTCCCCACGGTGCACCAGGGTGGCGTAGGCGGTGCACACCGGCAGGCCGCCGGCGTCGGTGATCTCGCTGCGGGTGCCGATGATGTCGGCGCCGCCGATCTGCCGCAGCGTCTCGACGGTGAGGGTGGCGCTCAGCTCGTCGCCCGCCACGACCGGCCGGGTGTAGAGGAACCGCTGCTCGCCGTGCACGACCCGGTGCAGCTCGATGCCGACCGAGGGGTCCCTCATCAGTGCCGTCATCGCCGCGAACGCGACGACGATCGGGAAGGTGGCCGGCGCCGGCCCCCCGTCGTACGTCGCCCCGGTGGACGCCGCGAACTCGACGAGACGCTCCCGGGACACGGTGTAGGGCGCTGTCGGGGGGAAGGTGCGTCCCTTGACCGATGCGTCGAGTGGCATGGTGAGCAACCTACTAGCACAGCGGAACGGCCCCGAGGTCACGCCTCGGGGCCGAGCGGGAGAGCAGAACGGACGCCGGTCAGCGGGTCTCGCGGTGCGCGGTGTGGGTGCGGCAGAACGGGCAGAACTTCTTCATCTCCATGCGGTCCGGGTCGTTGCGCCGGTTCTTCTTGGTGATGTAGTTGCGGTTCTTGCAGTCCACGCAGGCCAAGGTGATCTTGGGGCGAACATCTGAGCTCTTGCTGGCCACGGGGTGCCTCTACTTTCGGGTGCTGCCGGTCTGGGTGGGTCGAACGCCTGCCAAGTCTGCCTCATCACCCAAGCACCGGGCGACTCGAGCCAGCGTCGGTTGGTCGTGTGCAGTAGCGGGGGCGGGACTCGAACCCGCGACACCACGATTATGAGCCGTGTGCTCTAACCACCTGAGCTACCCCGCCACCGGGGCGGGGTCCCCACCTCCGAGAACCGGTGAGGACCCTGACCCAGAGCCCCTTTACGGAATCGAACCGTAGACCTTCTCCTTACCATGGAGACGCTCTACCGACTGAGCTAAAGGGGCAAGCAGCAAGGAAGGATACACAGGCCCTCGCTCGATCAACGAATCCTGCCCACCCCTGCTGCGGGCCGCGGTGAGGACCGGTGCGTCCCGGTTCGAGAGGATGTCCGCCGTGCAGCCCTTCTATGTTCCCGACGGCCCCGGCCGGTTCCTGTCCACCCCGTCCACCGCAGGCCCGTGGGGACCTGACAGCCAGCATGGCGGACCGCCCGCGGCGCTGCTGGCCCGAGGCGTCGAGGCGCTGGCGCGGAGCGGTCCGCAGCGCGTCGTCGGCCGGCTCACGATGGAGCTCCTCGGACCGGTCCCGGTGGGGCCGTTGGTGGTCGAGGCGTCCGTCGTACGCCCGGGGCGGTCGGTGGAGATGTGCGAGGCGACGCTGTACGACGAGCAGCGCAGCCGGCTCTGTGCCCGGGCAACCGCGTGGCTGTTCCCGGACCGCGACGACGGTCCGGCGCAGCCGGGCGGTCCGCTGCCGCACACCCCCTCGGACGGGGTGCACAAGGACCCGCCGCCGAACTGGACACGCGGCTACCTGGACGCGATCGAGTGGCGCTGGGTCACCGGCGCCGTCACCGAGCCGGGACCGGGGGTGGTCTGGATGCGCCCGACGGTGTCGCTGGTCGACGGCGAGCCGATGAGCCCGGTGCAGCGGCTGCTGTGCTGTGTCGACTCGGCCTCGGGGGTCTCCGCGGCCCTCGACGCCAGCCACTGGCGGTTCCTGAACACCGAGCTGACCGTGCACCTGCTTCGACCCCCGGTCGGCGAGTGGGTCTGCCTGGACGCGGAGACGGCGCTGGGCAGCGGCAGCATCGGCCTGGCCACCTCGCGGGTGTACGACGAGCAGGGGCTCGTCGCGCACTCAGCGCAGGCGCTGCTCGTCGTGCCGGTGCCCACCTGACGGGGCTCGCGGGAACCGGCACCGACCGCGCCGGAATAGCTGCGAGACGCCTCGGGTTCACGTAGTTGAATCTTGAACTACTACGGCGGGAGCCAGTCATGCAGTTCGGTATCTTCACCGTCGGGGACCTCACCGAGGACCCCACGACAGGTCGCACCCCCAGCGAGCACGAGCGGATCAAGAACACCGTCGCGATCGCCAGGAAGGCCGAGGAGGTCGGGCTGGACGTCTTCGCGACGGGCGAGCACCACAACCCGCCGTTCGTCCCGAGCGCGCCGACCACCACCCTGGCCTACATCGCCGCACAGACCTCGACGTTGCTGCTGTCGACCTCGACCACGCTGATCACCACCACCGACCCGGTCCGGATCGCCGAGGACTACGCGACCCTGCAGCACCTCTCCGATGGCCGCCTGGACCTGATGATGGGGCGGGGCAACACCGGCCCGGTCTACCCGTGGTTCGGCAAGGACATCCGCGACGGCATCCCGTTGGCCATCGAGAGCTACCACCTGCTGCACCGGCTGTGGCGCGAGGAGGTCGTCAACTGGGAGGGCAGGTACCGCACCCCCCTGCAGGGCTTCACGGCCACGCCGCGCCCGCTCGACGACGTCCCGCCGTTCGTGTGGCACGGCTCGATCCGGTCTCCCGAGATCGCCGAGCAGGCGGCGTACTACGGCGACGGCTTCTTCTCCAACCACATCTTCTGGCCCGCCTCACACACCCGTCAGATGGTCGATCTCTACCGCCGACGCTTCGAGCACTACGGCCACGGGTCGGCGGACCAGGCGATCGTCGGCCTCGGCGGACAGGTGTTCATGCGGCCCCACAGCCAGGACGCGATCAGGGAGTTCCGGCCGTACTTCGACAACGCACCGGTCTACGGCCACGGTCCCTCGCTGGAGGAGTTCACCTCCCAGACGCCGCTGACCGTGGGCAGCCCGCAGCAGGTCATCGAGAAGACCCTGGGCTTCCGGGACTACGTCGGGGACTACCAGCGCCAGCTGTTCCTGATCGACCACGCCGGTCTGCCGCTCAAGACGGTGCTCGAGCAGCTCGACATCCTGGGCGAGGAGGTCGTGCCGGTGCTGCGCAGGGAGTTCGCCGCCCTCAAACCGGCGCACGTCCCCGAGGCCCCGTCGCACGCGTCCCTCCTCGGGCTCAGCCGCCAGGTGGTGACGGCATGACCCGGACCGTCGCGGTCCTCACCGCGGGGCTCAGCCAGCCCTCGTCGACCCGGCTGCTGGCCGACCAGCTGGCCGCCGCAGCGGACCGGGCCCTGCGGTTGCACGGCGAGCGGGTGCAGGTCGAGGTCGTCGAGCTGCGGGACCTGGCGCACGCGTTGACCGACAACCTGCTGACCGGCTTCCCCAGCGGTGGCCTGGCCGAGGCCGTCGAGACGGTGCGTCGCGCAGACGCGCTCATCGCCGTGACGCCGATCTTCACCGCGTCCTACAGCGGTCTGTTCAAGACGTTCTTCGACGTCCTCGAGGACGGGATGCTCGAGGGCAAGCCGGTGCTCATCGCAGCGACCGCGGGCACCGCCCGGCACTCGCTGGCCCTGGAGTATGCGGTGCGGCCCCTGTTCGCCCACCTGCGGGCCCGGGTCGTGCCCACCGCCGTGTTCGCCGCCAGCGAGGACTTCGCCGGCTCCGCGCCGGACGGCTCGCTGTCGGCTCGGGTGGAGCGCGCGGCCCGCGAGCTGGCGGACGCCCTGCAGTCCGATGGTCGGCTAGGGTCACGGACGGCCGGGGCGGTGGACCACTTCGCCGACCCGACACCGTTCGAGGAGCTGCTGCGCGGCTGAGGCCGACGTTTCGGAGCGGTTCCACGAGATACTTGTCGGGTGTTGCCCCGTCTCGGAAAGAGGACGCATGACCGAGCAGCAGTACGTCGAGGACGACTTCACGCGTGACACCGACTACCTCGAGGACCGGATCACCCAGGACGGCCGCGACGGCTGGCCGGTCGAGCCGGGCCGCTACCGGCTGGTGGCGGCACGCGCCTGCCCCTGGGCGAACCGGGCGATCATCGTGCGCCGGCTGCTGGGGCTCGAGGACGCGATCGGCCTGGGGCTGTGCGGGCCGACCCACGACTCCCGGAGCTGGACCTTCGACCTCGACCCCGGGGGCCGCGACCCGGTGCTCGGCATCGAGCGACTCCAGGAGGCGTTCCTGGCGCGCGACCCCGGCTACTCCAAGGGCATCACGGTGCCCGCGATGATCGACGTGCCCAGCGGCCAGGTGGTCACCAACGACTTCCCGCAGATCACCATCGACCTGTCGCTGGAGTGGACGGCCTACCACCGTGACGGGGCGCCGGAGCTGTACCCCGAGGCCTGGCGCGACGAGATCGACGAGGTGAGCTCGTGGATCTACACCGACGTGAACAACGGCGTCTACCGCTGCGGCTTCGCCGGGCGGCAGGCGTCGTACGAGCGCGCCTACGACCGGCTGTTCGCCGCCCTCGACCGGCTCGAGGAGCGGCTCACCGACCGGCGCTACCTGGTCGGTGACCACGTCACGGAGGCCGACGTACGCCTGTTCACGACGCTCGCCCGGTTCGACCCCGTCTACCACGGGCACTTCAAGTGCAACCGCAACAAGCTCATCGAGATGCCGGCGCTGTGGGGCTATGCGCGCGACCTGTTCCAGACGCCGGGCTTCGGGGACAACATCGACTTCGAGCAGATCAAGCGGCACTACTACGTCGTGCACTCCGACATCAACCCGACCCGGATCGTCCCCAAGGGCCCGGACCTGTCGAACTGGCTCACGCCGCACGGGCGCGAGCAGCTCGGTGGCAGCCCCTTCGGCGACGGCACTCCCCCGGGCCCCCCTCCGGCCCGGGAGGTCGTTCCCGCCGAGCACACGGCCACCTGAAGGCACGCGGCTTCAGGCCGACGATGCGGCGACCGCCGGTGCCCGACGGATCGCGGCCGAGACGATCTCGACAAGCTCCCCCCGACCCGGCCCCGGACTGTACGGCGGACGCCACCCGGTCTCGTAGACGGCCCGGGCCAGCGGTTCGACAGGGTCCAGGGACGACGGGAGGCGGTACATCCCGACGTAGCCCGGCGTGACCTCGTTGATGCGCGGGTCCCGGGCAGCGGCGGCCAGGATCAGGTCGGAGGGCAGCCGGCGGGACAGATCCACGTCCCCTCCCTCCCAGCGGCGCACCAGCTCTCCGTCCATCTGCATGTGGTCGAGCACCCAGGGCAGCATGTTCTGCTCGCACCAGGCCTCGAACGGCTCGCCCACCAGCGCCGGGTCGCGATCAGAGTCCAGCAGCTCCAGCAGCGCCCGCACCTGGGTGAAGGTGGTGGCCACGCCGCGGCCGAACGTCGGTGTCGTGGTCGCGACCGAGTCGCCGACGCTGACCAGCCCGGGGACCACCGGACTCCCGTCGACGCCGCGCTGGGTGCGGTAGACGTTGCGGAGCGGACCACCGGGGACCACCTCGGTCACCGGCGCAGCACGGCCCGGGTCGGTCCACTCCGAGAGGCCGGGGATCGCCCGGCAGGCGGCCTCGAAGGCGCCCCGGTGTCGTAGGTCCTTGAGCGCGGCGTCGGCGGTGGGGCGCACGATCAGCACCGAGAAGTACCCCCGCTCGTGCAGGAACACGATGCACTGGTAGCCGTCGAAGTCGGCCTGCCAGGCGAGCGGGTTGGCCATCGGCCCGGGCTCGGCTCCGGCACGGAGGCGGTACTGCCGGTCGACGTAGGCCATCCCGCACGGGCCGCCGACGGTGGACGGGGCGCGCAGCCCGTCGGCGGCGCGACCGGACCGGCCGGAGGCATCGACCACGAGGTCCGCCTCCAGCCTCGATCCGTCCACCAGGAGACCTCGGACCCGGCCTCCCCAGAAGAGCACGTCGTCGACGTGGCCCCGTCGGACGCTCAGCCCGGGGACGTCCAGGGAGGTGGCTCGCAGGGCGCGCTCGAACGTGTCACGGCGGGACCGGTAGGCACCGGCTACCGGACCGACTCCCGGAAGGTCGAAGACGATCGGCTCGGCGCCGAGCGCCATCCACGTCGTGAGAGCCTGCGGCCACTGCTCGGCGAGCACCTCGGCCACCTGCGCACGGAACCCGTGGGCGTGGTGGAACTGCATGACCCCGTGCCGCTCCCAGCGTCCGGTGACGGGTGGGCCGGGGTCCCGGTCGACCGCGACCACACCGTGACCACGGCGCGCCAGCGCGGCCCCCAGCAGCAGCCCGGCGGGACCGGCTCCGATGACGGCGATCCTCATGCTGACTCCTCCATGACACTGGTAGTGTTGTGACGACACTCATAGTCTCCTCGCTGGTCCGAGACGTCAAGGAGTTATTCGTGCAGTCCGAAGCCAGGCCGGCCTACTCCTCGCGGGCGCGCGACCAGCAGGCGCGTGCGACCCGACGCGCCATCGTTGCCGCTGCCGGCGAGCTGTTCGCCGAGCGCGGCTACGCCGCCACCACCATCGACGCCGTCGCGACGCGGGCCGGGGTGGGACGCAAGACGGTCTTCTCCTCGGTCGGCGGCAAGGGCGCGCTGCTCAAGCTGGTCTGGGACTGGGCCCTCGTCGGCGACGACGAGCCGGTGCCGATGGCCGAGCGCCCGGCGGTGAAGGCGATGCAGGAGGAGCGGGATCCGCGCCGGCTGGTGCGGATGTGGGTGGAGATGCAGCTCGACGTGGGCGCTCGCGCGGCCCCGGTCGGCGCGGTCGTGCTCGCCGCGGCCGACGTGGACGCCGAGGTGCACGAGCTCGCCGCCACCATCCGGCGCGAGAGCATGGCCGGCGCGACCGCGTTCGTCACGCACCTCGCCGGCACGGGCGGCATGCGCTCCGACGTGAGCGTCGAGAAGGGCGCGGACGTCTGTTGGGCTGTGATGAACTCGCTGCTCTGGCACCTGCTCGGCTCGGTTCGGGGCTGGGCCGCCCGCGAGTACGGCGACTGGCTCGACGAGGTGCTCAGCACCACGCTGCTGCGGCCGTCGGACGCGGACCCCCCAGCGCGCGACGCGCGGACCCGGCACGTGCCGGAGGCCGAGCGCTACGAGGCGTTCGTCGAGCAGCGCCCTGCCGGCCACCTGTCCTACCAGCGCACCGAGCGGCTGGTCGTGCTCACCCGCACCGTGGTGGACCCGGGCTTCGACGACGTGGCGGTCGCCGACGGTCTCGTGCGCCGGGCGCTCGACGACATCCGGGCCGAGGGAGCCACGCAGGTGGTGGCCGTGTGTCCCTACGTCAGGTGGTGGGTCGAGCGGCACCCGACGTACGCGGGCCTCCTCCTGCACCCGCCCGGGTGAGACCGGGTGCCGGTGACCTCATGGTGTCGACCCGGCCCCCGTCACCGGCTCGTTGAGGTCGCGTGCGGCGGACTCGTCGCGGTCCCGGCGATGCTTGGCCACCCGCCACCCGACCAGGACGACGACCGCCAGCACCGCGGCCACTGCCGCGCCTCCCTGCCCGAGGTAACCCGCCATCGACTGGTAGGAGCTGCCCGCGAGGTAGCCCGCCACGGTGCAGCCGAGGCCCCACGCGAGACCGCCCGCGGCGTTGAACAGCAGGAAGCGGCGGTAGCGCATCCCGCTCAGGCCCGCCAGCCCCGGCATCACCGCACGGAGGAAGGCGGTGAACCGCGCCACGAAGATGGCCGACGCGCCGCGGCCGTCGAGGAACGCGCGGGCCTGGTCGATCCGGTGCACGTGCCTGCGCAAGAGCCGGGTGCGCAGCAGCCGGGGACCGAACCGCTTGCCGACCTCGTAGCCGACGGAGTCGCCGACGATCGCGGCGGCCACCACCACCACCGCCAGGAGGACGACCGAGACCCGCCCGGTCGAGGCGAGGAACCCCCCCAGCAGCACCGCGGTCTCGCCGGGCAGCACGAAGCCGAGGAAGACGGCGGCCTCCCCGAAGACGAGCGCGCCGACCACCAGCAGCACCACCGGTGCGGGCACGTGCAGGAGGTGCTGCAGCAGTGAGGTCACCACACGAGAACGGTAGCCCGGCCACCTGAACGCACGATGAAGTCGATGCTCCTGCGTGACACACTCCCCCCATGGCGCTGCAGACCTCGACCGTGGACGTCCGCACCCGCGACGGCGTCGCCGACGCCTTCCTCGCCGCACCGAAGCGGCCCGGCACTCACCCCGGCGTGCTGTTCTACATGGACGCGTTCGGTCTCCGGCCCCGGCTGGAGGAGATGGCCGGCCGGATCGCCGAGCAGGGGTACGTCGTCCTGGTGCCCAACGTCTTCTACCGGCAGGGCCGTGCACCGCTGCTGGACCTCAGCGACCTGGCGGACCCGGACGCCCGCGGACGGCTGTTCACCGTCCTGCGGCCCTGGATGGGCCAGCTCAGCCCGGAGCGGGCGATGAGCGACGCGGAGGGCTACCTGGACTTCCTGACCGGGCTGCCCCAGGTGTCGGACGGCCCGGTCGGCGTCACCGGCTACTGCATGGGCGGGGCGCTGGCCCTGCGGACCGCGGCCCACCGGCCGGAGCAGGTCGCCGCGGTGGCCGCCTTCCATCCCGCCCGGCTGGCCACCGACGCGCCGGACAGCCCGCACCTGCTCGTGGATCGGCTGCGAGCGGAGGTGTACGTCGCCAGCGCCGACCACGACCAGGGGATGCCGCCCGAGCAGCAGGCCCGCCTCGAGGAGGCCCTCACGTCGGCCGGCGTGCGCCACGTCTGCGAGCAGTACGACGGGGCGGCGCACGGCTTCACGATGAGCGACACCGCGGTCTTCGACGAGGCCGCCACGGAGCGACACTGGAAGGCACTCCTCGACCTGCTCGGGCGCGCCCTGCACTGAGCTCGGACGGGCCGCTGGGCAGACTGCGCTCGGACGGGCCGCCGGGCAGACTGCGCTCGGACAAGCCGCTGGGCAGACTACGCTCAGAAGCCGATCGGCAGGCCGGCGTAGTTCTCGGCCAGGCCGGCGGCCCCGGGCTCGGACGAGGTCACCCACCGCAGCTGCGAGAGCTGCAGCTGACGGTCGAAGTCGTCGCCGCCCTTCTCGATCGGGACCGTGTGCAGCATCGAGGTCATCCACCACGAGAAGTGGGTGCACCGCCAGACCCGGCGCAACGCGTCCTCGGAGTAGGAGTCCACCAGCGTTCGTGACCCGTCCACCAGCCACGCGCTGAGCGCCCGGGCCAGCAGCGTGACGTCCGCGATGGCGAGGTTCAGGCCCTTCGCCCCGGTCGGCGGCACGATGTGCGCGGCATCGCCGGCCAGGAACAGGCGCCCGTGCCGCATCGGGGTCGAGACGAAGCTGCGCATCGGCAGCACGGCCTTCTCGGTGATCGGGCCCTGCTGCAGCGACCAGCCGTTGCGCCCGTGCCCGAGCCGGGTGGCGAGCGCGTCCCAGATCCGGTCGTCGGACCACCCGGCGATGTCCTCCTCCGGCGGCACCTGGACGTAGAGCCGCGACACGGTCGCCGAGCGCATCGAGTGCAACGCGAAGCCGTCCGGGTGCCAGGCGTAGATCAGCTCGTCGGTGGACGGGGGTACGTCGGCCAGCACGCCCAGCCACGCATAGGGATAGACCCGCTCCCAGGTGCGCCGCGACGCCGACGGGATGGCCGTCCGCGAGGGACCGTGGAAGCCGTCGCAGCCGGCGACCGCGTCCGCCTCGATGCGTTGGGGGACGCCGTGCGAGTCGGTGAACGTGACCGAGGGGCGCTCACTGTCGACGTCGAGCAGGGTGACGTCGGACGCCTCGTAGTAGGCCTGCTGCCCGGCTGCCTGGCGCGCCTCCATCAGGTCCTTGGTGACCTCGGTCTGGCCGTAGACCCACACCGACCTGCCGACGTGGTCGACGAAGTCCAGGTGGTGGCGCTGGGTCTCGGCGCCGGCCCCGGCTCCGGCCTCGGCTCTGGCCTCGGCTCTGGCCGCGGCTCTGGCCACGGCTCTGGCCACGGCTCTGGGGGAGTCGGTCCACTGCAGGTAGATCCCCCGGTGCTCGTCGCCCTCGGCGGCGATCCGCTTCCCGAGGCCAACATCGGTGAGCAGGTCGACCGAGGACGACTCGAGGACGCCGGCGCGGATCCGGCCGGCGACGTGGTCCGGGGACTGTCGTTCCACCAGCACCGACTCGACACCCGCCCGGTCGAGCAGGTGGGACAGCAGCAGGCCGGCCGGGCCGGCACCGATGATGACGACCTGGGTGCGCATGGGGGGAGCCTTGCACGCGGGTGGACCGGCGGACTAGGGGCTGCGCGACAGGTCGTTCTCGATCTCGGCGACCGCCTTCAGCAACGGCGGGAGCAGCGCCCGTCGGGTCTCCTCGGGGCCGACCCGACTGGCCTGGGTGGAGACGTTGACCGCGGCCACCACCGTGCCGGCCCGGTTGTGCACCGGGGCGGCCAGCGAACGCAGGCCGTACTCCAGCTCCTGGTCGACGAGCGCGAACCCTTGGCTGCGGACCTGTCGGACGCGGGAGCGCAGGGCCTCGACGGAGGTGAGGGTGTGCTCGGTCGTCGGCACGGGGTCGAGGCCGGCGAGATGCTCCTCCAGGGCGTCGTCGTCCAGGCCGGCGAGCAGCACCTGGCCCATCGAGGTCGCGTAGGCAGGGAACCGGGTGCCGACGTTGATCGAGACCGTCATGATCCGCGAGGTCGGGACCCGGGCCACGTAGACCACGTCGCGGCCGTCGAGCACCGACATCGACGACGACTCGTGGACCTCACCGGCCAGCCGTTCCAGGTGCGGTCCGGCGATCCCTGGCAGGGACACGCTGGAGAGGAACGCGTAGCCCAGCGCGAGCACCCGCGGCGTGAGCCGGAACAGCTTGCCCTCTTGGCGGACGTAGCCCAGGTCGACGAGAGTGAGCAGGAAGCGGCGCGCCGCGGCACGGGTGAGACCGGTGGAGCGGGCGACGTCGGACAAGGAGAGCTCGGGAGTCGTCGGCCCGAACGCGGTGATCACGCTCAGCCCCCGCGCGAGGGACTGCACGTAGTGGTCCTCCCGCGGCTGGTCCGCCATCCCTCGGCCTCCTGTCCGTCTCGTCTGTCGAACACCGGGCTTGGCGCCTCGCTGTTCGCCATAGTAACGTATGTTCGCATAATGAACGAGTTGAGACTAGCTGAGCCTGGAGGCACGTGTGCACTGTCGCGAAGTGTTCGTCGTCGATGCGGTCCGGACGCCGGTGGGGAAGCTGGGAGGTGCGCTGGCCACGGTCCGGCCCGACGACCTCGCCGCGACCGTCATCAGGGCGCTGCTGTCCCGGACCCCGTCGCTCGACCCGGCGCGGGTCTCCGAGGTCTACTTCGGGGCCGCCAACCAGGCCGGTGAGGACAACCGCAACGTCGCCCGGATGGCCGCCCTGCTCGCCGGGCTGCCCGTCTCCGTGCCGGGCTCGACGGTCAACCGGCTGTGCGCCTCGAGCCTGGACGCCGTCGTCGGCGCGACGCGGGCGATCGCCGTGGGGGACGCCTCGATCATGGTCGCGGGCGGTGTGGAGTCGATGACCCGGGCGCCGTACGTCATGCTCAAGCCGGAGCGGCCGTTCCCTGCCGGCAACGCGACGATGCACTCCACGACCCTGGGCTGGCGGATGGTGAACCCGGACATGCCGGAGGACTGGACGATCAGCCTCGGGGAGAGCACCGAGCGGCTTGCTGAGAAGTACGGCGTGACCCGCGAGCAGGCCGACGCCTACGCCGTCCGGTCCCAGGAGCGCGCCGCCAAGGCGTGGGCGAACGGGGCGTACGACGCCGGCATCGTGCAGGTGCCGGGGGCGGAGATGGCTCGCGACGAGGGCATCCGGGAGGGTGTCACCGTCGAGTCGCTGGCGAAGCTGAGGCCGTCGTTCCGCGACGGCGGCACCGTCACCGCGGGGAACGCCTCCCAGCTCTCCGACGGCGCGGCGGCCCTGCTGCTCGCCGACGAGGACGGGGTCGCGGAGCTCGGCGTCGAGCCGCTGGCCCGGATCACCGGCAACGGGGTCGACGCGGTGGACCCGCAGTACTTCGGCATCGGGCCGGTGCAGGCCGTGAACCGCTCCCTGGCCAAGGCCGGTCGCCAGCAGGGCGAGGTGACCACCATGGAGCTCAACGAGGCGTTCGCCGCCCAGACGTTGGCCTGCCTCGCGTCCTGGCCGGACATCGACGACGAGATCGTCAACCCCCACGGCGGCGCGATCGCCATCGGGCATCCGCTGGGCGCGTCCGGGGCTCGGCTGGCCGGCCAGGTGGCACACCAGCTGGCCACGGCCGGCTCCGGGGTCGGCGTCGCGGCGCTGTGCATCGGCGTCGGGCAGGGCATGGCCCTGACGATGGAGCGTTGAGCCGGTGACCGACCTCGAGAAGGCCCAGCAGAGCGCCGACCGCGTGGCTACGGTCCTCGACCCGGCGTACCTCTTCCCCGACTACACCTCCACGGTGCTGCGCTCCCCGAGCAAGGCCCTGGTGATGCCACCCGCCGGGCTCTCCGAGCTGACCGGCCCGACGTTCGGATCGGGCGACGTCCGGGACACCGACGCCGACCTGACCGTGCACGGCAGCGGCGAGGCGATCGGCGAGCGGATCATCGTGCACGGCACGGTGCGCGACAGCTACGGCAAGCCGGTGCGGAACACGCTCGTGGAGGTGTGGCAGGCGAACGCCGCCGGCCGCTACATCCACAAGGTCGACCAGCACCCGGCACCGCTGGACCCGAACTTCGTCGGAGCCGGGCGCTGCCTGACCGACGAGCAGGGGCACTACACGTTCACGACCATCAAGCCGGGACCCTACCCGTGGCGGAACCACACCAACGCCTGGCGTCCGGCGCACATCCACTTCTCGCTGTTCGGTCGGGCGTTCACCCAGCGGCTGGTCACCCAGATGTACTTCCCCGGCGACCCGCTGTTCTTCCAGGACCCGATCTTCAACGGCGTCCGCGACGAGGCGGCCCGCAAGCGGCTGATCTCGTCCTACGACCACTCGGCGACCCGGCCGGAGTGGGCCCTGGGCTACCGGTTCGACATCGTGCTCGGCGGCGCCGCGCGGACCCCGATGGAGGAGTCGTGACGGAGCCCATCCCTCCGACGTTCGTCTACGAGGTCACCGACGTCCCCGCCTCCGAGGGCGTCACCCCCTGGCAGACGGTCGGGCCGTACTTCCACTACGCGCTCCCCTACGACAGCGGTCCCCAGGTCGCCGGGTCGTCGCGCCCGGGCGCCTTCACGCTGCACGGCTGCGTGTACGACGCCGAGGGCAGGCCGATCCCCGACTCGCTCGTCGAGATCTGGCAGGCCGACGAGTCGGGACGCTTCGTCGACGAGCCGGGCATCTTCGAGGCGCCGGCGCCGGACGGGTTCCGGGGCTTCGGTCGCTGCGACACCGACGCCGACGGGCACTACGCCTTCACCACCGTCAAGCCGGCCGGGGTGCCGACCGAGAACGGCGCGGAGCAGGCACCGCACATTGCCATGTCGGTGTTCGCACGGGGGATGCTGCGGCGCGTGGTGACCCGGGTGTACTTCGACGACGAGGCTTCCGCGAACGCCTCGGACCCGCTTCTCTCCTCGGTCGAGGCGTCGCGTTCGGCGACGCTGGTGGCTGCCTCGGAGGACGGGGGATACCGTTTCGACGTGCGACTCCAAGGTGCCGACGAGACCGTCTTCCTCGATGTCGCTGCCCACTGACCCGGGCCGAGGTGCGGTCCGCGAGGAGCGGCGACGCGTCCGCGGGGAGCACCTGTCGAGGGTGGAGACCGGCGACGTCGGCCTGCTCGCACCGGTGTGGGTGGGCACCTGGGCGGAGGCGCTGACCGGTGACCGTCAGGTGCTCGAGGCGATGGTGGCCTTCGAGGCCGCGCTGAGCCGGGCCGGGGTGACGAACGGTCTCGGCTCGAACGTCGCGCGGCTCGACGCCGACGGGATCGACGTGCGCGCCCTGGCTCGGGACGCGGTCTCCCCCGGCAACCCGACCGTCCCGCTGGTGGCGGCCCTGCGTGGTGCCGTCCCCGAAGGCGAGGACCCGAGCGGGTTGCACCACGGCGCCACCAGCCAGGACGTGGTGGACAGCGCCCTGATGCTGGTGTCCTCGGCGGTGCTCCACGAGGTCGAGGGCCAGCTCGCGGTGCTCGCCGGTCGGCTCGCCGCCCTCGCCCGGGCGCACCGGTCGGTCCTGTGCGTCGCCCGCACCCTGACCCAGCAGGCGATGCCGACGACGCTCGGTTTCCGGGTGGCGGGCTGGCTGATGGGGGTGCACGACGCGCTGGCGGTGGTGCGCGCCTGCCAGCCGCTCCCGGTGTCGCTCGGTGGTCCGGTGGGGACGCTCGCGGCCTACGGCTCTGCCGGGCCGGACGTGGTCGCGTCGGTCGCCTCGGACCTGGGGCTGGCGGCCCCGGTGCTCGGCTGGCACACCCGTCGTACGCCGGTGCTGGGGGTTGCCACCGCACTGGCCGCCGTCGGCGAGGCCTGCGGACGCATCTGCGCGGACCTGCTGCTGATGAGCCAGACGGAAGTCGGCGAGGCCTCCGACGGCTCCGGCGGCGGCTCCTCGGCGATGGCACACAAGGCCAACCCGACCCGTTCGCTGCTTGTCGTCTCAGCGGCGCGCCAGCTACCGGGCCTGCTGGCCACCCTCGCCTCCTCCGGAGCCGACGCGTCGGAACGGCCGGCCGGCGCCTGGCACGCGGAGTGGCAGCCGTTGCGGACGATGCTCCGGTTGGCAGGGGCGGCCGCGGAGCGCACCGCCGACGTCGCCGGCGACGTCACCTTCGACGTCGCGGCGATGTCGCGCAACCTGGGGTTGCTGCTGGCCGCTGTGGGCAAGGACCAGGCCTGGGCCGCCGCCCAGACCGAGCACGTCGACGTCTGGGTCGAGCGGGCGCTCGCCCACCACGAGGAGGTCTGCTGAGATGTCTGTCGCCCTGGCCCACCGCATCGACGGGCCGCGTGACGCCCCCGTCGTCCTGCTGGCCCCGTCGCTCGGCACCACGTGGGAGATGTGGGACCAGGAGGCCGAGGAGCTCGCCGCGACCTACCGGGTGGTCCGGTTCGACACCCGCGGGCACGGTCGCTCGCCGGTGCCGCCCGGCCCCTACACGCTCAACGGGCTGGTGGGCGACGTGCTCGCGCTGGCCGACTCCCTGGGCATCGAGAGGTTCGGGTTCGTCGGGCTGTCGCTCGGCGGGGCGATCGGCCAGGTGTTGGCGCTCACCGCCGCGGACCGGCTGACCGCCATGGTGCTCGCCTGCACGGTGCCGAGGTTCGGGGACCCGTCGGGGTGGTTGGAGCGGGCGGAGCTGGTGCGGTCCTCGGGGATGTCAGTGCTGGCGGAGCCGACGAAGGGGCGGTGGTTCACCCAGGCCTTCCGGGACGCGCACCCGGAGCAGGTGGACCGGTTCATCGAGATGCTCACCAGCGTGGATGCCGAGGGATACGCCTCCTGCTGCGACGCGCTCGCCGGGTTCGACGTACGCGACCGGCTCGGGGAGATCACCACTCCGACCCGGGTGGTGGCAGGCTCCGACGACCCGGTGGCCACGGTGCCGGCCTGCGGGCAGCTGGCGGCCGCCATCCCGGGCTCGGACCTGGTGGTCATCGACGAGGCGTCGCACATCGCGAGCGTCGCGCAACCGGAGGCGTTCCACCGCGCGGTGGCCGAGCACCTGGGCAGGCACCTGTGAGTGACGGGTACGACGCGGGCATGCGGGTCCGCCGCGAGGTGCTCGGCGACGACCACGTCGACCGGGCTACGGCGAGCGCGACCCCGGTGACCGAGGAGTTCCAGGAGTTCATCACCCGCTACGCGTGGGGCGGGGTGTGGACCCGGGAGGGCCTGGACCGGCGCAGCCGCTCGATGGTCACCATCACGGCGCTGGTCGCCGGCCGACACTTCGACGAGCTGGAGTTCCATCTGCGCGCGGCGCTCCGCAACGGCCTGACCGAGGAGGAGATCGTCGAGGTGCTCCTGCAGACGGCGATCTACTGCGGCGTGCCGGCGGCCAACTCCGCGTTCGCCGTCGCTGCTCGCGTCCTGCCCTAGGTCGACCCGGCGACTCTGGCGGCGCCTCACCCCCGTCGACCCGGCGACTCTGGCGGCGCCTCACCCGCGTCGACCCGGCGACTCTGGCGGCGCCTGTGGATAGCCACCGACACGTTCGCTGGAACCTGTCCATCCTCTGGTGGTGACATTCCAACCCCTTCTCAGACCTCCGGCGCTGCGTTACGCAGGCTTTCCGCTCCCCGTCGACCGTCCGTTCACGCTGCAGCAGGCGCGGCGGGCGGGGTTGTCACGGCACCGCGTGCGAAGACTCGAGTCTGACTCGCTGCTGCGCCGAGTGATGAAGGGCGTCTACGTTGCCAACCAGGTGGCCGACTCGATCCGGTTGCGGCTGCAGAGCCTGGAGCTCGTCGTACCGCCTGACGTGGTGGTCACGGACTGGACGGCATGCTGGCTGCATACGGGGCTTCTGCCGCCGAACGATCATCTGCGCATCCCGACGGTGTGTGCCTTTCGCCCAGCCGGGAACGACCGGCTGCGCAACGAGCTCTGCTCGAGTGGCGAACGCACGTTTCAGCCGGAGGACCTGGTGGCGATGGGCGCGCTCACTGTCACCACTCCCCTGCGGACCGCGTGGGACCTCGGTCGGCTGGCCCCACGTGACCTGGCGATCGGGGGGCTGGACATGCTGCTACGTCGTGGTGGCTTCAGCCGTGCCGAGCTGGTGGGCGGCGTCGAGCGGTTCAAACGCAGGCGAGGAGTCGTGCAGCTGCGCGAGCTGACGCCACTGGCAGACGCCCGCTCGGAGTCGCCGGGAGAGTCAACGCTGCGACTTCGATGGCTCGACCTTCGCAACCTTCCGGCGCCCACGCCTCAAGTGCCCGTGACGGTCGGCGGTGTGGAGGTCTATCGGCTCGACCTAGGCGTCCCGGAGCTTCGATATGCCTGCGAGTACGACGGTGAAGCGTTTCATGGCGAGACGCACCGAGCCAAGGACAAGGCTCGACGGGAGGACCTTCGCCGCCGCTTCGGATGGGACGTCGATGCCGTGCGACGCAGCAATGTCTACGGGGCGAACCGAGACATCGAGCAGATCCTGTACGAAGGAATCGACCGGGCGCGCCGCGCCGGGGGGAGGTCAGAGTGACCCCGCGCGCCCCGCCACATGCGCCGGGTCGACACCATTCCACCCGCCACATGCGCCGGGTCGACACCATCCCCCCGCCACATGCGCCGGGTCAGCGGCGGCCGTTGCGGGCGCGCAGGTAGTCCGCGACGACGTACTCACCGAGCCGCGACAGGTCCGGGGTGAAGACCCGCCCTCCAGCGCGTCGGGCCATCGCGTCCACGAACCGGGCCAGCCCCGGGTCGTCGCCGAGCATGAAGAAGTTGATCGCAGCGCCGTAGCGGGACAGCTCGTCCACCTGGCCGACCGTCGCCCGCAGCGTCTCCCGCGTCGGCGGCCAGCTGAACACCGGAGACCCGTCGGACTGGATGTGCGCGGTGGGCTCACCGTCGGTGACGACGAGTACGACGGGCTCCGCGTCCGGATGCCGCCGCAGGTGGCGCGCCGCGATCATCAACGCGTGCTGGAGGTTCGTGCCCTGCACCCACTCGGGCTCGATGTCGGCCAGCTGCACCGGCGTCATCCGGCGGGCCGAACGGTCGAACCCGATGATCTGCAGAGCGTCCTGACGGAACCGGGTCTCGACCAGGTGCGAGAGCGCGAGAGCGGTCTGCTTCATCGGTCCCCAACGGCCCTCCTGCACCATCGAGAACGACAGGTCGACGCAGACGGCGACGGCGGCCGTCGTGCGCCTCTCGGTCTCCACCACCTCGAAGTCCTCGACGAGCAGCTGCCCCGGGATGCCGGCACCGCGGCGCAAGGCGTTGGACACCGTGCGGACGGCGTCGATAGGCAGCTCGTCGCCGAACACCCACGGTCTCGTGGTGCCGACCAGCTCGTCCGCCGAGCCCGTACGACGGTCCTCGTGGTCCCCGGTGCCCGCCGCGTCCATCTGGGAGAACACCCGCTTGAGAGCGGTCTCCCCCAGCCGGCGTACGGCGCGCGGGGTCAGCCGGAGGCCGTCGTCGCCCCGGGACACGAACCCCTGCCGCTCCAGCTCGCGCTCCAGCTCCCGCAGCGCCCGGAAGTCCGCTGCCGCGCCTGCCCCGAGGTGCTCCTCGAGCGTCTCGACGTCGACGTCGTCGAGCGTCGCGCCCGGATGTGTCTGGGCCAGGGACTGCTCCAGCGCCTCGAGGTCGGCGAGCTCCGCGACCGCCTCGACGGCGTCGCTGTAGCCGAGCGGCTCACCCCCACGCATGTTCACCGGCCGGCGGTTCATGCCGGGACGCAGCGCGCGCAGGTTGTCCGACAGCTGGCCCATCTGCGAGGCGAGGTCCGGGTCGGACAGCGCGTCGCTCATCAGCTGCGCCAGCTGCTCACGCTGCTCGGGAGTCAACGAGGCCATCATCCGGTCGGCCGCCGCCTGCCGACGGGCCAGGGCGTCGATCAGCTCGTCGACGTTCTCGGGGTTCTCCGGGAACAGGTCTCCGTGCTTGTCCATGAAGTCGCGGAACCTGTCCTCGGTGTCCTCGCCCCGGGCGTGGGCCGCGAGCAGGTTGTTGAGGTCCGCCAGCATGTCCTTCACCGCCTGCATCGCGGCGGGGTCCGGATTGTCGAGGGCCCGCTTCAGGCCGGCGAACTGTGCGTCGAGGACCTCCCGGCGCAACATGTCCTGGATCGAGTCGTAGGTCGCCTTGGCCTCGGGTGAGTGCCACTCGTACGGCGCCAACGCGCGCACTGCACCGGCCGTGTCGTCGGGCAGCGTGGCGAGCTCCATCTCGGCCCAGCGGGCGTCGTCACCGTCCTCCCCCGCGAGCTGGTCACGCTCGGCGGCGAGCGCCTGGTCGAGCGCGGCGCGCACCTGGTCGAGGGTGCCGCCGAGGTCACCGCGACGTCGTGCGGCGTTCCGCATCCGGCGGGCCCGCGCGGCGAGCTCGTCGAGTCCGCGGTTGCCGTCGAACCCCTGGCGCAGCAGATCCCGGAGCGCCTCGCGAAGCGAGCCGCCGGCGAGCACGTCGCGGCCGACAGCGTCCAGGGCCGCGCGGACGTCGTACGGCGGGGCCAGCGGGTCGGGACCGTCGTGCCAGGGCCCGTAGCGGAACCTGCTCATCTCGTGGCCCCCATGCTAGGCGCCGTAGACCGAGCGGCCGGCGATCGTGTCCTTGTCGATGCGGCGGGTCAGGTGCAGGCCCTCGAGCACGAACTCCACGGCGGCCGCCACCTCCCCCGGCGTGGGCGGCTCGTGCCCGTCCCCGTGGCCAAGCCGGTCCAGGACCTTGGAGAGTCCGGGGACGGTGCCGACCTGGGACAGCAGATCGGCGGCCGGCACCAGCTCACCGGTCTCCACGACAGAGCCCTCGGCGAACAGGTCGGTGAACCCGGACAGGTCCAGCCCGAGCAACCGCTCGCGGAACGTCTCGGCGACCGCGACCCGGAGCAGGTGCTGGACGACCTCGACCTCGCGACCCTCCTCGCCCATCTCGAACTCGACCTTGCCGAGCAGCGTGGGCACGACGGTGGGCACGTCGCAGACCCGCGCGACGGCCTCGGGCTCGCCGACTCGGGCGCAGCGGCGCAGGGCCGACGCGGCCACCCCCTCGGCAGCGGCGATCGCGAAGCGGGCGCTGACCCCCGAGCGGTGGTCGACGGCCGGAGACTCGCGCAGGCCGCGGGTCAGCCGGGCGACCACCTCGAGGAGGTGCTCGGGTACGTCGGCGAAGAGGGCCGCCTCCTGCCGCACGAGTGCGATCTCCTCGGACACCTCGTGCGGGTAGTGCGTGCGGATCTCGGCGCCGAACCGGTCCTTGAGCGGGGTGATGATCCGTCCCCGGTTGGTGTAGTCCTCGGGGTTCGCGCTGGCCACCAGGAGCACGTCGATCGGCAGACGCAGGGAGTAGCCGCGGACCTGGATGTCGCGCTCCTCGAGCACGTTGAACATCGCGACCTGGATCCGCTCGGCGAGGTCGGGCAGCTCGTTGATGCCGAACACGCCGCGGTTGGTGCGCGGCAGCAGCCCGTAGTGCACGGTCTCGGGGTCGCCCAGCGTGCGTCCCTCCGCGACCTTGACGGGATCCACGTCACCGACGAGGTCCCCCACGCTGGTGTCCGGGGTGGCGAGCTTCTCGACGTACCGGTCGTCGCGGTGCAGCCAGGCGACCGGCAGGTCGTCGCCGGTCTCCTCGGCCAGCCGCCGGCAGCGGGAGCACACCGGAACCGCCGGGTCGTCGTGGATCTCGCAGCCCTCGACGACCGGGGTCCACTCGTCGAGCAGGGCGCTGATGGTGCGCATCAGGCGGGTCTTGCCCTGGCCGCGCTCCCCGAGGAGGACGAGGTCGTGGCCGGCGAGCAGGGCGCTCTCGAGCTGGGGCAGCACGGTGTCGTCGAAGCCGACGATGCCGGGGAACGCGGTCTGGCCCGATCGGAGTCGGAGGAGGAGGTTCTCGCGGAGCTCGGTCTTGACGCTGCGCGAGCGGTAGCCGGTGTCGCGGAGGGCACCCAGGGTTGCGGGTCGGCTCATGGCTTCAGCGTAGGGAGCGCCGTGAAACCCGTCAGGTGGACGCTCTGAGCCAGGAGTAGTGCACACCGGTGAGGTCCTCGCTGAGGCTCCACAGCTTGGCGGCGAGGCTCTCGTCCTCCGCGAGCGGGCTGCGGCGCGCGAGCCCCACCCGGCCACGGCTCTCGCGGATCCCCTGCGGGCCCGTGTAGGAACCCGGGGCGGCGGTCGTCGCGGCATAGAGCGTCGGCTCGGCACCGGCACTCGCGGACTGGAAGACGACGCGCGTCACCAGGGGCGCGAGGAGCCTGACCACCCGGATCGACCCCAGGCCCTGCTCGCTCGCGACCAGGTGGGTCGCCGACACACCGGGATGGGCCGCGGTCGAGGTGAGGTCCACACCGGCCAGCGACGAGCGACGCTGCAGCTCGGCTGCGAACAGCAGGTTCGCCAGCTTCGAGTTGCCGTAGGCCGCCGAGGCGGCGTAGCCCTCGGCCGGGTTGCCGTCGAGCACGGCGGCCGAGCCCCGCCGGTGGGCCAGCGAGGAGACGGTCACCACCCGGGCCGCGGACGCCTCCAGCAGCGACGGCAGCAGGAGGCCCGTCAGCGCGAAGTGCCCGAGATGGTTGGTGCCGAACTGCAGCTCGAAGCCGTCGCTGGTCTGCCGGTAGCGCGGCGGGGTCATCAGCCCGGCGTTGTTCACGAGCAGCCCCAGCGGCCCCTCCCACGCCGCGGCGAACGCGTGGATCGACGCCAGGGACGCGAGGTCCAGCCGGGCGACGCGTACGTCGGCCGAGTCCGCAGCACCCCGGATCCTGGTCGCCGCAGCCTCGCCCTTCTCCACGCTCCGGACGGCCAGCGTCACCTGGGCGCCGTGCCGGGCGAGCTCCAGGGCGGTGTACCACCCGATCCCCGAGTTGGCTCCCGTGACCACCGCGGTGGTGCCGGCGAGGGACGGCAGGTCGGCGGGGCTCCAGCGTCGTGCGGACATGCGTCGAGCCTACGCAGCCCCTGCGAGCCGCCCGGGCGTCGCGGCCTGCGGGCCCGGTGGACGAGCACCCTGGGCGGTCGGCCGGGGGAGTCGACGCCTCACCGGGGACGACGCAGGACCACCACCGACCGGTCAGCGACCTCGAACTCCAGACCGGGGAGCAACGAGACGGCATCGTCGAAGATGGTGACACTGCCCGCCGCGTCGTCGTTGGTGTCCAGCGCCACCAGCCATCCCTCGCCGTAGACGTCGCCGGGGATGGTGAACGCGAGGGTGCTGTCACCGGCGTTGTAGGCGATGAGGAACGAGTCGTCGAAGACCGGTTCGCCCCGACGCCCGGGCTCGGGGATGCCGTCCCCGTTGAGGAACACCATCATCGACTTGTCCTCGGCGTTGCCCCAGTCGTCCTTGTGCTTGCCGTCGGGATTGAACCACACGATGTCCGGGGCGTCGCCACCCGCGAGCGTCACCTCGCCCGCGAAGAAGCGCCGGCGGCGGAAGACGGGGTGGTCGTTGCGCAGCGCGACGACCCGTCTGGTGAACTCGAGGAGCTCCTGCTGCCAGGGCTCGAGCTTCCAGTCCATCCAGCTCAGCCGGTTGTCCTGACAGTAGACGTTGTTGTTGCCCTGTTGGGTGCGGCCGAGCTCGTCGCCGTGCAGCATCATCGGGACGCCCTGGGACAGCAGCAGCGTCACCAGGAAGTTGCGCTGCTGACGGGCCCGTAGCGCCTGCACCGCCGGGTCGTCGGTCGGACCCTCGACTCCGCAGTTCCAGGACCGGTTGTGACTCTCGCCGTCGTTGTTGCCCTCCCCGTTGGCCTCGTTGTGCTTGTCGTTGTAGGACACCAGGTCGCGGATGGTGAACCCGTCGTGCGCGGTGACGAAGTTCACCGACGCGATCGGCTTGCGACCCGAGTGCTCGTAGAGGTCCGAGGACCCGCTGAGCCGCGACGCGAAGTCCCCGAGCGTGCCGGGCTCCCCACGCCAGTAGTCGCGGACCGTGTCGCGGTACTTCCCGTTCCACTCGGTCCACAGCGGCGGGAAGTTGCCCACCTGGTAGCCGCCGTCCCCGACGTCCCAGGGCTCGGCGATGAGCTTGACCTGGCTGACGACCGGGTCCTGCTGGACCAGGTCGAAGAAGGCAGAGAGCCGGTCGACCTCGTGGAACTGGCGGGCGAGCGAGGAGGCGAGGTCGAACCGAAAGCCGTCCACGTGCATCTCGGTCACCCAGTAGCGCAGCGAGTCCATGATCAGCTGCAGCACGTGCGGGTGCCGCATCAGCAGGGTGTTCCCTGTGCCGGTGGTGTCGTAGTAGTGCTGCTTGTCGTCGTCCACCAGTCGGTAGTAGGCAGCGTTGTCGATGCCGCGGAAGCAGATCGTGGGACCGAGGTGGTTCCCCTCGGCCGTGTGGTTGTAGACCACGTCGAGGATCACCTCGATGTCGGCCTCGTGCAGCGCCTTCACCATCGCCTTGAACTCCTGCACCTGCTGCCCGCGCTGACCGGTGGCCGAGTAGGAGTTGTGCGGCGCGAAGAAGCCGATCGTGTTGTAGCCCCAGTAGTTGGCCAGCCCCTTCTCGACCAGGGTGCTGTCCTGCACGAACTGGTGCACCGGCATCAGCTCGATCGCGGTGACGCCGAGGCTCTTGAGATGGTTGAGCATCACCGGGTGCGCCACCCCGGCGTAGGTCCCGCGGATCTCGGCGGGCACGTCCGGATGGGTCTTCGTCAGGCCCTTGACGTGCGCCTCGTAGATGATGGTGTCGTGGTACTCGTGCTCGGGGTAGCGGTCGCTTCCCCAGTCGAAGAACGGGTTGATCACCACCGAGAGCATCGTGTGGCCGAGGCTGTTCGCGTCGTTGAACGCCTGCTTGCCCTTGAACCGGTAGGAGAACAGCGACTCGTCCCCGTCGATCTGGCCTTCGACCGCCTTCGCGTAGGGGTCCAGCAGCAGCTTCGCCGGGTTGCACCGGTGGCCGTGCGCCGGGTCGTAGGGACCGTGCACGCGGTAGCCGTAGCGCTGGCCGGGCTGCACGCCCGGCAGGTAGACATGGTGCACGAACGCGTCAGTCTCCACCATCTCGACCCGGCTCTCCTTGCCCCGGTCGCCGATCAGGCAGAGCTCGACCTTGTCGGCCACCTCGGAGAAGAGCGCGAAGTTGACTCCGGCCCCGTCATACGTCGCCCCCAGAGGGTACGGGCGTCCTGGCCAGATCTGCACAGCTTCTCAGCTCTCTTTCTCTGCGGGCGGGACCGACGGCTTGGTCGGCGCGTCCATGCGTGGAAGGGTAAGGGTATGGCCATCTCCACAACCGACCCGCGCACGGGCACAGTCGTCAAGACCTTCGACGAGCTCACCGACGACCAGCTCGAGGAGAAGCTCGCCCGTGCGGCTGCCGCCTTCGAGTCCTACCGGCTCACCACCCACGAGGAGCGTGCGGGATGGCTCCGGGCGGCCGCGGACATCTGCGACAAACGCACCGAAGAGGTCGCGGAGCTGATGACGCTGGAGATGGGCAAGACGAAGAAGGCGGCCGCGGCGGAGGTCCAGAAGTGCTCCGCGGTCCTTCGCTACTACGCCGACAACGCCGCTGACTTCTTGTCCGACGAGCCGGTGGATGCGGACACGGTGAACGCGTCCCAGGCCTACGCCCACTACCTGCCGATCGGCGTGGTCCTGGCGATCATGCCGTGGAACTTCCCGCTGTGGCAGGCGATGAGGTTCGCGGCCCCCGCACTCGCGGTCGGCAACGTCGGTTTGCTGAAGCACGCCAGCAACGTGCCCCAAACGGCGCTTTTCATGGAGGAGCTGTTCCGCGATGCGGGATTCCCCGACGACGTCTTCACCACACTGCTGATCGGCAGCAGCAAGGTGGACGCGGTCCTGTGCGACGACCGGGTGGCGGCCGCCACCCTGACCGGCAGCGAGGCCGCTGGCGTGGCGGTGGGCCGGACGGCCGGTGAGTCGCTGAAGAAGGTCGTCCTCGAGCTCGGCGGCTCCGATGCCTTCGTGGTGATGCCCTCAGCCGACCTCGCGCAGGCCGCCAAGATCGCCACCACGTCCCGCTGCCAGAACAACGGCCAGTCCTGCATCGCGGCCAAGCGGTTCATCGTACACACCGACGTGTACGACGAGTTCCTGGACCTGTTCGCCCAGGAGATGTCGGCGCTCACGGTCGGCGACCCCATGGAGGAGGGCACCGACGTCGGCCCGCTGGCCACCGAGCAGGGCCGCACGGACGTCGAGGAGCTGGTCAAGGACGCGGTCGACAAGGGCGCGAAGGTGCTCGTCGGCGGCGAGCGTCCCGACCGGGACGGCTGGTGGTTCCTGCCGACCCTGCTGGCCGATGTGACCGAGGACATGGACATGTTCCTCGAGGAGGTCTTCGGACCGGTCGCCCAGGTGCACCGCGCGAACGACATCGAGGACGCCGTACGCATCGCGAACGCCACTCGTTTCGGCCTCGGCTCGAACGCCTGGACCAACGACCCGGGCGAGCAGGAGATCTTCATCCGCGACCTGCAGGCCGGCCAGACCTTCATCAACGGAATGGTGGCCTCGTTCCCCGCCCTGCCCTTCGGCGGCGTCAAGGCCTCCGGCCACGGCCGGGAGCTCGCGACCCACGGCCTGCGCGAGTTCACCAACATCAAGACGGTCTGGGTCGGGAAGCCCACCAAGGCCGACGCCGCCGACAAGCGCGTCGAGTAGCCGGACCGCGCGGTGCACGAGCTGGCGATCGCGGAGAGCGTGGTGGCCTCGGTGCTGGAGCGCACCGCGGACCGGCACGTAGCGGTCGTGCGGCTCCGCGTGGGGCGGCTGGCCGGCGTGGTCCCGGACGCGCTCACCTTCTGCTTCGAGCTGGCCACCGCCGGCACGGCTCTCGCCGGCGCGTCCCTGGAGATCGTCGAGGAGCACGCCCGCGCGCACTGCCGGTCGTGCGCCGCCGACTTCGTCCTCGACGACCCGATCCTGCTCTGCGGGTGCGGCAGCGCCGACGTGCAGCTGCTCTCCGGGCGCGAGCTCTCGGTCACCTCGGTGGAGGTGGCCTGAGTGGAGGTGGCCTGAGATGTGCAGCAGCTGCGGCTGCGGCCACGACGGGGCCCGGGTGACCACGCTGGGCGAGCCCGAGGGCCACCCCCACGACGACCACACCCATGAGGGCCACACCCACGAGCACGTCCCGGCCGACCCCGGGACCCGCACCCACACCCTCGAGCTCGAGGTCGCGGTGCTGGCCAAGAACGACGAGCTCGCCGCGGCGAACCGGGACCGGCTGGCCGGGCTTGAGATCGTCGCGGTCAACCTGATGAGCTCCCCGGGCTCGGGCAAGACCACGCTGCTGGAGCGCACGATCACCGACTCGACGCGCCCGGTGACCGTCATCGAGGGCGACCAGGAGACGCTGTTCGACGCCGAGCGGATCCGCCGGGCCGGTGCCCGCGCCGTGCAGGTGAACACCGGCGCGGGCTGTCACCTCGATGCCACCATGGTCGCGCGTGCGCTCGACTCGCTGGACCCGGAACCCGGGAGCCTGCTGTTCGTGGAGAACGTCGGCAACCTGGTCTGCCCGGCACTGTTCGACCTCGGCGAGAGCCGCAAGGTGGTCGTCATCTCGGTCACCGAGGGTGACGACAAAGCGTTGAAGTACCCCCACATGTTCGCCGCGGCGGACCTCGTGGTGGTGAACAAGACCGACCTGCTTCCCTACGTCGACTTCGACGTCGACCGGTTCAGCGCCGATGCCGCAACGCTCAACCCGGCCGTCCGGATCGTCCCGGTCAGCGCGAAGACCGGCGCTGCGCTCGACGTCTGGCAGCAGTGGCTCGACGCGCTCTGACGGCTCGCCGGTGTGACCCTTGACACACTTCGTCCGGCGGGTGCTAACTAGGACGAACGTTGCGCGAGGAGCCGACCTCGTCGGCTCGAGCGCCTGATGTGGGGCCTGGACCTCGCCCCGGGAGCGGTGGCGGTGATGCCCACAGTCGAGGCCATCAAGGCTGAAGAGACCCTCATCCACGTGCTGTGGATCAATGCCGGACTCAGCTGTGACGGGGACTCCGTCGCTCTGACGGCCGCCACCCAGCCGAGCGTGGAGGAGATCGCGCTGGGCGCCCTGCCGGGACTGCCGCAGGTGGCCGTGCACTGGCCGCTCATCGACTTCGAGTGCGGCCCGAACGGTGGCGCGGACGACTTCCTGGAGTGGTTCTTCAAGGCCGACCGGGGTGAGCTCGACCCGTTCGTCCTGGTCGTGGAGGGCTCCATCCCGAACGAGAAGCTGCACGACGAGGGCTACTGGTGCGGGTTCGGCAACAACCCGATGACCGGGCAGCCGATGACGACCAGCGAGTGGCTGGACCGACTGACCCCGAAGGCCACGGCCGTGGTCGCCGTCGGCACCTGCGCGACGTACGGCGGGATCCACGCGATGGCCGGCAACCCGACCGGCGCCATGGGGGTCCCGGACTACCTCGGGTGGGAGTGGAGGTCCAAGGCCGGCATCCCGATCGTCTGCGTCCCCGGCTGCCCCATCCAACCGGACAACCTGTCCGAGACGTTGACCTACCTGCTCTACATGGCCACCGGGCAGGCTCCGATGATCCCGCTGGACGACGCGCTGCGACCGACCTGGCTGTTCGGCCAGACCGTGCACGAGGGCTGCGACCGCGCCGGTTACTACGAGCAGGCCGACTTCGCGACGGAGTACGGCTCGCCCAAGTGCATCGTCAAGCTCGGCTGCTGGGGGCCGGCCGTGAAGTGCAACGTCCCGAAGCGCGGCTGGATGAACGGCATCGGCGGCTGCCCCAACGTGGGCGGCATCTGCATCGGCTGCACGATGCCCGGCTTCCCGGACAAGTTCATGCCGTTCATGGACGAGCCACCCGGCGGCAAGCTCTCCACCAACGCCGTCGGCGTCTACGGCAAGACCATCAAGCGCCTGCGCGCAGTCACCACCCGCACCCTCGACAAGGAGCCCAAGTGGCGCCACCGAGGCCCGAGGCTCACCACGGGTGCCACCCGCACCTGGTAGCCCGCGTCCGCCGAGCAGCCCCCACCCCTGACACCGGAAGGCGAGGCGACGCATGACGTCGACCATTCCCAGCCCCAGCAGCGTCTCCACGGACGCACAGGGACTCACCGAGATGGCCTGGGATCCGATCACCCGGATCGTGGGCTCGCTGGGCATCTACACCAAGATCGACTTCGGGAGCAGGAGAGTGGCCGAGTGCCACAGCACCAGCTCGATCTTCCGCGGCTACTCGATCTTCATGAAGGGCAAGGACCCGCGCGACGCGCACTTCATCACCAGCCGCATCTGCGGCATCTGCGGTGACAACCACGCGACCTGCTCCTGCTACGCCCAGAACATGGCGTACGGCGTGAAGCCCCCGCATCTGGGGGAGTGGATCGTGAATCTCGGCGAGGCGGCCGAGTACATGTTCGACCACAACATCTTCCAGGAGAATCTGGTCGGCGTGGACTACTGCGAGAAGATGGTCGGCGAGACCAACCCGGGCGTCCTCGAACTGGCCAACCGCACCGAGGCGCCGCACGCGGACGCCCACGGCTACCGGACCATCGGCGACATCATGCGCTCGCTCAACCCGTTCACCGGCGAGTTCTACCGCGAGG
>JAICWH010000208.1 GCA_025934895.1 Nocardioidaceae bacterium | reverse complement strand
GGCGTGCGATCGCGCTTCTCGACCCCGCCCTCGACGTCGAGCCCGGGTCCGCCAGCCTGCGCACGCTGCGCGCTTGGGCGTTCTTCCAGAGCGCGCAGCTGCGGCGCGCCGAGGCCGACCTCGTTCTGCTGGTCGAGGACTGTCCCACCGACGTGTGGGCGCGGTTCGCGCTGGGCCGGGTGCTCGAGCGCCAGTCCCGCTACGCCGACGCGCTTCCGCACCTGCGCCTGGCGGCCGTGATGTCAGGTGACGCCGAGCACGAAGCAAGCGTCCTCCGGGTGGAGAGACGGCTCGCGGAGGCGGACGGGTCCTACGACGACCTCCTGTGACCCTGGGTCGGTGCGTCAGAACGTGTGCTCCGGGCCGGGGAACGTCCCGGCCGCCACGTCTGAGGCGTAGTCACGCGCCGCTCCGAGCAGTACGCCGTGCAGGTCGGCGTACTGCTTGACGAACCGCGGCAGCCGGCCGGTGCGCAGTCCCGCCATGTCCTGCCAGACGAGGACCTGTGCGTCACAGTCCGGACCCGCGCCGATGCCGATCGTCGGGATCGTCAACGTCTTGGTGATCTGTGCGGCGACGTCCCCGGGCACCATCTCCAGCACGCACGCGAAGGCCCCGGCCGCCTCGAGCGCCTGCGCGTCCGCCAGCAGCCGTTGCCCCGTCTCACCCCTGCCCTGTACGCGGTAGCCACCCAGGTTGTGCTCGGACTGCGGGGTGAAGCCGATGTGGGCCATCACCGGGATCCCCGACCGGGTGAGCAGCTGAACCTGCGGGGCCATCTCCGCGCCGCCCTCGAGCTTGACCGCGTGCGCCTCGGCCTCCTTCATGAACCGTACGGCGGTGTGGAACCCTTGTTCGGGTGACGCCTGGTAGGAGCCGAACGGAAGGTCCGCGACGACGAGCGCGCGGCTGACCGACCGGGTGACGGCCCGCGCCAGCGGGACCAGCTCGTCGACGGTGACCGGCAGCGACGTCTCGTTCCCGTAGACGTTGTTCGAGGCCGAGTCACCCACCAACAGCACCGGGATGCCGGCCTCGTCGAAGACCGCGGCCGTGTACATGTCGTAGGCCGTCAGCATCGCCCAACGCTCCCCGCGCTCCTTCATCTCGCGCAGATGATGGGTGCGGACCCGTCTCGCTGGCGTGGCGGGGGTGCCGGCGCCGTACGGTGCTGTCGTCTCACTCATGGTGTCCTCGCACAGTGTTCTCGAGGCTCCCTGGTGGAGTCCCCGGACCACGATCAGGCTAGCCCCGCACGGCGGGCAGAGCGCCGGACGAGCGCTGTGGTGACCGTCACGACCAGGCAGACCCTGACGTCCTGGGCCGTCCGGACCACGGGTTTGACAGACTCCAGCCGTGGACTTCGACTCGGTGTACGACCAGGGCTTCGTGCGCGTCGCCGCCTGCACGGTGCCGATATCGGTCGCCGACCCGCAACGGAATGCAGCGGCAATCCTCGCCGAGGCCCGGGCCTGCAACGCGGAGGGGGTCGCGGTCGCCCTGTTCCCGGAGCTCGCGCTGACCGGCTACGCCATCGAGGACCTGTTCCTGCAGGACGCGGTCCTCGACGAGGTCGAGTCGGCCGTGGCCGAGATCGCGGTGGCCTCGGCGGACCTGCGCACAGTGCTCGTGGTCGGTGCCCCCCTCCGGCAGCGCAACCGGCTCCTGAACACCGCGGTCGTCATCCACGCCGGGGCCGTCCTCGGCGTCGCCCCCAAGTCCTACCTCCCGAACTACCGCGAGTTCTACGAGCGCCGGCACTTCGCGCCGGGGGACGACAGGCGCGGCGAGTCCATCGAGCTCGGCGGAGTCACGGTGCCGTTCGGCCCGGACCTGCTGTTCCGGGCGCGTGACGTACCCGGGCTCGTCGTCCACGTGGAGATCTGCGAGGACCTGTGGGTGCCGGTGCCTCCGAGCGCGGAGGCCGCGCTGGCAGGAGCAACGGTGCTGCTGAACCTCTCCGGCAGCCCGATCACGGTGGCCCGCGCCGACGACCGGCGGCTGCTGGTGCGCTCCCAGTCCCAGCGGTGTCTGGCCGCCTACCTCTATGCAGCGGCCGGCGCCGGGGAGTCGAGCACCGACCTGTCCTGGGACGGGCAGACGATGGTCTACGAGCTCGGCGAGCTGCTCGCCGAGACCGAGCGGTTCCCCGACGGGCCCCGCCGGTCGGTGGCCGACGTGGACGTGCTGCGCATCCGGCAGGAGCGGATGCGGCAGGGCACCTTCGACGACAACCGGCGCACCTGGGCCGACCGGGTCGGCGCCGACGCGTTCCGAACCGTCGAGCTCGAGCTCGACCCGCCGTCCGGCGACCTCGGGCTGCGCCGGCAGGTGGACCGATTCCCGTTCGTCCCTGACGACCCGGCGCGTCTGGCGCAGGACTGCTACGAGGCCTACAACATCCAGGTGTCGGGGCTCGAGCAGCGGCTGCGCGCGATCGGCAACCCCAAGGTCGTGATCGGGGTCTCGGGAGGCCTCGACTCCACGCACGCGCTGATCGTGGCCGCTCAGGCGATGGACCGGCTCGGCCGGCCACGCAGCGACATCCTGGCCTTCACGCTGCCGGGGTTCGCGACCAGCCAGGGGACCAAGGACAACGCCACCAGGCTGTCCGGCTCGCTCGGCGTGACCTTCGAGGAGTTGGACATCCGGCCGGCCGCGAAGCAGCTGCTCGGCGACATGGGACACCCGTTCTCCCACGGCGAGCCCCTCTACGACGTGACGTTCGAGAACGTCCAGGCCGGGCTGCGCACCGACTACCTGTTCCGGCTCGCCAACCAGCGCGGCGGCATCGTGCTCGGCACCGGTGACCTCTCCGAGCTGGCGCTCGGCTGGTGCACCTACGGCGTCGGCGACCAGATGTCGCACTATGCGGTGAACACCGGGGTGCCGAAGACGCTGATCCAGCACCTGATCCGCTGGGTCGCCTCCACCGACCAGTTCGACGCCGACACCAACGACCTGCTGCGGGTGATCGTCGAGCAGGAGATCTCCCCCGAGCTGGTGCCGGTGGGGGAGGACGAGAAGCCGCAGAGCACGGAGGACTCCATCGGTCCCTACGCGCTGCACGACTTCAGTCTGTTCTTCGTGCTCCGCTACGGCTTCGCGCCCAGCCGGATCGCCTTCCTGGCCAAGCACGCCTGGTCCGACGTGGACGCCGGCTCGTGGCCGCCGGGCTTCGACCGGGAGGCCAGGCTGGCCTACGACCTGCCGACCGTACGGCGCTGGCTGGAGGTGTTCCTTCGGCGGTTCTTCGCGTTCAGCCAGTTCAAGAGGTCTGCACTGCCGAACGGCCCGAAGGTGGTCGCCGGCGGGGCACTGTCACCGCGCAGCGAGTGGCGCGCGCCCTCGGACGGCAACGCCCGAGCCTGGCTGGCCGAGCTGGAGCGCAACGTCCCGGCCGGCTGAGACACCGAAGACGGTTCACCGCTGGGAAACGTGGCACAGTCAGACTCACGGCCCACGGGGCCTGCAGCACAACCGAGAGGAAGGCCTGGATGGGCAAGCAGGAAGATTTCGTGCTCCGCGCTCTCGAGGAGCGCGAGGTCCGGTTCGTGCGGCTGTGGTTCACCGACGTGCTCGGCTACCTGAAGTCCGTCGCCATCGCGCCGGCGGAGCTCGAGGGCGCGTTCGCCGAGGGCATCGGCTTCGACGGCTCGGCCATCGAGGGCTTCGCGCGGGTCTACGAGGCGGACATGCTGGCCAAGCCCGACCCCTCGACGTTCCAGATCCTGCCCTGGCGCGGCGAGGGACCGAGCACGGCGCGGATGTTCTGCGACATCGGCATGCCGGACGGCTCCCCGTCGTACGCCGACCCGCGGTTCGTCCTCAAGCGCACCCTGTCCAAGGCCGCCGAGAACGGGTTCACGTTCTACACGCACCCGGAGATCGAGTTCTACCTGTTCAAGGACACCCCTGCGCCCGGTGGCGACCCGGTGCCGGTGGACCGCAGCGGCTACTTCGACCACACCGCGCAGTCGATGGGGTCCGACTTCCGCCGCGAAGCCATCACGATGCTCGAGGCGATGGGCATCTCGGTGGAGTTCTCCCACCACGAGGGCGGCCCGGGTCAGCAGGAGATCGACCTGCGGTACGCCGACGCGCTGTCGACGGCCGACAACATCATGACGTTCCGCACCGTGGTCCGCGAGGTGGCGCTGAGCCAGGGCATCTGGGCAACCTTCATGCCGAAGCCCTTCACGACCCACCCGGGCAGCGGCATGCACACCCATGTGTCGCTGTTCGAGGGCGACCGCAACGCCTTCTTCGCCGCGGGCGAGGAGTACCAGCTCTCCAAGACCGGCCGGCAGTTCATCGCGGGAGTCCTGCAGCACGCCGCCGAGATCGCGGTCGTCACCAACCAGTGGGTCAACTCCTACAAGCGGCTGATGTGGGGCGGTGAGGCACCGTCGTACATCTGCTGGGGGCACAACAACCGCTCCGCGATGATCCGGGTGCCGATGTACAAGCCCAACAAGGGCCAGTCCACCCGGATGGAGCTGCGCACCATCGACTCGGCGTGCAACCCCTACCTTGCCTTCGCGGTGGTCCTGGCCGCCGGGATGAAGGGCGTCGAGGAGGGCTATGAGCTGCCCCCGGAGGCGGAGGACGACGTCTGGTCCCTGACCGAGCGTGAGCGCAAGCTGCTCGGCATCGACCCGCTGCCGCGCAACCTCTACGAGGCCATCACCGTCGCCGAGAGCTCCGAGCTGC
>JAICWH010000174.1 GCA_025934895.1 Nocardioidaceae bacterium | reverse complement strand
GGCATCGCCACTCCCCATGGACAGGCATCGCCACTCCCCATGGACAACTGTCACCTCCCATGGGGCATGACCCATGGGGAGCGCCAAACGTCCTGCATCCCCTGGTAAACGGGCGCCCGCCGACCCCCGGGCTCAGCGCGTCAGACCGCCCAGCGGGGCGACCGTGATGCCGGACTGCTCGCAGACCCAGGTGGGGTCCGGGCCGCCGAGCTCGGGGTGGATGTAGAGCGCATGCGGGTCGAGGTGGTCGCAGGCGTGGCACAGCGGCCATCTGCCGATGTCCTGGAGGAGGGCGTCCTGCACGTCCTGGGCGATCAGCCCGGCGACGTACTTCTTGCCCTCCTCCCACTGCGCGGCCCACCACCGCCGGGTCGTCACGGAGGCTTCGAGGGCGGAGACCGACCCGGCGTCCGCTGCGGAGGTCGCCTCGAGGTCGTGCAACACGAGGGCGCGTGCGTTCATCAGTGCGTCACTCTGCTGGCCGTCGGATGTCACGATGTCCATTGTGGGCACGGGTCAAGGGCAGGAGCACGCCGAGGAGGGGCAGATGCCTCTGCTCGAGGTCGTGGTGTTCCATCCTCGCGACGTACCCGGCGCTCACGAGGGGGGCGCCGATCGGGTGTTCGTGGTGGACGGTCCGGAGTCGGGTGGGCTGTCGCCGGAGCCGGCATCGGTGTCCGCGGTGTGCAGGGAGACCGACCTGCCGGTGCGAGTGATGCTGCGGCTCAACGACTCCTACACGACCAACGGCGGCGAGCTCGCCCGGCTGGTGGGGCTGGCGGAGAGCTACCTGGCCGTGGGGGCGCAGGGGGTCGCGTTCGGGTTCCTGGACAGCGACCTCAACGTCGACGTCACCGTGTGCGAGCACCTGGCGTCGGCGCTTGCGAGGGTCCCGTGGACCTTCCACCGGGCGATCGACGCGTCTTTGGAGACGTCGCTGGCCTGGCGGCAGGTCCGCCGGCTGCCCGGGTTGGACACGGTGCTGTCGGCGGGATCGGCCCGGGGACTCGACGCGGGGCACGACGAGCTGACCGACCGAGCGGCCGCGGACCCCGGCGTCGCGCGCCTGCTGATGGCGGGTGGCGGCCTGCGGGGTGAGCACGTGCCGTGGCTGGTGCGCGCCGGGGTGCGCAGGTTCCACGTCGCCTCGTCGGTGCGGCCGGGCAGCTCGTGGAAGGCGCATGTCGATGCGGGACACGTCCGGGCGTGGCGGATGCTGCTGGACGATGCCGCCGACCGCGCCGCGGGGCGGCCGACCGATTGACGCTCTACATCGACCCGCCCAACGCTGCCGGCCACGGGCGGCTCTGGTCCCACCTGGTCAGCGACACCTCGTACGAGGAGCTGCACCGATTCGCCCGGAGGCTCGGCATCCCTCATCGTGGCTTCGACCGCGACCACTACGACATCCCAGCCGAGCGGTACGACGCGGTGGTGGCCCTGGGCGTCACGCCGGTCTCGAGCCGTGAGCTGATCGCCGTGCTCACCGCGGCCGGCCTGCGTCGCCGCAAGGCGGAGGCGCTCCTGCCCAAGCGGCCGGGGCGCTCACTGGTCCGGGCAGCCAGGCTCCGAGCAGGCGACCGGGTCGCGGTGGTGGCGCCGGCGGGGCCGGTCGCCGGGCCGGGGCTCGATGCCGGGCTGGCCGTGCTGCGGTCCTGGGGTCTGGAGGTCGTCGAGGGCGAGCACCTGCGCGGCACCCACGAGCGGCTGCGCTACCTGGCGGCCGGGGACGCGGCCCGGGCCCGGGACCTCGCGCGGGCCTGGTCGGACCCGGACGTCACCGCAGTGCTCTGCGCCCGCGGCGGGTACGGCGCCCAGCGGATCGTCGACCTGCTCGACTGGCCGTCCCTGGCGCTGGCCGGGCCCAAGGTGCTCGTCGGGTTCTCCGACATCACCGCCCTCCACCGGGCGTTCGCCGCCCGGCTGGGGCTGGCCACGATCCACGGTCCCTCGGTCACCAGCCTGGCCACCGGTGACCGGGAGTCCCGCGACCACCTCCGCTCGATGCTCTTCGACCCGGTCCCGGGTACGACCTTAACGCCGGCGCCGGCGCGAACACTGGTGGGCGGTCGCGCGGAGGGGGTGCTTGTCGGCGGCAACCTGGCGCTGCTCGCCGCCGACGTCGGCACCGGCAGCTCGCTGTCCTCAGCCGGGTCGATCGTGGTGCTCGAGGAGGTGGGCGAGGCGCCGTACCGTGTGGACCGGCTGCTCACCCAGCTCCTGCGGGTCGGGTGGTTCGACGGCGCCCGAGGCATCGTGGTGGGTGCGTTGACCGACTGCGGCGCGGCGGCGGAGCTCCACGAGGTGCTCGTGGACCGGCTGGCGCCGCTCGGGCTGCCGACGGTGCTCGACGCGCCGTTCGGGCACGCGGCGCGCAACCTGGCCTTCCCGTTCGGGGTCCCCGCAGTCCTGGACGCGGATGCGGGAACCCTGGTGCTGCGCTCGCCCGCACTGCAGTGAGCGGCCGCTGGGGTGGGCGGGCGCCCGGGCTGCACCGAGCGCGAGCGGGTGAACGCCGCGTCACCGCGACGCCAGCGACCTGACCTCCCGCTCCACGTTGGCCCGTGCCCGGTCCTCCCACCGGCGACGGGCCTCGCAGGTGTGGAACAGGGTCGGCTTGGCCAGCAGGTCCCGCAGCACGGCGGCGCGTCGGACGGCGAAGTCGGCGTCGGTGACGGAGGGGTGCTCCGAGCGCACGCCGCGCACGTAGGACGCGTAGCGCCCCGCGTCTGCGGCGAGGATGGCGAGGTCGGCGTCGCAGAGCACCTGCCCGGCGTGATCGTCCTCGGCGGGACGGTGGTGCTCGGTGACCCGAACCAGCCGGGCCACCTCGGTGGCGAGGGTGGTGCCGGCCAGCGCGGTCTCGGCGCGACGGGCCGAGCGCTCCTCGAGGTCGCCCTGCCCGTCGTACACCACGTCGTGGAACCAGGCGGCCAGCAGCACCGCCTCCCGGTCCGGGTCGTCGGCGGCGACCAGCTCGTCGACGTGCTCGAGCACCTCGGCCAGGTGCGTGCGGTCGTGGTAGCCGCGGCTCGGGTGGGCGTAGGCGGCCTCGAGGTCGCCGCGCAGCCCGTCGTCGAGCCACCGCGGCCAGTAGCGCTTCAGGTCGCTCACGGCTCGCCGAGCTCCTCGGGAAGTGCGGTGCCGTGCACGATGCGCAGCGAGGTGACGGCCCGGGTGAGGCAGACGTAGAGCCGTCGCAGGCCGGTGACCCGGTCCGCCTCGCCGGCGACGACGCCGGACGGGTCGAGGAGGACGACGTGGTCGAACTCGAGCCCCTTGGCGAGCGAGGCGGGTACGACGTCCAGCTTGGCGTCGAACTCGACCTGCAGGTCCGGCTCGTCGCCGAGCGCGCCGAGCACCACGTGTCCGATCCCGGCAGCGGACAGCGTGTCCACCACGCCGCCCAGCCGGGCGTCCGGGGTGATCACCCCCACCGAGCCCACGCCGGCGACGGCGGCGCGCACTGTCGAGGTGAGCAGAGCGGTGAGCGCCGCGGGCTCCGCCCGGGCCACGCTCAGCTCGCCGCGGGCCCGGCGCACCGACGTCGGGGGCCTCAGCCCGGGCGCGATCACCGGCAGCAGCCGGGCGGCGTAGTCGATCACCTCGCCCGGCACCCGGAACCCGAGGGTGAGCTGCTCGATGTGCGCGTCCGGCTTGCCGAGGTGACCCAGCGCCTCAGACCAGGAGCGGGTGGCCCACGGGGTGGTCGCCTGCGCCAGGTCGCCGAGCATGGTGGTGGAGCCGGTCGAGCACCGCCGCCCCACGGCGCGCAGCATCATCGGGGAGAGGTCCTGCGCCTCGTCGGCGACGACGTGGCCCAGCGACGGGGTCCGCTCCACCAGGTCGGCGACCTCGTCGACCAGCACCGCGTCGGCCAGCGACCAGCGTGCGGAGGTCGGCCCCTTGGCCGGTCGGGGCCAGAGCAGCAGCGCCTGCTCGTCGGAGGTGAGCACCCCCTCGGCCATGCCCGCCAGAAACGCCGGGTCGGCCAGCAGCCGCAGGACCAGACGCGCCGGGTCGACCGCGGGCCAGACCCGGTCGACGTACCGCTTGACCTCGCGGCTGCGGGCGACCGCGTCCTGCACCCGGTCGTCGGGAGCGTCGCCGGCGAGCTCCATCTTCACCAGCACGCCGTGCGCCAGCCGCTGGGCGAGCATCCGGCGTGCGGCGCCGTAGCGCACTCCCCGGCCGCGCAGCTCGGCGAGCACCTCCTCCACCTCGTACGGCGCGAGACGCCAGCGCCGCGCGCCGCGGGGGACCAGCAGGCCCTCGTCGGGCGGCTGCACGTGGGACCAGAGGGCGCGGTGCAGGACCGTCGCGAGGCGGGCGTCCCCCTTCAGGGTCGCGACGGCCGGATCGTCGGCGCCGCGGAGGGCGTAGCGCGGGTTGAGCCGGGTCAGGGTGCCCGCGACGAGCTGCTCGATGGTCGTCTGCTGCGCGTCGATCTCGCCGAGTGCCGGCAGCACGTCGCCGATGTAGCGCAGGAACGACGCGTTGGGGCCCACCACCAGGACGCCCTGCCGGGACAGCTGGTCACGGTGCGCATAGAGCAGGAAGGCGGCCCGGTGCAGGCCGACCGCCGTCTTCCCGGTCCCCGGTGCACCCTGCACGCAGACCGACTGCGTGAGGTCGGATCGGACGATGAGATCCTGCTCGGGCTGGATCGTGGCGACGATGTCGCGCATCGGCCCGACCCGGGGCCGTTCGATCTCGGCCTCCAGGATCCGGGAGCGCTCCCGGTGACCGTGCACCCCGTCGGCGGCCGCGTCGCGGAGCAGCTCCTCGTCCTCGTAGGCGGTCAGCTCGCCGTGCTGGAACCCGAACCGGCGCCGCAGCTCGACGCCCATCGGCTCGGTCCTGCTGGCCCGGTAGAACGCCCGGCTGATCGGGGCGCGCCAGTCGACGACCATCGGGTCGCCGACCTCGTCGCTGATGTGCCGGCGCCCGATGTAGAAGCGCTCGCCCCGGGCTTCGTCGTGGTCGTCGGTGTAGTCCAGACGGCCGAAGAACAGCGGCACGGTCGGGTCGTCGGCGAGCGCCTTCATCCGCCGGAACAGTGCCGACTCCAGGAACTGCTGGCTGACCGCGTCGCCGGCGGCCGTGGAGTCCAGACCCGACGTACGCTCGCGCATCCGTGCCAGGGCCGACCGGGACGCGGCCAGATGGGCTCGTTCTGCGGCGAGGTCGGGTGCCGAGTCAAGGTCGGGCCCGGTGGAGGCGGCGGTCAGGTCCTCCGGGGTGCCCGGGGACTGGTGCACAGGCAAGCAGGAACCTCGCAGGGGCTGGTGGGAGCCCGACGACGGTACACCCCGGCGCCTCGGGTGGTCACCTGTCGGTGACCTGTGTGCAGGCGCGTCTCAGCGGCGGACGCATGGCCCGGAATCGATGCCGGCTGCCGTGCGTTGGCCAGATATGACGGACATGAAGGTCCTCGTCCCCGGGCTGGACCACCCGATATCAGTCGACGAGACCCCCGAGAGGGTGACGGTGAGGTTCGGCGGTCACGTGGTCGCGGAGTCGCGACGGGCACTGACACTGCGCGAGGCGTCGTACCCGCCGGTGCAGTACGTCCCGCTGGACGACGTCTCCCCCGGAGTGCTCGAGCCCAGCAGCCACACGTCGTGGTGCCCGTACAAGGGCAAGGCCACCTACTACGACCTCTCGGTCGGTGGCGAGGTCTCGCAGGCGGCCGTCTGGACCTATCGCAAGCCGCACCAGGCGGTGGCGCGGATCAAGGACCGTGTGGCGTTCTACCCGGACCGGGTCGAGGTCACCGTGGTGCCCGATGAGGAGTGAGGCGGAGCGGCACCCCGTGACGGTCGAGCGCACCTCGACGGGCACCGTGATCCGCACCCGGCGGCTGACGCTTCGTCCCTGGTCCGTCGAGGACACCGAGCCCGCGTGGCGGATCTACCGTGAGCAGGAGGTGGCCCGCTGGCTGAGTCCCGCCCTGGACGTCGTCACCGACGTGCGGGCGATGCGGGACCTGCTCGACGGCTGGTCGAACCAGGAGCAGCCGCCACCGATCGGCCGGTGGGCCGTCGAGCTCTCCGCGACGGACGAGCTCGTCGGCGGCGTCGCCGTGCTGCCGCTTCCTCCCGGTGGCGACGACCTCGAGATCGGCTGGCAGCTCGCGCCGAACGCCTGGGGGCGTGGCATCGCCGCCGAGGCCGGGCACGCCGTCGCTCACCATGCGTTCATCGCCGGGGTGGAGGAGCTGTTCGCTGTCGTCCGGGAGCAGAACCGGCGGGGCGCCGCGACCGCACGCCGGGTCGGCATGGAGTGGGTCGGGGAGACCGACAAGTACTACGGCCTCCGCCTGCAGGTCTTCCGGCTCCGCAAGGGGGACCTCGACATCCCCGAGCAGCGCCGGCCGGCCTGACCCGCCCTCAGGCAGGGCTCGCCGCTCCGGTGGGCGACGGCTGACGTCGGAGGCCGAGCTCCGGCGTGCGAGAGCCGGTGCGCTCGGCGCCCACTCCGGCGGCCACCACGAACCCGATGCCGAGCACCGGCCACAGGCCGGGCACCTGGTGCAGCACCAGCAGCCCGATGACGAGCGCGATCGCCGGCTCGAGGCTCATCAGGGTGCCGAACGC
>JAICWH010000170.1 GCA_025934895.1 Nocardioidaceae bacterium | reverse complement strand
GTGCGACAGCGCGGTGACCCCACCGCTGATCCCCACCTCGCCGCTCGCGACGTCGTAGGTCGACGCGACCTCGACCGTGGCCAGCGGCAGCCCCTCGGGGTCCACCAGCTCGATCGCCCTCGCGGCCTGGGCCGCGTTCGCCACCGAGCGGGGGACGTGCAGGGTCACCAGACCGCCCGGTCCCTCGAAGCCGGTCACGCCCAGCGCGCCGTGCGTCAGCAGCTCGAGGTCGTCGAGCTGGCGCGGCGTCGGGCAGTGCTGCGGGACCGGAGCTCGGTCGGCATGATCGCGTTGATCGGGGTGATCGGGCACAGGGCTCATCGTGCCGCACCGCGGGCCGCCGGTCCCAACAAGCCACAACCGCGGCCGGGCGCACCGGCGTGGATAGGGTCGGGCGCATGCCTGCCCCCGTCGTGTCTGCCCCCGTCGTCGTCGCCGAGGTGTTCCGGTCCGGGTTCGTCGAGGGGCACCACCACGGCTCGGTGGTCGC
Source organism: Nocardioidaceae bacterium (assembly GCA_025934895.1). Classification (GTDB taxonomy): domain Bacteria; phylum Actinomycetota; class Actinomycetes; order Propionibacteriales; family Nocardioidaceae; genus Nocardioides_B. The sequence continues at coordinate 6,289 of JAICWH010000170.1, read as the reverse complement.
CCTGGCCACCGACGGCTCGGTGGACCGGGCGGTCGGCGACGTGCACGGCACGATGCTGCCGCGGTCCTGCAGCAAGCCGCTCCAGGCGGCCGCGATGCTGCGCTGCGGCCTCGATCTCGACGGCGAGCTGCTCGCGCTCGCCTCGGCGTCCCACTCGGGCGAGGCGTTCCATCTGGCGGGGGTCCGGCGGATCCTGCGCGGCGCCGGCCTCGACGAGACCGCGCTGCAGACCCCGCCCGACCTGCCGATCGACGATCAGGCACGTGAGGACTACCTGCGGGCCGGTGGCCCCCGCTCGTCGGTCGCGATGAACTGCTCGGGCAAGCACGCGGCGATGCTGGCCACCTGCGTCGTGAACGGCTGGGACACCGCGTCCTACCTGGAGCCGGACCACCCGCTCCAGCGCTCGATCGCCGACTACGTCGCCGAGGTGACCGGCGTCCCGGTCGAGGTGGTCGCCGTGGACGGCTGCGGAGCGCCGCTGCTGTCCACCACGCTGGTCGGGCTGGCCACCGCCTTCCGCACCGTCGCGACCGCCACCGACGGGCCGGAGCGCCGGGTGGCCGACGCGATCCGCACGTTCCCGGAGTACGCCTCCGGGACCCGCCGCGACGAGGCCGCGCTCCTGCACGCCGTGCCCGGCTCGGTGGGCAAGGCGGGCGCGGAGTCCTGCTACGCGCTGGGGCTCCCGGACGGGCGGGCCGTCGCGCTGAAGACCGACGACGGGTCCGCCCGGGTGCGGCCGGTGCTGATGGCTGCGGCGCTCGAGCGGCTCGGGGTCACCTCCGAGAGCTGGGTCGACGCGGACGCCGTACGACGGACCGGGGTGGTGCCGCTGCTGGGCGGCGGGAGACCGGTCGGCGAGATCCGGGCCACACCCTGGTGGTGAACCGGTCTAGACACTTTCGGGCGGGCGTGAGCCGGACCGGGGGATTTGCCCAATCCACGACCCCCGGGCCGTCCAGCGCCTACGTTGGACCGAAGTTCGCGTCCTGGGAGTGAGCGTGGCAGGCCCTCCCCCATCTCATCGTCTCTCGAGGGGTTCCCCCACATGGTCAGCACCACAGCCCAGCGCCTCCTCGCATCCCTCGTCGCGCTCGGCAGTCTCCTGGCCGTGACGCTCGTCGTCCTGGTCCCGTCGGCCGCCCAGGCCGCGCCACGGTGCCAGCCGGGGTATCCCGCCTCGGTCGCGACCCACACGGCCGTGCACCTGACCCGCAACATCGGCCGGTACGGCGGCCCGAACACCGCCACCGTCCGGGTCACCTCGGACGCCGGCGCGCCGTTCGGGCGGGTCACCCTCCGGGTCGCGGGCAGGGCGTTCTCGCTGGTCCTGCACGGAGGCGCCGCCCGCGCGAGGATTCCGCGCAACCTGGCCGCCGGGCACACCTACCCGGTGACCGCCACCTACCCCGGCTACGGCTGCTACAAGGGCAGCGCCGGCGCCACGTACTACACGGTCCTGCGGGCCGGCGCACACATCGCCGGCCTGCACGCCCGCAACATCCGCCGCGGTGGGCACCCGTTCGTCAGCGGCCGGGTCGTCACCACCTCCGGGGTCACCGCGACCGGCCGCGTCTGGGTCCGGCTCTACCACGGCGGCATCCGCAGCACCGCCACCGCCTACCTGCACCGCGGCCGCTTCGCCGTCCGGTTCGGCGCGGTCTCCAGCCGAGGCGTGTGGGTCGCCCGCGCGACCAAGCCGCCCACGCACAACTTCGGCCGCTCCACCGCCTCCGACACGTTCCGGGTCCGCTGATCCCCGCTGACCTTCCGCTGACCATCAGTGGGTAGCCGCACCCCGACACACCGGCTCCGCTGGGCGATCCTGCTCATCGGGGCCGCTGTGGTCGTGCTGGTGGCCTACACCGGATACCAGGCGCTGAACGCGCGCAGGAACCTGCAGCGGGTCGCCGCGGACTTCACCACGCTGGCCGGCCAGCTGACCTCCGGGAACCAGGCGGGCGCCCAGCAGACGCTGGCCGACGTGCAGCAGCACGCGGACGCCGCCCGCGGCGACACCCGGGGCCCGGGCTGGTGGGCGGCGACCAAGCTGCCCGGGGTCGGGCGCGACGTCGTCGCGGTCCGCACGGTCGCGGACGTGAGCGACGAGCTCGCCGGCCGGGTGCTGCCCGACGTGGTCCGGGCCACCGCGGCGCTGCGCCCGGACCGGCTGCGGCCCCGCAACGGGCGCATCGACCTGGCCCCGATCAGCGCCGTGGCGCCGGGCGTGGTCCGCGCCTCGGATCGTCTCGCGCAGCAGAGCCGGCGCGTCGGGCTGATCGACACCGAGCGGCTCCTGGGGCCGGTCGCCGCGCCGGTGCGCCAGCTCCAGGTCCGGCTCCGGGATGCGACGGCGCTGGCCGCCCGCGCGTCGCGAGCCGTGCAGCTGCTGCCCCCGATGCTGGGAGCAAGCGGGCCACGGACCTACCTGATGTACTTCGCGAACAACGCCGAGGTCCGCTCCACCGGAGGCCTGCCGGGGTCGTTCGCCACCGTCACCGCCCGGGACGGCACGGTCACGCTCGGCAACCAGGGCAATGCCGCGAGCGTCGGCCGGTTCTCCCGCCCGCCGGTGCCGCTGACCGCGGACGAGCAGACGCTGTTCGGCGCCAACATGGGCATCCTCCCGCAGGACACGAACTTCACCCCGGACTTCCCGCGCACCGCCGAGCTGCTGGCCGGCATGTGGAACGCCGGGCACCGCACCAAGGTCGACGGGGTGCTGGCCACCGACCCGGTGGCACTGTCCTACCTGCTGCGCGGCACCGGCCCGGTGGCGCTCCCCGGCGGCCAGCAGCTCACCTCCCAGGATGCGGTGAGCATGCTGCTCAACCGGGTCTACGCCGCCATCGCGGACCCGGTCCGGCAGGACGACTTCTTCGGCGCAGCCGCCAGGAGCGTGTTCACGGCCGTCTCCTCCGGGCAGGGGCAGCCCCGGTCGGTGCTCGAGAACCTGGTCACCGCGGCCGACCAGCGGCGGATCCTGCTGTGGTCCGACCGACCGAAGGAGCAGGCTCTGCTCGCGCCCACCCGGATCGGCGGGTCGCTCCCGACGCGCGCCTCGGCTGCGCCCGACGTGGGGGTGTTCCTGAACAACGGGGGCGGCTCGAAGCTGGACTACTACCTCGACGACCGCGTCGACGTGGCTTCGGACCGCTGCCAGGCCGGTCGCCAGCACCTGACCGTCACCGTGCACCTGCGGTCCCAGGTCCCCGCGGAGGTCGCCGCGCTGGCCGAGTCGATCACCGGGCCCTCGGTCGGCATGCCGCGGGGCACGATCCGGGTCACGCTCTACGTCTACGCACCGGTCGGTGGCTACGTCGCGGGTGCGACGTACGACGGGGAACGGCGCGACCTGGACCAGCTCAGCCAGGACGGCCGGCCGCTGGTCTCGCAGACCGCGGACCTCGAGCCGGGGAGCCGGCACACGCTGACCTACGCGATGGTCTCCGGCAAGGGCCAGCGGGAGCGGACCCACCTGCAGGTGACGCCGGGGGCCCGCAGTGACGGCATCGGCTCGGTGGGACCCTCTGCATGCTGACGGCAGGCAGCTGAGCGCCGGGTTCCACCTCGGTGGACGACGTCGATGTGGCGCGGGTCACGCCGTCGGGGCTTGCATCTGCTAGCAGGAGCAAGCACCATGGAGGAGTGACGAAGTTCGGAGTCGGGAGAACGGTCGAGAGCCTCGGTGACTACCTGCACGAACAGCGTGTTGCGGCGAAGCTCTCGCTGCGTCAGCTGGCCGAGGCGACCGGCGTGTCGAACCCGTACCTGAGCCAGATCGAACGCGGGCTGCGGCGGCCCTCCGCGGAGGTGCTCCAACAGCTCGCGAAGGGGCTCCGCATCTCGGCAGAGACGCTCTACGTCCGCGCCGGGATCCTCAACCTCGACGACAGCGAGGTGCGGTCCGTCGAGCTGGCCGTGCTTGCCGATCCAGCGCTCACCGAGCGCCAGAAGCAGTCGCTGCTGGACGTCTACCACTCGTTCAGGGCGGCCAACCACCACGTCACAGACAGCAGCACCACGAGCCAACCAACCACAGGAGAAGATCATGGCTAGGACCAACAGCTTCGCTCAGAACAAGATCGACCCGACCCGCCCGTTCTTCGCGGCCGTCGGCAGCGTCGACGCCGCCGTCGCGTTCGCCCGCCACCCGAAGGCCATCCCGAGCAAGGTCGAGGCGCTCGTCAACGACTACGTCACCGACCTCAGCGACACCGTCACCGGCACCGTCGACGACCTGAACCAGCAGTACGTCGACCTGGCCGCCCGCGGCCGCACCCTGGTCAGCCGCATCCGTCGCCAGGAGTCCACGCAGCGCGCCAAGGACGAGGCCAAGAAGACCACCTCGCAGAGCAAGACCACCGGCACCCAGGCGAGGAAGGCCGCTGACACGGCGACCCAGTCCGCCAAGACCTCCGCCAAGGAGACCGCCCGGACCGCCCGCGCCTCGGCCAAGCGGACCGCCTCCAGCAGCGCTCGCTCCGCGGGCACCGCGAAGAGCTCCGCGAAGGCCACCGGCACCTCGGCGAGGAAGGCCGCCTCGGCGACCACCAAGGCCGCCAAGGACGCTGCCGCCAAGACCGGCAACTGACCCAGCCGGCCAGGCGTCCCATCCTGATCACGATGTGACGCCTCGCCCGGGGAGACGCTCAGGCACGCAGGCAAGGCCCTCGACCGTTCGCGGTCGAGGGCCTTGCGCCGTGTCCCCACCCCGGATGTGTCGGGTGGGTTCGTCGAGGGTCCATCGCCTCCGACTCGGCTAGAATGCTTGTGTGTTCGCCGTCTTCGCCGTCCAGACCGCCGTGATGACCATCGTCACTCTCGGGCTCTTCGCGTTGCAGGCCTGGGCGTTCATCGACGCGGTGGCCCGGCGTCCGGACGCCTTCGTGGCCGCGGACAAGCTGACCAAGCCAGCGTGGCTGATCATCCTGGGTGTCGCCCTGCTGGCGCACATGCTCATCTGGAGCCCGTTCAGCCTGTTCAACCTCGCCGGTGCCGTGGCCGCGATCGTCTACCTCGTCGACACCCGCCCGGCGATCCAGTCACTGACCCGCGGTCGCTGAGCCTCCCGTCGCCGGCTGCGACGGTTTGCCGGGTGCAGACCGGGATACTGGCGAGCCATGGTTCGTCTCCGCACGGTGCGGCCGGCATCGAAGGGCTGGACCCGGAGACGGGTCGGGCGAGGGTTCACCTATGTCGACGACACCGGCGCCAAGATCAGCCCCAGTGACGTGGAGCGGATCAAGAGCCTGGCGATCCCGCCGGCCTGGGAGAACGTGTGGATCTGCCCGGTCCCCAACGGCCACATCCAGGCGGTGGGGGTCGACTCGGCCGGACGCAAGCAGTATCTCTACCACCCGGACTGGCGCACCAAGCGCGACGCCATGAAGTTCGACCGGGTCCTCGAGGTGGCCCGCGAGCTGTCCAGGACCCGCGCCTCGGTGCTCGAGCACCTCGCGCTGCCGGGCATGCCGCTGGAGCGGGCGGCTGCGACCGCCGTACGCCTGCTGGACCTGGGGTACTTCCGGATCGGCTCGGACGCCTACACCGACGAGAACGGGAGCTTCGGGCTGACCACGCTCGAGCGTCGGCACGTGACGCGCCGCAAGGGCCGGCTGATCTTCTCGTTCACCGGCAAGTCGGGGGTGGACCACTGCATCGAGATCGACGACCCGCTGTGCATCGACGCGGTCGAGACGATGCGCCGCCGTCGCAGCCCGGAGCCGCGGCTGATGGCCTACCAGGCGGACCGGCGGTGGCAGCCGCTGGACGCGTCCCGGGTCAACGACTACCTGCGTACGTCGACCGGCGGCGACATGACCGCGAAGGACTTCCGCACCTGGCACGCCACCGTGCTCGCCGCGGCCGCCCTCGCCGACACGAAGGAGCACGGAGACACCAAGGCATCGCGCAAACGCGCGATCCGGCAGGCGATGGTGGAGGTGTCGACGTACCTCGGCAACACCCCCGCGATCGCCAAGGCGTCCTACGTCGACCCGCGCGTGGTGGACCTCTACGAGGACGGGGTGACCATCGAGAAGGAGGTCGTGCAGGAGGAGCATGCGACGACCGAGGAGCGCCAGGACGCGATCGAGCAGGCGGTGCTGAAGATGCTGGCATCCTGAGCTGGTGGACCTCTCCGTCGTCGAAGCCGACATCGTCACCCTCGAGGTGGATGCCATCGTGAACGCCGCGAACCGGCGGATGCGCGGTGGGTCCGGCGTGGACGGCGCCATCCACGTGGCCGCGGGGCCGGAGCTGGTCCGGGAGTGCGCTGAGCGGT
>JAICWH010000071.1 GCA_025934895.1 Nocardioidaceae bacterium | reverse complement strand
TCCATGCCGAAGGCGGACGAGAAGAAGTGGGCGGTCTGCGTGGCGTTGCCGACCGCCCAGACCGTGGCGTCCCACCCGGTGACCGGGAAGGGGTCCTGACCGGGGTCGTACTCCACCAGCCCGACCAGCTGCTTGAGCGTGTCGAGGTCGAGCTCAGCAAGACGCTCCTCGTCGGTGAGCGTGTCCTGGAGTGACATGTCGTCGTCCTTCTCGTCCCGGGGTGTGTGCCCCAGCCAACACCGTGCGAGCCCGCTTCGCAACCTGCCTACCGGTGACTAGGCATGACGCCTACCTGAGCCGGTGTTTCCCCCCAGCGACTAGACAGATCGACTACCCTAGGGCCATGACAGAGACCGGGAGCCACGTCATCGACGACCTCGACCTCGCCCTGCTCAGCAGCCTGCACGCGCACCCCCGCATCGGTGACATGGAGCTGTCCCGGGTCGCCAAGGTCGCCAGGGCCACGGTGCAGAGTCGGCTGCGACGGCTCCAGGACATCGGGGTGATCGCCTCCTGGGGACCGGAGGTCGACGCCGCGTCGGCCGGCTTCCCGGTGCAGGCGTTCGTCACCCTGGAGATCGCCCAGGGAGCCCTCGAGGACGTCGCGGCCGACCTCGCCTCCATCCCGCAGGTCCTCGAGGCCTACGTCACGACCGGGTCCGCCGACGTGTTGTGCAAGGTCGCGACCGCTTCGCACGCCGAGCTCCAGACCACCCTGTTGCGCCTCAATGGGTCACCCGCCGTCGTCCGGTCCACGAGCGTCGTCACCCTCTCGGTGCTCGTGGCACCGCGGATCCTTCCGCTGCTGGCCAGCAGCGCGCCGCCCAGCAGCGGCCGCGCTCCGGCGTACCGCCGACCCTGAGAGAGGTCCCGGAGTTCTGCAGAGCGCCCGCCCGCACCGCTGGGAGCAGTGCGGACGGGCGCTCGGACCCGCGAGGTTCAGGTCCTCGACGGGGTCATGCTCGTGAGCTCAGACCCCGAACCCGGCGGCGGTCACCAGGGACCGGAACGCGGAGAACTCCGCGCTCGTGCTGAGGTGCCAGTTGCAGGTGCCGCCCGTCGAGTTGTAGTAGAACGCGCCCGCGAACTGGCCCTGGTGGGCGTTCATGAAGGCGAACGCCGCGTCGATCCAGGCCGCCCGTCCGGAGTAGGCGTTGCTGGCGAACTCCGCGGTCACGAACTTCTTGTTGTGCTGGTTCGCGAACGCGAAGATGTCCTTGATCTTGTTCGCGTAGCTGACGTCCGACTGCCCGCACCCGACCCGGTTGTAGGCCTCGCCGGCCACGTAGTCGACGTAGGAGTCGCCGGGATACCACTTCGCGCCGTACTGCGGGCTCGTCGAGCTCACCCGGAACGAGTCGCTGGTGACGTTCCACACCCAGGAGACGCTGGTCGAGCCCTGGGCGTTGAACACGGCGACGACGTGCTTCCAGGCCGCGACGAAGTCCGAGGCGCTTCCCCAGTGGGAGTTCTGCTTCGCCATCGGCTCGTGGGAGAACGACACCATGACGTTGTGCCCCTTGAGCGCGCCCGCCCATCGCTTGATGTTGGCGTCCTGGCTGCCGGAGGCGACCTGGCTCCAGTTCACCGTGGTCTCGATGTTGACCAGCGCGGCGACCCGCGCCGGTCCCGACAGCTTGCCGTAGAGATGCCGCGCAATGGTGGTGCCGACCTTGCTCTGCAGCCCGGACGCGTCCCCCGACGCGCCGATGACGATGTGGTTCGCCGCCTGGGCGGGGGCCGTCAGGCCCAGGCTGAGGCCCAACGCTCCGACGACAGCCGTGGTCACGGTGGCCGCGCCCAGCCGTAGGGCGGTGGTCCGTGCGCGGTGACGTGGGCGTCGGCTGGCGCCCGATGGGCGCGCGACAGCACGGTGTGAGGTAAACATGCGAGTGTGACTCCTCTTCCGGATCGCCTACCGGGTTAGCTGACGGGTGCGGGCAGGAAAGGGTTGCCCTACAGCACAAAGGCTGATTAACCCCAGGAACCTGGGTCCCCGGCTCCAGGCAGCGATGGTCGCTGCCGTGGACTCGGCGGGAGCGCGGTGTGGCCGGTGGTCACGCGGACCGCACCCCGCGCAGCAGTGTATTCACAGGTCCGCCGGATCCGGCTCACCGGGATGCGAGGAGCCACCGTCCCCGACGCCGGCCCGGCGGACCGCTCCCGTCGTACGACGCACCTGGCGCCCGGCCGTTGAGGACCGGGGACGTCATAGGTTGACGTCGCTGCCCATCGTGACGGTTCGCTCGGCGGGGAGGCCGAAGTAGGCGGCCGGGTCCGCGGCGTTGTGGGCGAGCGCGACGAACAGCGCTTTGCGCCAGCGGGCCATCCCCGGCGCCGAGGTGCGGCGGATGGCACCCCGGGAGAGGAAGTAGGACGCCTCGTCCGTGCTGGCGACCCCTCGCTCGAGAGCCCCAGCGGCACAGGCCTGGCGCAGCGCCTCCGGAAGGTCCGGCTTGTCGGAGAACCCGAAGTCCACCGACAGGTGCTGGATCCCGTCGTAGTCGTAGCCGAGGTCGTCGATCGTCAACCGCTCCTCCGGCGGCACGTGCGGGACGTTCGCAGCGCTGGCCGAGACGATGATGACGTTCTCGTGGACGACCCGGTTGTGCTCGACGTTCGCCCGCAGCGCCAACGGGGTCGTGTCCTTGCCCGGGTGCGGGAACACGGCGACACCGGGGACCCGGGTCAGGCCCTGCTCGGACAGGCGGTCCACGAACTCCGTCAGCGAACCCTCCTTGGCCTTCCGGTTGGCGCTCACGATCGACCGGCCGCGCTGCCAGGTGGTCATCACAGTCAACACCAGCGTGGCGATCAGCAGCGGCAGCCAGCCGCCGTGCGCGACCTTGGACAGGTTGGCCGCCAGGAACATCACCTCCACGCCGCCGAATGCCACCCCTGCGAGGACCAGCTTCCATGCCGGCCAGGTCCAGAGCACCCGGGCCACGACCAGCAGCAGCAGGGTGTCGACGACCAGAGCCCCGGTCACCGAGACGCCGTACGCCGTGGCAAGCCTGGCGGAGGACCGGAAGGTCAGCATCACGGTGAGGACACCGACGAACAGCAGTGCGTTGACCCCCGGCAGGTAGATCTGGCCGCCCTCGTGCTCGGCGGTCTGGCGCACCGTGAGCGGTGGCAGCAGACCGAGCTGCATCCCCTGCCGGGAAAGCGAGAAGGCGCCAGAGATGACCGCCTGGCTGGCGATCACGGTCGCGGCGGTCGCCAGCACCACCATCGGGATCCTCGACCAGCCCGGTAGCAGCAGGAAGAACGGGTTGGCCGTCGCCGCCTCCGGCTGGTGCAGGATGAGCGCCGACTGTCCCAGGTAGTTCAGGACGAGAGCGGGGAACACGACGAAGAACCAGGCGCGCAGGATGGGTTGTCGCCCGAAGTGCCCCATGTCCGCGTAGAGGGCCTCCGCGCCGGTGACCGCGAGCACGATCGCACCCATCGCCACGAAGGCGACGAAGGGGTGGGCTGCGACGAACAGCACGGAGTAGGTGGGCGACAGCCCCCGCAGGACGCCGGGGTGGACCACGACCTCACGCAGCCCGGCGACAGCGATCGCCAGCAGCCACAGGGCCGTGACGGGTCCGAACAGCCGCCCGACCCTGCCGGTGCCGAAGCGCTGAGCAGCGAACAGGGTCGTCAGGATCACCGCCGCGACCGGCAGCACGACGTGCCCCAGGCTGGGGGCCGCGACCTTGAGACCCTCGACGGCGGACAGCACGCTGATCGCCGGAGTGATCACCGAGTCCCCGTAGAACAAGGACACTCCGACGATGCCGAGCAGGACCAGCAGCCCGGCACGGCTCGTCCGGTGGGCGTAGAGGCGCCGGGCCAGGGCCGCGAGAGCCATCACCCCACCCTCGCCGTCGTTGTCGGCCCGCATCAGCACCCCGACGTACTTCACCGACACGATGAGCGTGACCGACCAGAAGATGAGCGAGACGACGCCGTAGACGTCGCCCTGCGTCGGGCGCACCGCGCCGTGGTCGATCGTGAAGACCGTCTGCAGTGCATAGAGCGGACTGGTGCCGATGTCGCCGAACACGATGCCGAGCGCGGCGAGCAACAAGGCTGGTGCGCGACCAGCGTGCGGCGGCTCGGTCGGGGACGCCTCTGCGGACGGGGGGGTCGGTCCAGCCACCGTCGAACCGCTCACGAGCCGACCTCCCTGTCTGCGTGAGTGCGCCGTGCGAGGTGGCGACCACCGCCGGTCGGCCCTCCCACCGCACGATAGTCCGCGCCATCGGCCGAGCCGCCGGCGCGGGGACGAGCGCTCAACCGCGCAGCCCCTCCTCGATCTCCGCCAGCGCGCTGGGCAAGTCAACGGTGGGCGCCCACCCCCACCGCTGGGCCCGACGGGCCAGCATCCGGCCGGTCCACGCAGGTCCGTCGGTCCAGACCGGCTGGACGCCGAGAGCACCGGTTACCGTCTCGTAGTAGTACCGGGCAGCCACCGACCCCGCCGGTGCGTTGACGACCGTGCAGCCACCCGGGACCGGCCCCGAGTCGGGGTCGCTCGAGGTCGCGACCCGGCAGACCGCCACGTCCGCGACCAGGGCGGTGAGGTCGTCGACGTGGACCCACGCGAAGGTCTGAGGGGCGAAGACCCGCCGCGCCTGCTCGTTCTCACGCATGGATGCGGGCCTCAGTGAGTTCCAGATCGAGGTCTCGCCGGGCCCGAGGACGGCCGGCGGACGGACCAGGACGCGGGTGATCCCGTCCACCTCGGCCAGGGCAAGGTCGGTGTCCCGCTTGGTCACGGCATAGACGTCGGCGTCGTCGTCGACCAGGGCCGACTGCTCGTCGACGTCACCGACCCAGGGTGAGCGGTCGTAGACGGCGGCGGTGGAGATGTGCACGAGTCGCTCGACGCCGGCGTCCCGGGCCGCCCGGACGAGGATCGGGGTGCCCTCGACCGCGGTCCGGTGCTGAGTCTCGCGGCCCGTGCCCATCGGATGGACCGTGGTGACCACGGCACTCGCCCCCGCGACCACGGCTCGCGCGACGTCAGGGTCGTAGAAGGCGCCGACCCGCTCCTCGACGCCGGGCAGCGGCGGCGCTGTGCCGTGACGGCGTACGACGGCGCGCACGGTCGCGCCCCGCTCGACCAGCGCCTCGCAGGTGCGGGACCCGACGAAACCGTTCGCCCCCGTGACCACGACGAGCGGGGACGAGGCGGTGCCTGACTCGTTCATGGCGACACGATGGCACGAGCGTCGTCGCGACCCTCGACCGGGCGAACATGCTCAGCGCCTCTCGGGACACCATGTTCCGCACCTGACGGCGTACGGCGCCACTGCGCGGCGTGGCCTCAGGTGGGGGCGCAGGGCGAGTGCGGCCACGAGCGTCGCGGCGCCTGCGACGGCCATCGCCGGGCCTACCCCGAGGATCGCGGCGACCACTCCTGCGACGGGCGTGGCCAGTCCCTGACCGCCCATCAGGCCGGTGGTGCTGAGCCCGAACGCCTGCCCACGCAGGGCAGAGGGGAGGCTGTCCAGGAACGCCCGCTGGATGCCGAGCGCGTAGCCGAACCCGGCCCCGACGAGCCCGAGGAGTCCGGCGGCGAGGGCCAGGGAAGGGTGCAGGATGAAGGCCAGCAGGGGGAGCCCCAGTGCCGCGGCGAGCGGGAACGCCAGGCGTTCGCGGGTCGTAGGTCGAAGGCATCTGCCGACGAGCAGGTCGCCGGTGAGCATGCCGATGGGCAGCGCCGCCAGCAGCACGCTGCCGGAGCTGGCCGGCCGGCCGAGGGCGCCGGTGTAGGGCACGATCAGCGACTCGGCGCCGGTCACGAACCATGCCGGCAGCCACTGTGCGAGCAGCAGTCCCCGGACCCGCGCGTTGGCCAACAGGGCTGCGTTGCCGGTGATCGACGTGCGGACCACGCCACGGGTCTCGGCCGCGCGAGCCCTGGCCGGCCGGTGGTGCAGGCCGACCCGGGCCGCGCCGCCGGCCACGACCAGAGCCGCGCCGGCGACCAGCAACAGCTGACGGGGGGCGAGGACCCCGAGGACGACGCCGCCCACGCCCAGACCGACGATCTGGGTCGCCGAGCTGGTCAGCCCGAAGACGGAGCGACCCAGGACGTATCGATCACCGTCCAGCAGGTCAGGCAGCAGCCCGGCGATCGCGGCACCGGACACCGGGGCGACGGTGGCCGCTGCGGCCACCAGGGCCAGCATCGCTGCCACAGGCAGATCGGGGAGCAGCCCGATCGTGAGCCCCGGCACGGCGCGGAGCAGCAGACCTGTCGTGATGGCGGTGCGTGGCGCCCACCGGTCGGCCAGTGAGACGAGCAGGGCGCCGCCGACGACCTGAGGGAGGAAGCCGATGCCGAAGGCCAGCGCGGCCAGGAGCGGGGAGCGGGTCCGGGTGAAGACCAGCACGGACAATGCGAGGATCTCGACGGTGAAGCCGAGGCCGTAGAGCAGGCTCGTGCCGTACAGCACCCGGAACTGCCCGTCCGCGAACACCGACCGGTACGTCGTCAGCGGCTGGCGCGCGGTGGGGGTGGCCATGTCCCACACCCTCCAGCCACGAACCCTCTCCCCGGTACTCTTTCGCCATCCGGCGAAAGGTGCTGACGTGGTGCTGCGGATCGCGGTCGGGGGCGAGGACCTGGTGCACAGCCGGTTCGCGATCTCTCCGCTGTTCGAGCTGGTCAACTCCCTGCGGGTGCTCGCCGACTTCCCGCGTCGTACGACACCGGCACTGCAGCCGTGGCTGGACCGCAGCTACGCGCGGTATGAGGCGCTGCGTCACCGCGTGGACGTCGACGCAGTGCTCGCGCTCCAACCACCGGGATACGGAGCCGACTTCCTCTCCCCACCCCCGACGGGTGTCGCCACCACGATCGACGACCTTCTGCGGACCGTGCGGCGCACCCCGCTGCCCCAGGCCCACGCCGAGGTCACCAGAGCGTTGCGGGAGCAGCCACCGCTCGAGCCGAGGATCCGGGCGGTGCTCACCGGCGACGGAGTCACCGAGCTGCTGGCCGACGTGCTGGACGCCGCCTGGCATGCTCTTCTGGCTCCCGACTGGCCACTCCTGCGAGCCATCCTCGAGCGGGACGTGGTGCATCGGGCCGGGCGCCTGGTCTCCGCCGGCTGGGCCGGCGCCCTGGGCGACCTGCACCCAGACCTGAGGTGGCGAGGAGGTCGGATCGAGTCCTCCCGGTGGCCGGACCAGGACGCCGAGCTCGGGGGCCAGGGTCTGCTCTTCGTCCCCTCGATCTTCGTCTGGCCGGGACTGGCCGTGACCTTGGAGCCACCCTGGCCGCCCGCCCTGGTCTATCCGGCGCGGGGGGTCGCAGCCCTGTGGCAACCCGCCGGTCGCGGCCGGGCGGCGGTCGCTCTGGCCCGGCTGCTCGGCGCCTCCCGGGCCGCCGTCCTGACGGCCCTCGACGACCCGACCAGCACCACCCAGCTCGTCGGCGTCCTGCACCAGAGCCTCGGGGGCCTCGGTGACCACCTCGCTGCCCTGTACGGCGCCGGGCTGGTCACCCGCGCCCGGTCGGGCCGGTCGGTCCTCTACCGCCGAACGCCGGTCGGGGACGCCGTCGTGGCCGCCGCTGGAGACGTGGGCTGAGCACACCTCGTAGTCGACTGTCGACTCTCAGAGGGCGCCCTTCCCGAGCTGGTCGGCGATGAACTCGGCCTGCCGGATCGCCAGCGCGACGATCGTCAGGGACGGATTGGCCGCGCCGCCGGTGGTCATCTGGGAGCCGTCGCTGATGAAGAGCCCCGGGACGTCGTGTGCCTGACCCCACCGGTCGGCCACCCCGTCCTCGGGACGCTCGCTCAACCGGCAGGTCCCCAGGTTGTGGGTGGCGGGGTACGGCGGGGTGTGGTGCACCCCCACCGCTCCGACAGCCTCGTACAGCAGGTCGGCGCGGCCGTAGCCGTGGTTGCGCATCGCGACGTCGTTCGCGTGGTCCTGGAACCAGACGTCCGCAGCCGGCAGACCCCACTGGTCCCTGACCGCCGAGTTGAGAGTGACCCGGTTGGTCTGCTGCGGCAGGTCCTCGCCGACGATCCACATCCCGGCGGTGTTCGCGTAGGCGTCCATCACCTCGGTGAACTCCGGGCCCCAGAGCCCCGGGTCCACGAAGGCCGCGAGGAACGCCGGACCGAGCGAGAGCGTCTCCAGGTAGTAGCCGCCGACGAAGCCCCGGGAGGTGTCCTGGCGGGCCTCGTCCGCGATGATGCCGGCCATCGTCTCGCCGCGGTACATGTGCACCGGCTCGTCGAAACGCGCGTAGACCGAACCCGTGAGGTGGCGCATGTAGTTGCGGCCCACCTGTCCCGAGCTGTTCGCCAGCCCGTCGGGGTGCAGCGCGCTGGCGCTCATCAGCAGCAGTCGCGGCGACTCGATCGAGTTGCCGGCCACGCAGACGACCTTGGCCGCCTGCCGGTGCAGGGCGCCGGCCTTGTCGACGTACAGCACGGCGTTGACCCGACCGCCGGCGTCGTGGGTGACCTGCACCGCCTGGGAGGTGCATCGGAGGTCGCACTTGCCGGTCTTGATCGCCCGCGGGATCTCGCGCACCGCCGTGTTCCACTTGGCGGTGCTCTTGTCGCCCTGGAAGTTGAAGCCGTCCTGGATCGAGGCGGGGCGGCCGTCGTAGGGCTCGGCGTTGGTGCCGTAGGGACCGGTGGCATAGAACCTGTAGCCGATCTTCTCGGCGCCGTTGGCGAACACCTTGTAGTTGTTGTTGGCCGGCAGCGGCGGGCGGCCGTGGCGGTGCGTGGATCCGATCGCTCGCTCCGCGCGGTCGTAGTACGGCGCGAGCTCCTCGAGGGTGATCGGCCAGTCGAGGAGGTTCGCGCCCTCGATGTCGCCGTAGTAGGTCCTGGTCCTGAACTCGTGCGCGCGGAACCGCGGCGTGGCGCCCGACCAGTGCGTCGTCGACCCGCCGACGGCCTTGACGACCCAGGCCGGCAGGCGGGGCCAGTCCCGGGCGACGCGGTAAGGACCGGAGGAGGTGCGGCCGTCCAGCCAGGCCATCTGCTTGAACGACGCCCACTCGTCGTTCTCGTAGTCCTCCGGCATCAGGTACGGGCCGGCCTCCAGGACGACGCAGGGGATGCCCTTGGCGGTGAGCTCATAGGCGAGGGTGCCGCCGCCGGCGCCCGAGCCGACGATGACCACGGCCTCCTCGTCGTGGTCGATGCTCGCGCCGTAGTGCTCCTGCTGCGACGGGAGGTGCTCAGCGTCGGACCGCTGGTTCGGGTTCGGCTTCTGACTGCTCGTGTCGTGGGTCATGCTGTGGGACTCCCTCAGGCCTGGGTCGAAGCGTGGGTGGGCTCGTCGTCGGGGGCGACCTCGATGAGGTGCTCGGGACCGTGGTACTCCTCGATGCGGGGGTTCGGCAGCCAGTCGAGGTCGTCGAAGCCGCGGTGCAGGTAGCCGCCCTGCTCGAAGGACGGCCCCTCGTAGCCGAGCAGCTGGTGCACCTCTGCGTCGTCGTAGAGCGTCACCACGGCCACGCTTCGGATGAACCTGAAGAACTCGGAGTCCTCCAGCTTGCGCAGCAGACCGAGCGCGGTCTCGTCGTCGAGGTCGACGAAGCTGTCCTGACCATCCGCCGTCGCCCGCGCGTCCAGCGAGGTCAGGCCCTCGCTGAGCACCAGCCGCTGCCACAGCGAGTCGTCGACCTGGCCGATGATGGCGTCGGCGGTGCGCTCATAGGGCCCGTCCGGGAACCGTGGGTGCGGATAGGCGACACGCAGCAGCCGGACCAGGTTCCTGCGGCTGTCCGCGTCGATAGGAGCAGGGGTCGGGTCGGGCACGGGTGGCCTCCAGGTTGCCGAGTTGCTGCGAGGGAGTGTGACGGCGGCCACCGTAGGCAGGACGACAC
Source organism: Nocardioidaceae bacterium (assembly GCA_025934895.1). GTDB lineage: Bacteria > Actinomycetota > Actinomycetes > Propionibacteriales > Nocardioidaceae > Nocardioides_B. The sequence goes on along the minus strand of JAICWH010000071.1, from coordinate 11,236 downwards.
CATCGACAAAGACCGCTTATCGGTCGGTGAGAATCCTGTCGGCCGAACCGTCCGCTCGGCCCTCCGGGGGCCACCCACGCACGTGCACCGTCAGGTCAGCGGGTGCTGCCGGACCGGTAGAACCGGCTGACCCGTGAGGCCGTGCTGCGAAGCGCTGCCTCCACCTCCGTGCGTCTGGCGGCGAGGCTGGCGTCCGGGCCGGACACCGCCACCGACCCGATCAGCACACCGCCGGCGCCCCGCACCGCCGCCGCTGCGCAGGTGGCACCCGCCTGGAGCTCACCGAACTCCCAGGCGACACCGCGGTCGGCGACACGGTCGAGCTGCTCGCCCAGCTGCCGGTGGCTGGTGATCGTCCCCGGGCCGAAGCGTGGCATCGGCTCCGGGTCGAGGTGAAGAGCGCGCTGCGCAAGAGGCATGCTGGCGAGCAGGATCTTGCCGAACGCGGTGGCGTGCGCCGCCTCGTGGAAGCCGAACTCCAGCGGGCGCAGGCGGGGACACTCCACGGAGTCCGCAGTGAAGACGAGGGCGATCTGCGACCCACGGTGGACCGCGAAGTAGGCCGCCGCGCCGATGTGCTGGTGCAGCGCGGTGACCTCGGCTCGGACCTCCCGGGGAACCCCGATCTGCTGGTGCAGGGACACGCCTAGCTGGTGCAGCTTGTAGCCGAGCTCGAACCGTTTCTCCTCCCGGATGTGCACCAGGTAGTCGCTGTCCAGAAGCTCGCGGACCAACCGGTAGACCGTCGGCAACGGGAGCCCGGTGGCGTCGGCGATCTCCTTCGCCGAGGCACCGCCGAGGTCCGCGACCACCTCCAGGATCTCCAGCGTGCGGCGCACCGAACCGGGACGTGACGAGTGCTCCAGAGCCGGCTTCGCGGTTGCCTCGCACGCTCGCCCGGTCTGCCTGCTGGTCATCGCGCCAGCCTAGGCAGGGGTTTCTCAGCCGACGAGAGGGAGGTCTGGTCGCCGTACGCGGCCCGTGGCACGATGCGCGCCGACATCGTCGCCGCTTCGAGGGGAGCCACCGTTGATCTTCATCTGCGTCAAGTGGAGGGTGAAGCCGGAGTACGCCGACCAGTGGGCCGAGCTGACGAAGGACTTCACGCAGTCGACCCGCGCGGAGGAGGGCAACCTGTTCTTCGAGTGGTCACGCAGCGTCGACGACCCGAACCAGTACGTTCTGATCGAGGCCTTCAAGGACGACGCCGCCGAGGCCCATGTGAGTGCGGAGCACTTCAAGCGGGCGCAGGCCGAGTTCCCGCAGTACCTCCAGGAGACGCCGCAGGTCCGCAACGTGCTCATGGAGGGCGACCACTGGGACCGCCTGGGCGAGTTCGAGGTCAGCTGAGCCGCAGTCCTGCATGACCCGCGGCACGGGGTCGGGCAGGGCACAATGTCCGCATGCCTACGGAGGTTCGGGCCGGTGTGCGGCTGACCAACCTGGACCAGCCGCTGTTCCCGGACGCCGCTGCCACCAAGCGCGACCTGGTCGACTACCTGGACGCCGTCGCGGACCGGTTGGTGCCGGTGCTGGCCGGGCGGGCACTCAGCGTCGTCCGGGTGCTGCGGGACCAGGCGCCGTTCATGCAGAAGAACCTGTCGGCCTACGCGCCGGCGTCGATCCCGACGCTCGACGTCGCGACGCAGGACGGGAAGCGGCAGGTCCGCTATCCGGTCTGCGACGACCGGGAGACGCTCCTGTGGTTCGCCAACCAGCGCGCGGTGGAGTACCACCCGACCCTGTTCCGAGGGCTCGACTTCGACGCTCCCACGCACCTGGTTCTCGACCTCGACCCGCCCGAGGGTTCCGAGGCGTTCACGCGGGCGGTCGAGGGCGCGCTGCTGGTCCGCACGGCGCTGACCGAGGCGGGCCTGACGGCGTTGGCCAAGACCAGCGGAGCGAAGGGAGTGCACGTCGTCGTGCCCCTGGCACCGGGTCAGCCGGCGGCGGACGTCGCGGCGGCCACCCGTGCAGTCGCAGCCCGCGCGGAGCGGCTCGACCCGCAGTCGGCGACGACGGCCTTCGTCATCGAGGAGCGTGGCGGCAAGGTGTTCCTCGACGCCACCCGAGCCGGTGGGGCGACCATCGTCGCGGCCTACAGCCCCCGGGTGCGGCCGGGTGTCCCGGTGTCGTTCCCGCTGCCATGGGACGACCTGGCCGCCGTGTCACCGGCCGAGCTGACCATCCGGACCGTGCCGAGGCTCCTCGGGGACGCCGACCCGTGGACCACCCTGATGCCACCGCCACAGGTCCTCGACCGGGCCCTCGTCGACGAAGGCCACACCATCCCCGTGGCCCGGGTGGCGGCGATGCACGCGGGCAAGCGCCGCGCGCGCGCCAGGCGGGCGGCGGAGCAGGAGCCCTGACGAGTCCCGCCGAGAGATCGCCTGGACGAACGCCCGGGACCCCGGTGACGCCGCGGTGACGTGCCACCGCGAAGGTGGGCCCATGGGTGGTCAGCCGGTGCCAGCCGGCGCCTGCGGGGGGCAGTAGGGCTCATGGAGGGTGTAGCCGAACCGTCGGACCCTGCTTTCGAGCCCGGCCGTGTCAGTCGGCGCCAACCGGCGCGCGACCGCCCGCCACGCCTCGAGGTGGTGCTCGTCGTGTCCCGGTTCGAGCGCGGTCATGTCGAAGGGGCCCACGACGCCCAGAGCGGCGGTCAGCTCGTCGACCGCGCCGGCGGGATCTGCCAGCAGACGTTCGTAGCGCAGCACGTGCAGGTGGTCGACGTACGCCGCGTCCGCAGTGAGCGTCTCGTGGGCGTGCAGCCAGTGCCGCAGCAGCGTCGTTGGTGCCAGGGTGGGCTGCCACCGTGCGGTGCTCATCGTGACGACCCCGGGATGGCGGATGACGACGAGGAAGCGGGCGTCCGGGAACAGCGCCTGCAGGAACCGCGTCCGCACCAGGTTGGGTGGGGACTTCTCCAGCAGGACGAGTCGATCCGGCGCGGCCCACCCCAGCCGGTCCCCCGGCGACAGGTGCCAGAACGGCAGCCACGCGTCGAGGACCCGCCGCGCGTTCCCGCTCGTCACCAGGGGGCTGGCCTCGGTGAGGTGCGACCCGGGGTCGAACGCGAACAGGCCCGGGCCGCCGTGGGCCGAAGCGGGGGTGACGACCGGCTGGCAGTGCTGGCCCTCGTCCTCGGGGGCACCGGTGCCCGTGAGCCCGCGCACCCGGGACGAGCCGGCGAGCAGACGGGCGACGGCGGAGGTTCCGCTGCGGTGCAGTCCACCGACGAACAGGATGGGGACATGCGCCGGTCGCGGAGCGGCGTGCAGACGGTCGGCCATCGGTCCCCTCCCACCAGCGGTGGTCCTCTCGGCATTGCACCGCATCCGTCTGCCGCTGTCGACCGTTCGGGGGTGAGGTGACGGTGCCGGCGCTGCCCTGGTGGGAGCCCGAGACAGCGGGTGCGATGTCCCCGCTGCTGTGCCACCGCCGCTGGTGGTGGCACCAGCGTCCGTTCCCGCACGTGCGTGCGGTCAACGTGTTCACGCCGGCGGTGTATGCCGAGCTCGAGGACGCGTTCCTCGGCTGGCTCTCCAGCAGCGGTGGCGGTGCAACCCTGGCCGCCCACGACCTGAGAGGTACGACGGTCACGTCGGCGTTCGAGGGGCCGTTGCGGCTGTTCGCCTCGCGGGGCTGGCAGGCCCTCCTCGCCCGGGCCCTAGGGGTCCGCGTCACCCAGCACGTCAACCTCGGGCTGCACCATCACGAGCCAGGCGGTCTGCCCGGCTTCGCCCACAACGACCTCAACCCGGGGTGGTTCCCCGAGGTCGACGCCCCCTCTGAGCGGGTCGTGCTCGCAGACCCCGGCGTCGTCGACTACACGAGTGGTCGCCCGCTCTCGCCCGAGGCCCGCCCGGTGCGGGTGGTGCGCGCGGTTGCGGTCCTGTTCTACCTCGCCAACCCGGCTTGGGAGCGCACGCACCGCGGCGAGACCGGGCTGTACACCCGCGGTGGCCGGGACATGAGCGACCCCGTGGCGAGCGCAGCGCCGCACAACAACAGCCTGCTGGTGTTCGAGTGCACGCCCTGGTCCTTCCACGGGTTCCGCGGCGGCGGGTCGGTCGGGCGCAACTCGGTCGTGGCCTGGCTGCACCGGCCCGAGGCAGACGTCGTGAACCGGTGGGGTCCGGACGCGGTCATGGGCTACGGGACCGGGGCCTGATGACCCGGGTCTGCCTGCTCACCGGCGCCGGGGGGACCCTCGGTGACGCGTTCTGCCGCACGCTCGCTGCCGACTACGACATCGTCGCCGTGCATCGCTCGGAGCCGCCGCTGGTGTCGAGCCAGGACGCCTGGCTCTTCGACCCGCTGGCACCCCGCCGCACGGTCCCCGAGACGGAGCACCCCGTCTTCACGGTGCAGGCGGACCTGCGCGATCACTCGGACGTCGAGCGTGTGGTCGAGCTCGCGCTGGCCCGGTTCGACCAGGTCGACCTCCTCGTCAACGCGGCGGCCGACGTCACCACGACGGCACTGACGACCACGCCCGAGCGGGTCGAGGAGTGGGAGGAGCAGCTGAGGCTGAACGCCGTGGTCCCGGTGCACCTCGCCGCGACCCTCGCGGACGTCTGCTGGCGCCCGCACCATGCGCACAACCGCCAGCGCTCGCGCAACGTCGTGAACGTGACGAGCACCGCCGGTCTCGGCTCTGCTCCCGGCACCGGGCGCGGGTTCTACGGCGCGTCCAAGGCCGCGTTGACGACCCTGACCCGGCAGATGGCCCAGGAGTACGCACAGCTCGGGGTCCGCGTGAACGCCGTCGCCCCGACGTTCTTCCCGCAGGTGGTGCCCACCTCCCACGTCGTGGACGCGGTGACCAGGCTGGACCGAGGGTCGATGACCGGCCGGGTCCTGGTCCTCGAGGCCCACGGCTCACGGTGGGTGTGAGCCTGTCGGGTCACGGCGCGAGTCACGGAGCGTGGGCGTGCTGGTCGAACAACGAGCGCCACGAGTCCTGGTAGGCCCGCGCCAGCGCCTCCGTGTTCCCGTCGGCCTGTCGGACCAGCCGGGGAGGCCAGATCCGCTGCGGCACGGGCAGCCCGAGCGCAGCCACGACCCGGTGCACCGCGGCGTCGTGGTCTCGCGCGAGCGCCTCGTAGCTGACCTCGACCGGTCGCAGCCCGCTGCGCGCGATCCACTCCCGCCAGCACCTCTTGTAGTCGCAGAGCAGGTAGTAGAGGTGCTTGATGGTCTCGAAGTCGTACTCGGGGACCAGCCCTCCTCCGGGCGCAGCCGACCCCTCGATGCTCCACCACTCATTGGTCCGGATCGCCCGCGCCCAGGAGATCGCCTGCCGCAGGGTGTCGGTGCGCTCGAGGTAGACCAGCCGGACGTTGCCGAAGTGCCGCTCCAGCAGCCCGACGTCACTCACCTCGTCGCCTCCCTCGTGGGTCGCCCGCAGCCGTCCGAGCAGCATGGCGAACTGGAACCAGTGCACCTTGACCGCGAACACCCCGTTCGGGGCCTGGCCGAGGGTGAGGACCCGGTCGACGAAGTCGAGGTACGGCGCCGCGGGTGGGAGGCCCCACTGCTCGCGGTAGTCGGTCTCGAGGTCGGCGCGGAAGAACTCCTCGGGGCGGCCGACGTCGAGGTGGCGCAGACTCTCGGCCAGCAGCCAGCTGCCGGAGCGGGGCGCGGTGGCGATGAACACGCTGAGCCGGGGTCGCGGTGCGGTCATCGGCTCAGGCACCCTCCCCGGGGGGTACGGCGAAGCACAGTGCGGCGATGCCGCAGGGCCGTTGCCCGTCTCCGAGCTGCGCCCGGCGATGAGGAAGGCGCCGTCCGTCGAGGATCAGCAGACCACCGACGGGGACCTCCAGCAGGACCCCACCGCCAGGTCGGCCGCCGGTGCGCCGGGCCACGGCGAGCAGCTCACGGGTGGACAGGTCCAGCAGCCGCGGATAGGCCACCAGCGGGGGTGTGCGGCCTCGCACCGACGTGAGGACGGTGGCCTCGCACTCGGGCACGTCGGTGTGCAGGTCGATGTAGCAGCCGGGCTCGTAGTACATGTACGCCAGGTTCTGGTTGGCGGAGATCCGCGGGTCCCCGGTGACGGCACGGAGAAGCCGGGTCAGGTCCGGGTGCTGGTGCAGCCAGGTGAGCACTGGTCCGGGCGACGCCGAGTGGAACTCCATGCCGCCGGAGACGTAGCTCCCGTCGTCCGACACCGCGTGGCCCGACCAGGTCGAGCGGACGCCGGAGGGCTGCTGCGCAGCAGACTCCCGTCCCAGCCGCGGCGGCAGGCCGGGGTCCAGGACGTCACGCAGGATGACGAAACCCCTGCGGGACCACCGGTCGGCGAGGTCGTCGCGCACGAGCCGCTCGCGCACGAGGGGCCGGGCCGGTGTGGCCGAGCTGCGCTGGGCCGGGACGACGGGCGACTCCTGGCGGGGCTCCTCGGCCGCCCGCGTCCGGCCGGCCGTCCGCGTCCGGGCGCCCGGTCGACGGCGTGCGGGCGCGGGCCCCGTCCGTCGCGCCAGCACCTCGTAGAACGGCGCCAGGTAGCAGCCCAGGTGACCTGCGCTGTCCGGCTCGGCCGTGGGGTCGACCAGACCGCGCTCGGCCAACCGCTCGATCACGAATCCCGCATCGCAGATGCCGCCGAGCAGGTCCTGCAGCCGGTGTGCGAAGTACATGCAGTCCGGACCTTGGGCGGTGCTGGGGTCGGTCACGCGCAGCGGCTCGTTGCTCCCACTCGGGTGGGCGACCCGGTACGCCGTACCGTCCCAGCGGTGGTCGGCGCTCAGCTGGATCTGCACCGGGTTCCAATGGTCGGAGAGATACAGCCCGCCGGGTCGGAGCAGGCTCCGCACGCTGCGGTAGACCGACGGAGGGTCGGGCAGGTAGCAGGTGGAGACCGGCTGGTAGACGAGGTCGAACGTGCGTCCGCGGAGAACCGAGAGGTCCTGCGCGTCCGAGCACAGCGTCTCGATCTCCAGACCGCGCTCGGCGGCCACCCGCCTGTCCACCTCGAGCTGGCTTTCGGACAGGTCGACCACCGTGACCTCGAGACCGAGCCCCGCCAAGGCGGGCCCCTGCTGTCCGCCCGCGCCGCACAGCAGCAGCACCGTGCCCAGCTCCGGCCATGGAAGCCATCCGAACTCGTCCAGCCAGGCGCGGTACTCCGCCTTCGAGCCCTCCTCCCACGGGTCCGAGGCCGAGCTGTGGACGTCCGCCAGGTAGTCCCACGCGCGCCGGTTGGCCTCGGCGTACGTCGACGCCATCGGTTGCGCCTCGTGCTGCGTCATCACCACGCGACCTGCCCCTTTCCCATGTCCACGCCCTGCCTCAGGCGCTCCCGGTGCCCACCAGCCGAACCCCGAGCGACTCGGGGACGGTCGCGGCGTCGTACCAGGACAACGCCGAGACCACGCGACGCCGCCTGGCCGCGTCACCCTCGTTGACGCGGCTCAGCGCTTCGGCGAACCCCGGCACGAGACACAACAGGCCGAGCTGCTCCTCGAGCGCCTCGGCCCCCAGGTGGACGAGCCCGAGCCGCAGCGTGTTCGCCAGCACGTCGACCTCGTCGGCGGGCAGCGTCTCGAACGTCATCCGCATGCCGGCCGCGGGCACCGACAGGCATCGCCAGCCCGCACGCCACAGCCGCAGGCAGAAGTCCACGTCCTCCCCGCCCGTTCCGGCCAGACCGGTGTCGAAGCCGCCGACCGAGTCGAACGCCCGGCGCGTGGTGAGCAGGGCCGCCACGCTGGCGGCAGCCACCGGGAACGGCTCCTGGCCGGGCGCCCGGGTCACCCAGTCCGTGGAGAGCAGCAGCCGGCTGGGTTGGAGCCCATAGGCCGGCAGCCCGCCGTCCTCGGGATGGATCGCGGGACAGACCACAGCGCAGTCCGGCTGCTCGAGGACCTTGCGCAGCGCGGGGAGCCAGCCGGGCACCGGGGTCACCTCGGGGCCCGCCAGGATGATGAGCACGTCACCGGCGGCCACCTCCGCGGCGAGGTCCACCCGTTCGGCCAGCGACAGCGTCCGCTCACGGTGCACCTCCACGAACCGGTCCCCGGTCGGTGCCGGACCGTCCGTGCCTTCCGGCTGACGGGTCTCGCCGGCCGCGGTCACCGTCACCACCTCCGCGTCGGGCGGCAGCCGCGGACCCAACGCGCGCACCTGTGCGTCGGTCGCCGCTCCACCTCGGGGCAGGAGCAGGACACTGACCCGTGCCCTCGGCCGGGACGCGGCGACGGGACGCGGCTCCAGCACCCGCACGCCCGTGCTGGACACGAACGCCGCACCGACCGCTCGCGGCGGGTCCACGTCCAGGCCGAAGCCAGCGCGGGTCTCCTGCATCAGCGCTCGCGCGTCGTCGCCTCGACCCGGCAGCCGCACCGGCTCGCGTCCGCCTGCACCGCTCGCCAGGTCGCGGACGGCGTCCCACAGCGCCACCGTGCCGGGCGGAAGGGGAGGATCGACGCCGTCTGTGACGCTGGTGTGCCTGAGCGTTCCGGTGACGAACGCCCGGACTCCGGCGAAGTCCGGCGGGACACGCGCGGGCACTCCGCCGTCCTGGAGGAAGGCCGCCAGCCTGAGGCAGCCGGCCACGGGATCCGCCAGGAGGTCGGCGTAGTCCACCACGAGCAGCGGAAGTCCCTGCGCACCCTCGACGGCGAGCCGAAGGTGCCGTTCCCACAGAGCGACGCAGAACGCGGGTGAGATGGAGTCCCGGACCCGGAGCGACTCCGCGACCTCGGCGGGATGCCGTGCGGCCAGGACGACCACTGGTGGGTCGGTCAGAGCCACTCTCCAGAACCCCATCAGCAGGCTCGTTCGCGGGTCCTTCCACACCCACTGTGACGTTGGGTGGGCGGTTCCCAGGGTTGCGCGAGCCTCCTCGACGTACGGCGCCTGCAGGGCGAGGTCTGCCGACGCCGCCACGGTGTCCGGGGGACACCACCACCGCGATGCGAGCCGCTGGAGCAGTCGCTCGTTGAGGTTGACCAGGGGTGCGCACTCCCAGTGACCGCGCTCGTTCCCGGCGTGTCCCCGCAGCAGGTCCTCGGGCCGACACAGAGGCACGCCCAGCAAGCTGACCGCCCGGGTGACCAGCGACGTCCCGCTTCGGTGCATGCCGGTCACCAGGACGCTCACCGCAGGGCTCCGATCCGGAACCGGTCCAGGAACCAGGAACCGTCATGGACGGTCGTCCGGGCCAGGACGTCCCTGCGCTCCCACACGTCGCCCTCGACCAGCTCGGCGTAGGCGGCCGGGAAGGTCGGCAGGTGCTGGAGCGAAGCGATCACCGCGCGCACCGCGGAGCGCGGCAGGTGCGCGGTCGCCGTCCTCAGGGTGTTGTGCACCACGAGGTGCGGCGGCACCTCGTAGGGAGCGGCGGGTCGGAACAGATGGGCGACCTGTGCCTGCGGCACCACGACGGAGGCCCGACCGCGACGCCACAGGTGCAGCCCGATCTCCGCGTCCTCGGACCCCCAGCGAAGGAGACCGGGGTCGAAGCCACCTGCAGCCTCGAAGTCGCTGCGCCGGAATGCCATGAAGCATCCGCACACGAACGGGACCGGATGGGGTGCAGGGTCACGGCTTCGGAGCCAGCGCATCCGCAGCTGGGGTTCCGCCCAGGTGAACCCGTGCCCGACTCCTCTGGGCGCGTGGATCTGGGTCACCGCCGGACCGACGCAGGCGACGCTGTCGTCGGCGAGGGCAGCACACAGCGCCTGGAGCCATCCCGGTGTGGCCACCACGTGGGCATCGGCGAAGACCAGCACGTCTCCGGTTGCGGCCGCGGCGCCACTGTTACGGGCCCCGGTGACGCCGCCGCGCTCGACGGTCCGGACCACCCGGGCGTCTCCCGGGTCGAGGGCCTCGACGGAGCCGTCGGTCGACCAGTCGTCCACCACGACCATCTCCACGGAGTCGGGCACCGTGTCCCGCAGACCGCCGACCGTCAGAGCGAGCTTCTCGCCCTCGTTGTGGGACACCACCACGATGCTGACCGGGGGCAGCCCGTGCCCCCGCGTGGGCCGAGGCGCCGGCGCCGGATTCCGCACCACCTGCGTTCCGTCGACGGCGTCGTCGACGGACACCGGAAGGTGGTCGACGCTGCGGTCGGCGTCCGGCGCCAGGAACGTCAGGACTCTGCGGACGGTGCTCCGACAGTCGGCCACCAGGTCCTCGTAGGCGACGACGAGCGGCTCGACCCGCGCCGCTGTGAAGAACGCGATCCACCGCCAGTCCTGCGAGCGCAACCCAGCGGACCCCGTCGCAGCGTCGGCATCCTGGTTCCCGGGGTCGCCCGCACCGCGGGTCGCCCGGGCCTGGGCCTCCTTGTCTCGCCGCACCAGGAGCACGAAGCGCAACCCGGGCAATGGCTGCTCGAGGACCGTGTGCTTGTGGGGACGACCGTCCGGATGACACCTCGATGGGTCGGGCTCGACCGGCTCGACGACTGCCGGGGCGAAGTCGGCCCAGCACGTGAGCGCTCCGCAGGCCGGAGCCGCGGCGCCGACACCGACCAGACACTCCACCAGGCGATCCACCGGCCACGCGTCGTCTCGGACGACCACCCCGCACGAGCGCAGCGCGGCAACGAGGACCTGGTGGCCGGAGCCTGGTGTTGTGCACAGCAGGAACGGCGTCGGGGCGGAGCCTGAGGTGGCTCCACCCTCCTGCCCGTGCGAGGTGACGACGTCCAGGCTCACGTCCGCTTCCGCGGTCGCTGCTGTGCCTGCTTGGCCCCCGCCTTCTTCGCAGCCTGCCGGCCGGACGTCGCCGGCCGGCTCTCCTTGGGCCTGCGGAAGTCACCCGGCGGTGGCGGCGGGGGCGGCGGCGGGGGCGGCGGGGGCGGTGGCGGAGGTGGTGGCGGAGGTGGCGGCGGTGGTGGCGGCGGAGGCGGGGGCGGAGGCGTCCCGGGTGGCGGTGGGGGCGGAGGCGTCCCGGGTGGCGGTGGGGGCGTCCCGGGTGGCGGTGGGGGCGTCCCGGGTGGCGGCGGCGGCGGTGAGCTCGCGGGGGGTGGTGCCGTGGATGCCGGGGGTTGGCTGGGCGGCTGGCTCGGCGGTTGGCTGCTCGACGGCGGTTGGCTGCTCGACGGCGGTTGGCTGCTCGACGGCGGCTGGCTGCTCGACGGCGGTTGGCTGCTCGACGGCGGCTGGCTGCTGGGTGGCTGGCTGCTGGGTGGCTGGCTGCTCGACGGCGGCTGGCTGCTGGGCGGCTTCACGGGCGGCTTGACGGGCGGCTTGACGGGCGGCTTGACCGGCGGCTT
>JAICWH010000015.1 GCA_025934895.1 Nocardioidaceae bacterium | reverse complement strand
CGGACCTGCCGGACCTCGCGGACCCCGCCGACGTCTCGAGAGGAGCAGAGCCGTGAGCGGAGAGGGCTCGCCGCACGACCAGCCGGTCGACTGCCACGACCTTCGTGTCGCCGTGGTGGCCGCGCGCTGGCACCAGCAGGTGATGGACGGCCTGCTCGCCGGTGCCCGGCGCGCCCTGGCCGACTACCGGGTCGAGGAGCCCGCCGTGGTGCGGGTGCCCGGCTCCTTCGAGCTGCCCGTGGTGGCAGGCGCGCTGGCCGAGCGGGGCTACGAGGCCGTGGTCGCGCTCGGCGTGGTCATCCGCGGCGGCACCCCGCACTTCGAGTACGTCTGCTCGGCGGCCACCGACGGCCTGTCCCGGATCGCCGTCGACACCGGCGTCGCGGTGGGGTTCGGGCTGCTGACCTGCGACACCGAGGAGCAGGCCCTGGACCGGGCCGGCCTCGCGGGCTCGAGCGAGGACAAGGGCTACGAGGCGGCGGCCGCGGCGCTCGCCACGGCCTTGACGCTGCGCCGGATCCGCCGCGGCTACGAGCCGGACGGCTCCTGAGCGGACGCGGGCCGCGCCGGCCGGGTCGCACGCCGTACCCTGGGGCCGCCCGCTCCCGGAGGGCCCACAGGACCCACCCAGCACCCACCCAGGACTCACCCAGAACCGACACAGGGACACCACGATGAAGACGTTCGACGAGCTCTGGACCGAGCTGAGCGCGAAGGCGCAGGCCAGGCCTGACGGCTCGGGCACCGTGCGCGAGCTCGACGCGGGCGTGCACGCGATCGGCAAGAAGCTGGTCGAGGAGGCCGCCGAGTCCTGGATGGCCGCCGAGCACGAGGGGCCGCAGCGGGCGGCGGAGGAGCTGAGCCAGCTGCTCTACCACGCGCAGGTGATGATGCTGCGCTGCGGGCTGAGCCTCGACGACGTCTACGCCCATCTCTGACCACACCGGAACCCCCAACGACCAGCCCGCACCCCACGCCGAGAGGTCCCACGTGCCCGACAAGCTCCTGCGGCTCGCCGTCCCGAACAAGGGCTCGCTGTCCCAGGCTGCCAGCGACATCCTCAGCGAGGCCGGGTACCGGCAGCGCAACGACCTCAAGAGGCTCACGCTGACCGACACCGAGAACGGCGTCGAGTTCTTCTACCTGCGCCCCCGGGACATCGCGCTGTACGTCGGGGAGGGCACCCTCGACGTGGGCATCACCGGGCGCGACCTGCTCCTCGACTCCGGCGCCAAGGCCGAGGAGGTGCTCCCGCTGGGCTTCGGCCGGTCCCGGTTCCACTACGCGGCCCCGCCCGGCACCGCCTCCTCGGTGGCGGACCTGGCCGGCCGGCGCATCGCCACGTCGTACGACGGGGTGGTCCGCCGGCACCTGGAGCGGCACGGGGTGGAGGCCGCCGTGGTCCGGCTCGACGGCGCCGTGGAGACCAGCGTGCAGCTCGGGGTCGCGGACGCGATCGCCGACGTCGTGGAGACCGGCAGCACCCTGCGCAACGCCGGGCTCGAGGTCTTCGGGGAGCCGATCCTCGAGTCGGAGGCGGTGCTGGTGACCAGGGCGGGGACCGAGCCGCCCGCGGGTTTCGAGGTGTTCCGTCGCCGGGTCGAGGGCGTGCTGGTGGCCCGGACGTACGTGATGATGGACTACGACATCCCCGCGGACCGGGTCGAGCGGGCGGTGTCGCTGACCCCCGGCATCGAGAGCCCGACCGTCTCCCCGCTGCATCGGGAGGGGTGGGTCGCCGTCCGCTCGATGGTCCGCCGCGACCGGGCGCAGCGGGTGATGGACGAGCTGTACGACCTCGGTGCCCGCGGCATCCTCTCCACCGACATCCATGCCTGCCGACTCTGACCGAGCCGCCGGGCTCCCCCTGCCTCACGCGTTCCGACCCCTCGGGGTCCGCATGGCGACGGCGGTCCTGGGGGTCCTGCTCCTGGGCGCGGCGGTGGTGATCTGGTTCGCGTTCCCCCCGGAGATCCGTGACCAGTTCACGCTGTACCAGAAGGCCACCGTCGTGGCCTTCGGGCTGCTGTTCTACGCGGCCGGGTACGCCCTGGCCCGCAGCAAGGTGGTGGCGCGCGAGGACGGGCTGACCGTCGTCAACGGCTACCGCACCCGGCACTACGAGTGGAACGAGATCGTCGCGGTCACCCTGCGGTCCGGAAGCCCCTGGGCCACCCTTGACATCTCCGACGGCACGACCGTCGCCGCGATGGGCATCCAGGGCTCCGACGGCCCCCGGGCGATGCGGCAGGTGCGCGAGATCCGGGCGCTGGTGGAGCGGCTGACCCGTTGAGCCCGACCCGACCGCTCGGCTGTCGGCTGCGCGAGGATGGTGACGTGCAGATCATGGATGCCCTGGTGCGGGCGCAGCAGGCCGCCGCTCCCGAGGTGGGTCGCGGCCGGCTGGCCGAGCACATCCCTGCCCTGGCGACGGTGGATCCGTGCCAGTTCGGGATGGTGATCGCCTCCTGCGACGGGCGGGTGCACGTCATCGGTGACGCCGACGTGCGCTTCTCGGTGCAGAGCATCAGCAAGGTCTTCACACTCGCGCTGGTGATCGCCGCCGAGGGAGAAGCCATCTGGCAGCGGGTGTCCCGCGAGCCGTCGGGCAACCCGTTCAACTCCCTGCTCCAGCTCGACCAGGAGGCGGGGCGCCCGCGCAACCCGTTCATCAACGCCGGTGCACTCGTCGTCACCGACCGGCTGCATTCGCTGACCGGCAACGCGTCCGGCGCCCTTCGCGACCTGATGCGCCGGGAGAGCGGGTGCGCGGACGTGGGCAGCGACCCACAGGTGGCCCGTTCAGAGCTCGAGGCCGGCCACCGCACCACGGCACTCGCCCACCTGCTGGCCAGCTACGGGAACCTGGAATGTGCCGTCGACCTGGTGATCAACCAGTACGTCGCGCAGTGCGCTCTCTCCATGAGCTGCCGGGAGCTGGCGCTCGCCGGGCTCTTCCTCGCCCGCGACGGCGTTCTCCGCGACGGAACGCGGCTGCTCACCGCGCGGCAGACGAAGCGGGTCAACGCCGTGATGCTGACCTGCGGCACCTACGACTCGGCCGGCGAGTTCGCCTACCGAGTGGGGCTGCCCGCGAAGAGCGGCGTCGGCGGTGGCATCCTGGCCGTCATCCCCGACCGCGGTGTCGCCTGCGTGTGGAGCCCCGCACTCGGCCCCTCCGGCAGCTCGGCAGCCGGACTGGCCGCGCTGGACGCGTTCACCACGTACTCCGACTGGACCGTCTTCTGAGGATCCACCGGCCATGAGCGGCGAAGCACAAGGGATGCTGGCCGCGCTCGTCCCTGACGCCGCGAGCAGCGACGCGGCTCGGTGACGTGCCCGGGTCTGATCCTTCTCTGTCGAGCAGAGGCACCAAGGCGGCCGCCCCAGCAGGGCCGTGATCTGGTGTGGGGGAGGGTACGGCCACGGCGGCACACCAAGGGGTGTCTCGTCGCTCTGGCACGATCTTGGGGTGACAACCGAGTCCGACCGCGGCCGCTGGATCGCGTTGGTCGTGTGTTGCAGCGCGATGTTCATGACACTTCTCGACGTGAGCGTCACGAATGTGGCGTTGCCGTCGATCGGCGACGACACGGGTGCCGGCTCGTCGCAGCTCCAGTGGATCGTGTCCGGCTACACGCTTGCGTTCGGGCTGGTGCCTGTGCTCGGGGGCAAGCTGGGCGACGACCACGGACGCCGGCTGATGTTCCAGGTCGGGGTGGGCGGGTTCGTCGTGACCTCGGCGCTCTCGGGCCTCGCCCCCAGCGCCGGCCTCTTGATCGGCGCGCGGGTACTCCAGGGCCTGTTCGGCGGGCTGATCAACCCGCAGACCTCCGGACTGATCCAGCAAATGTTCCGCGGCGCCGACCGAGGCCGCGCCTTCGGGGTCCTGGGTACGACGGTCGGGGTCGGCACCGCGATCGGACCACTCGTCGGCGGCGCGCTGATCGCGCTCGGTGGCACCACTTTCGGTTGGCGGCTGGTCTTCTTTGTCAACGTCCCGGTCGGCCTCGTCGTCATCGCACTTTCCAGACGGCTGCTGCCTGCGCCGACCGGGACCACCCACCACCGGCTCGACGTCGTCGGCGCCGCTCTCCTGGGAGGCGCGACCTTCTGCGTCCTCTTCGCCTGTGTGGAGTACGACGCAATGCAGGACGCCCGGCTCGCCTGGCTGGCCGTCCCGGCGCTGGTCCTTCTTGCCCTCTTCCTACGCCGGGAGCGTCGGCTCACTCTGGAGTCGGGCGACCCACTGGTCGACCTGCGGCTGTTCCGAGAACCCTCCTACGTCTCCGGCATCACGCTTGCGCTGACGTTCTTTCCGGCTATCGCCGGGCTTCCGCTGGTCCTCGCCCTCTTCTACCAGCGCGGTCTCGGTTACACCGCGCTGGAGTCGGCGCTCGGGGTGACGGCCTACGCCGTGGGGAGCGCCGTGTCCGCACCCCTGTCCGGTCGTGTGGTCACCCGCATCGGGCGGAAACTGGTGGTGGCTGGAGCGGTCACGTTCGGAGTCGGAGCGATCGCCATGGCCGTCGTGGCCGTGCAGATATCCGAGAGCCACGCGACTCTCGCGCTTGCGGCACCCCTGTTCGTGATGGGCTGCGGCCAAGGGATGCTCATCACACCCAATCAGACGCTGGCGCTGATGCACGTGGACCCGCTGATGGGAAGCGCCGCTGGTGGTGTGCTGCAGACCGGGCAGCGGATCGGCCTGGCGATCGGTCAGGCCCTCATCGGCGCCGTCTTCTTCAACTCCCTTACCGGTGACAGCGTCGCCTCGTACTCACGCGCCCTGGGTCAGGCCGTCATCGCAGCGATCTGCTTCGTCTCGATCGCCGTGACGATCGGCGTGCACGACCTGGTCCGCATACGCCGCCGTGAGGCACGGCCCTGACCTGGGTACCGTGGCCTCGCCAAGCGGCAGGCCGACGCTGTCGTCGCTCTCGATCGAGACATGTTTGCGAAGGCAGAGAACTGGCTCGGATCGCTTGTGTCGGCGACCTGTTGGTCGCCGAGTAGGACGTGGCTAGCGCCTCGGTGGAAAGATCGGTCGGGAGCGTCGGAATGACGCGCCTGCGTAATCCCGGCGATACAGACCTCACCACGGTCGGCGTCCGGCCTCAGCCAGGTCCGCAATCGGCGGCATTCTGACCGGATGGACACCGAAGGTCGTGAGACGTCGGACGAGTGGCTCCGGCAGGTGCAGTCAGAGATAGCGGGACAGGTCCGCATGCAACTGTCAGCCGAGGTGCTGGTCGAGTTCCCGGTCGAGGTCTTCCTTGGCCACGGACTCGGTTACGCAACCGTGCACATGCTTGGGATCAGCTCAGAGCTGGAGGCGGATCTCATCCAATGGCTGCGATGGTGGCAGGAGCGCTTCGGCCCCCGGGGACATCCACGACGAGGAAGTCGACGACGACGAGGCAGCCGAGTGGAGCCACTGGAAAACGCAGGCGATCGGCTATGCCAGCGCTTGAAAGAGGAGCTCGGTCCGGGGTTTCATGTCTCGCGGACGTAGCAGTTCCGGGTGATGGTTGAGAATCGTGAAGACTGACCCAGGTAGGGCGGCCTTGCGGCGGTGTGACGCGCCTCCTTTGGCCCGCGGTTCGTGGCCGCACTGTTCGATGCGCCGAGTCAGGGACTCACCTGGTCGTCCAACGACCAACGTCGCGGCTTCGACCGGGGAGGCGCCCTGGCTGGAGGCAGGACCGCGGCGACCCCGCCGCCGCGGCGTGTACGGCTCGGGGCGAGCGATGTATGCGTTGCCCCTCACAAGCTAGGAGTCGCAACCGGTCCCATCTCCGTCGCGGTCGAGGCCATAGGGGTCATCTCCGCTGACAGTGACGGGGCTTTGGCTTGCGGAGAGGTCGGAGCAGTTCAGGTCATGGGTGACCGGAAGGCACGGAGAGTAACCGGGTTCGCAGTTTCGGTGCCACGAAGGGTCGTGCACGCGCGCCGGCTTCCGCGCCGGCTTCGGCAGCGGCGCAGGTGCCGGGTGGTGCACGGCTGGAGGCGGTGCTCCGATGAGCTTCCGGTAGGCGGATACCCAGTTGGTGGCTTCAATGCGCTGGGCGTGTTTCAGGCTCATGGTGCCGTCACAGACCAGCTCGTGAAGCTTGTTCTCCAGGACGTCTTTAGCTCGGGCGCCCCAGCGGCCGGCGTAGGGCTCGGGCCACAGATTGCTGATCGAGTTGGACCCCCCGAGCTCGAGGGAGACGAGGTGGTCAACCTCGTGGGCGTAGGGGACGTGTGCGACGTGGTAGCGGGCGTAGACGGCTTCCTTCTCCGACACCGGGACGTGACGCACCCGTGCGGAGTACCCGGGCACACAGATCGCCGCGATGCCAACAGGCAGGGAGTCGCCGGGGGTGAGTCTGGGGTCCGGGAGCGCTGCGACCCCGACTCCTGTCAGGAGCGCCGTACCCGCCCTGGTACGGGCTGGCGCAGGGGCGGGCTTCGGCTTCCACACCGGCTTCGGCTTGACCAGTCTCGGCGATGGCCAGGGGCTGACCTGTTCGGCCTCGGGGGACTTGCTGTGGGTCGCTGGCGTCGAGGCAGGTGTCGCGGGCTTCGGACGAGGAGTGCTGGACGAGGCTGCCGCGGCCGACGCAGAGTCGCGGGGAGCGTCCGCTGTGTCCTCACCGGGGTTCGAGCTCCGACCGACGATCACGAAGACCAGAATCACACCCGCACCGACCAGCATTCGTCGATGTGCCACCGCAACCACGCCCCCGAGTCACGGACGAGAGGAGTGCCAAGGTGGCTCTCCCATCTCGCCCGAAACGATGCTAAGCGTGACCGGGGGCTCCGGAAGGCCTTTCGACCAACGTCATCGCCAGCGTGCGGCCTCGCAGGCGGGAGGTAGGACTCGGAGGCGTCGGACTCCGCTGCCCGTCGCCAGATGGGCACACCGTCGGGCTCGCGTGGGCGGCGTGCGAGGAGTCGTGGCGCAAGCACTACCCGTCGGGCGACTGTGGCGCAACGCCTGGGAGCAGTTCGTGCCGTGCTGGACGATACGACGCCGAGATCCGAACCGATGCTGTGCTCGACGAACGATCGAGTCGCTGAACGCCCGCTATCGCGGGGCGGTCACCGTCCGTGGCCACTTCCCCACCGAGCAAGCAGCCATGAAGTGCCTCTGCTTCGTGACCAGGTCACTGGACTCCAGGGCCCCGGGCAGCCGCGATGGACCATGTGTTGGAAGACAGCGCTCAACGCGTACGCGCCTGAGTCCGTTGTGTTCCAGGCAAGGGACCTGTGCTCACACCGGATGCAGCAGCACGGGGATCTCGGGCTTGGGGTGTGTCACAAGGCCCCCGATGAATGTTGCGCTTGGCACCTCGATGGGGAAGCTCCGCCGTGACTGAGAGCGCGGCTGGTAGCGCCGTCGTGGGGGAGTACCCCACGACGGCGCAAGCCGGTACTGACCGATGGCCTGTCAGTGGATGTGCGAGCCGCCGTTGACGTCGTACGTCGCTCCGGTGATGTAGCCGGTCTGCTCCCTGCACAGGAAGGTGATCAGGTCGGCTACGTCGGCGACCCGGCCGTTGCGGCCGACGGGGATCCCGGCGACCAACTGGGTCTTGGTGTCGCCTTCGAGGGCGCCGCCGGTGATGTCGGTGTCGATCAGGCCGGGTGCCACGGAGTTGACGGTGATGCCGTCCGGGCCGACCTCGCGGGCGAGGGCGCGGGCGAAGCCGAGCTGGGCGGCCTTGGCGGCGGAGTAGGCGACGCCGCCGAAGACGCCGCCGCCGCGTTCGGCGGAGACCGAGGAGAGGAACACGACGCGGCCGAAGCCGCGTTCGGCCATCCCGGGGGTGACCCGGCGGGTGATGTTGTAGGCGCCGCGGACGTTGACCGCGAAGATCCGGTCCCACTCGGCGCCGGTGACGTCGTGGAAGCGGGTGGGGGAGGTAATTCCGGCATTGTTGACCAGTGCGCCGATCGGGGGTGCGGAGCTGTCCAGGTTGGCGAGGGCGGCCTCGACCGACGCTTCGTCGGTGACGTCGCAGGCGACACCGAAGGCCTGGACGCCGTGGGTGGAGGCGATCTCGTCGGCGGTCTCCTTGGCGGCGCCTTCGTCGAGGTCGAGGATCGAGACGTTCCAGCCGTCGGCGGCCAACGCGTGGGCGGTGCCGCGGCCGATGCCGCGGGTGGACGCGGCTCCCGTGACGATGGCGGTCAGGTCGGTGTGGGACATGGGTGTTCCTTTCGGGGGAGGGGTCTCTGTTGCCCGTTGCGGTCGCAGACGCAAGACACGTGCGACCAGGGGAACAGGGAAACGGTGGTGACGGCCGGACGGCGAGTCACCCGTGGGTGGTGGGGCGTTGCCTTAGAGGGAGGGTGGTTCGCCGGCGTCGCCGCCTGTTCTGCCACTGGCTTGAAGTTCGGCCCTGACACGGGACACGATCGAGTCGGTGGACAGCCCGTAGCGGTCGTGGAGGGTGGGCAGTGCGCCGGCGGCGAGGAACTCGTCGGGCAGGGCGACGGGGACGATCCGGTTCCCGACGCCCGCGAAGGCGAGGGTGGAGGCGACGGACTCGGCGAGGCCGCCAACGACGGTGTGGTTCTCGCAGGTGAGCACGAGCCGGTCGGTGCGGGCTACGGCGAGGACCGCTTCGGTGTCGAGTGGCTTGATGGTCGGCACATGCAGGACGGCGACGTCCACGTGGTCAGCCTCCAGGCGCTCTGCCGCCTGGAGGGCGCGCATGGTCATCAGGCCGGTGGAGATGAGGACGACGTCGCGGCCGGTGCGCAGCTCGGCGGCCTTGCCGAGCTGGAAGGTGTAGTCGTACTCGTCGAGGACCCTCGGCACCGCGCCGCGCAGCAGCCGTAGGTACGTCGGGCCGTCGTAGGCGGCGAGGGCGGGCACCGCCTGCTCGATGTCGACGGCGTCGCAGGGGTCGACGATGGTGAGGCCGGGGCAGCCGCGGAGGATCGCGATGTCCTCGGTGGCCTGGTGGCTGGGCCCGTAGCCGGTGGTCAGACCCGGGAGGGCGCCGACGACGTTGACGTTCAGGCCGGGTTCGGCGATGTCGAGGCACAGGAAGTCATACGCGCGGCGGGTCGCGAACACCGAGTACGTCGACGCGAACGGGACCAGGCCGACCTCGGCCAGGCCGGCCGCCGTGCCGAGCAGCGACTGCTCGGACATGCCCATCTGGAAGAACCGCTCGGGGTGCTTGTCGCGGAAGATGTGCATGTCGGTGTACTTCGCCAGGTCCGCGGACAGCCCGACGATCTCGGGGCGCTGCTCCGCGAGCTGGTTCAGGGCGTGGCCGAACGGGGCCGGAGTGGTCTTCTGGCCCGGGTCGGCGAAGGACGCAATCATCGCGGACGTCTTCAGCTTGGCGGGCCGCGCATGGGTCGGGGCGGTGGAGGCCTGGCTGGTGGCCTGGTGGGTGGTGTGGTGGGTGGTGGTCATCGGGGGGAACCTTCCTCGAGCTGGGTGCGGGCGATCTGCCATTCGTGTTCTTCGACGCGCATGAAGTGCGCCTTCTCGCGCTCCATGAGCAGGGGGACGCCGCAGCCGATCCGGGTGTCGCAGATCAGCACGGACGGTGCGCCTTGGTGGTCGGCGATCTCGTCGAACGCGGAGACCAGCGCGGCGATGTCGTTGCCGTCGACGCGCAGTGCGTGCCATCCGAAGGCCTGCCACTTGTCCAGGACGGGTTCGGTGCGCAGCACCCCGGCGGTGGGGCCGTCGGCCTGCAGCGCGTTCACGTCGACGATCGCGGTGATGTTGTCCAGGCCGTGGTGGGCACACGCCATGGCGGCCTCCCAGGTGGAGCCCTCGTCCAGCTCGCCGTCGGAGAGCAGGTTGAACACCCGCGCCGGGTTGCCGAGGTGGCGCAGGCCGAGCGCCATCCCGGTGGCGACGGTGAGCCCGTGGCCCAGGGAGCCGCCGGAGATCTCGACGCCGGGGGTGTAGGACGCCATCGCCGACATCGGCAGCCGGGACTCATCGGAGCCGTAGCTGTCCAGCTCCTCGAGGGGGATGGTGCCGGCCTCCGCGAGGGCGGCGTAGAGCGCGATGGCGTAGTGGCCGATCGAGAGCAGGAACCGGTCGCGGTCCTCCCACTGCGGGTCCTCGGGCCGGAACCGCAGCTGGTCGCCGTAGGCGACGGCCAGGATGTCGGCCACCCCGAGCGCCTGCCCGATGTAGCCCTGCCCCTGCACCTCCCCCATGTGGAGGGCGTAGCCGCGGATCCGCTGGGCGGCGGCGCTGAGGCGGGCGATCCTGTCGTTCTCGGGTGCGCTCATGACGTGGTCTTGAGTGCTGGTTGACGATGTCACGGTGTGTGTCCTTTCGTGGGGCTGAGTCTGTTCGACGATGCCGGTCAGTGCGACGACTTGGGCCTCGATGAGGCGTCGAGCGTCGAGCCGTCGGCTTGAGCCGGGAGAGAGGCGTTGGCTGTCTCGTTGGCCGTGCGGTCCTGGGGGGTAGGGGCAGTGGCGTTGCGGGCGTCGCGCTCGATGACTGCGACGTCCTCGCGCTCCGTGGCTCCCCAGGTCTCCTTCGTCGCGAGGGTGGCGAGGAGCCCCAGCAGACCGTAGGAAGTGAGCAGGATGGCGGGACCGACCCAGCCGACCGAGGCGTAGAGGGCGGTGGCGATCAAGGGGGTGAATCCGGAGACCACGGCCGACATCTGGTAGGCCAGGGAGGCGCCGGTGGTCCGGGTCCGGGCGTGGAACAGCTCGGAGAACCAGGCCCCTTGGACGCCGGCCAGGCAGTTCTGGCAGATGGCGTAGCTGACGACGAAGGCGAGGACGATCGCGGTGGCGGTGCCGGTGTTCACGATGAGGAAAAGCGGGATACCCCAGAGCAAGGTGAGTGCGGTGCCGATGAGGTACACCGGTCGACGCCCGATCCGGTCGCTGAGCGCGCCCCAACCGATGGTGGCGAAGATGCCCAGTCCTGCGGCGATGAGCAGACCGGTGAGGCTGACCGAGCGGCCCGCGAGCTCCTCGGTGGCCAGGTAGGACAGCATGAACGTGACGGACACGGCGTAAGCGGCGGTCTCGGCCACCCGCAGGCAGAATGCGCGCAGGATGGTCCGCCAGTCGTTGCGGAGCACCTCGCGCAGCGGGTTCTTGGCGAGGTCGTCTTCCTCCTTGAGCTCCTCGAACTCGGGCGACTCCTCCACCTTCAGGCGAATGAAGATGCCCACCCCGACGAGGATCGCGCTGAGCAGGAACGGCACCCGCCAGGACCATGAGCCGCCAAGGGGGACGCTTGCCAGGAACGCGAGGTTGGCCAGCAGCAGCCCGACCGGGAACCCGGCTTGCGTGAGTCCGGTGTACAGGCCGCGTTTGCGCCAGGGAGCGTGCTCGAAGCACATCAGGATCGCACCGCCCCACTCGGCGCCGAAGGCCAGCCCTTGGACGACGCGGACGAGGACCAGCAGGATGCCCGCCCAGACTCCGACCTGCTGATAGGTGGGCAGCAACCCGATCGCCACTGTCGCGATACCCATCAGCAGTAGCGACCCGACCAGCACCGGCTTGCGGCCGATCTTGTCCCCGAGGATCCCGCCCACGATCCCGCCCAGCGGACGGACCGCGAAACCGATGCCCAAGGTGGCGAAGGACAGCAGCGTTCCCGACAGCGGGTCGCTCGCCGGGAAGAAGGCGTGGTTGAAGTAGAGGGCGGCAGCCGTGCCGAACCCGATGAAGTCGTAGGTCTCGATGACTGCACCGACGGAGGTGCCGACCGCGACTCTCTTCTTCATCGGGGTGCCATCCACCGGGTGCCACTGCGCCACCTCGGCCACATGAGGGTCGTGCAGCGATTTTGCTTCGGCCATCTCCAGCTCCGTACGTCGAGGAGGCGACGCCTCCGATGATAGTGAGGTGAGTGTTAACACTCGACAACAAGCGTGACCGATGTCCTACCGAATGTCAACGACTATTTTTCAACTCTCGACTGTCAACACTTTCCCTCAAATGACGAACAGTCGGGGAAAACGCACGAGATCCGACAAATACCCCGAGCAACCTGTCAACGCTCACCGGTTGACAGGCAACAATCGGGTAGCATGGCAGTACATCCACATCACAGGGAGCGACGTTGACGACTCTTGAGCCGCTGGTCAGCCTGGACCGGAGCACCCTTCGGGAGCGTGCGCTGGTGGCGCTGCGGGCCGCGATCACCAGCGGTCAGTACCGCCCTGGGGACCACCTCGGCGAGGTGGAGCTCGCCAAGCACCTCGGCATCAGCCGCGGGACGGTGCGTGAGGCGCTGCGGCACCTCGAGCAAGAGGGTCTGGTTGAGGCCGGGTCCCGTGGGCGTCTGCGCGTCAACCGGCTCACGGCCGACGAGATCAGGGGGCTCTACCAGGTGCGCGCCGCGCTGGAAGGACTCGCCGCCACCAACATCATCAAGTCACCCCAGCGGTCTGAGTCGGTCGCCGCACTCCGCTCAGCGCTCGTCCGGCTGGCCAGCGGGGAGTCGGACTTCCGCACGAAGGTCGAGGCCGACCTGAGTTTCCACCTGACGCTGTGCGAGCTGGCCGACAACCCGATGCTGGTCGAGAGCTGGCGCCATCTCGAAGGTCGGATCCGCGTCTCCATCATGAGCCACGACGCCACCCAACTGCCGGGAATCATGTCCGAGAACCGGCATGCCACCATCGTCGACGCCATCGAGGAAGGCGACATCGACGCGACCCGGCGCATCGTCGAGGAGCACATGGTCACCGCCGCCAACCTGTACGCCGCAGGCTGAAGGCCGCGCGCGACCGTCGCTGAAGTGATCGGCTCATCATGAGCCGCTGAGCCTACCTGGTGCTCGTCAACGAGTGACTTCGGTGCTTTCGGTGACGAGGTAGAACCGGAAGTCGGTGCGGCCGCCCGGCCCGCGCTCGGCGGGCATTGGATGCTCGTCAAACCACGCGAGGTAGTTCGCATAAGCCTCATCGTCTGCGTAGTGCATCTCAGCGATCCGGTAGAAGGTTTGCCCCTCGGGAACCGGCGCCGTCCCACCGGAGGCTTGCCTCACCGGACGGAGGACCTTGTTGAAGACGAGCTTGTCCAAGTAGGGATTGGCCAGCAAGTCCGGGGCGTGCACCTCGAACAACCACGCCTCGTAGTCCTCCGGGGTCACACCGGGCGCGATGTCGTAGCCGAGGATCGTCTTGATCGTCATGGAACTGCTCCTGGGATGTCGGATTCGCTGAGGACTGCCCATTCGAACGCCTGCGCGCCCTCCCCGAAGCCTTCGAGGCGGATCCGCACGGGGATCAACCGGACCCCGACGAGCTCTCCCTCCACCTGCGCCGGGGTACGCACGGGCGCACCTGTGTGGCCTAGCGCTCGCTGGCTCTCGATCTGCTCGCGGTAGCGCAACTCGGTCCAGCGCGCACCCATGAAGACCACTCGGCCGCGCAGGTAGACCGCACGCGGAGGGAGCCGTCCTATGTCGAAGACATGAGGCCGCTCGTTGGTGGCGCCCGGTGCCGGCGTGCCTACCCAGGTCACCAGAGCGTGGTCATTGCGTTGCAGCTGGGCGATCCGCGCGTGGACACGCCGCTGGATCAGGCTCACCGACCAGTCGTCCTCGAGGAACGCCGTCATGGACCGCGCAACGGGAAAGCCGGCCCTGTCGAGCGTGGTCAGCTGGGCAAAGCCGGCTTCGCTGCGCACGAAGTCCTGGGCAGTGATTCGCGCTCGTGCGAGGTCCGAATCTGCGTCACGCTTCGCATCAGGGGCCTGCTCACCCACGAGTCGCCGCCACGTCCTCAGCGGCGAGGAAGGACAGGCCGAACGCCGGCAGGAGGCCGTTGCCGGCGAGGTAGCCCCCGGCACCGTGACCCGAGATGCCGGCAGCGGCACCACCGGAGGCGTAGACCCCGGGCACCGGCGTCCCGTCCTCGCGGAGGACACGCGCGTGACCGTCCACCCGAAGCCCGCCCTGGGTGTGGAAGAGCGCCGGCTGAACCGAGATCACGCCGTACGGCGGCACCAGCGGCGCCTCCCAGTAGGTTCTGCCGAACGCGTCTGGTGCTCCCTGCGCGCTCGACCGAGCCTGCTCCACCGTCGCCCGCAGCGCGTCCGCGTCGATGCCTGTCTGCTCCGCGAGGCCATCCACCTCCTCGGCCCAGCGGACGCAGCCAGAGGCCACCGTGTCCTGGTAGTCCTGGAACTCGCGGCAGGCCTGGTCGACCCGCCGGTCGAGGATGATCCACGCTTGCCCGTCGGCGTGCTTCAGCACTTCTGCGGCGTACTCGGAGTAGCCAGTCGTCTCGTCACCGAAGCGTCGGCCATTGCGGTTCACCAGGAAGGCGCCGTGCATGACGGTCGCCCAGCCGGCGAGCGTTGCAGCCGGCATAGCGAGGGCCGCGTGGCCTTGGTACGCATCGAGGAACTCCGTGGCTGCGCCCAGTCGTGCCCCGATCCGGAGTGCGTCACCGGTGGAGCCCTCACTCCCGTGATAGACCGCGCGAGCGATCTGGGGAATATGCTGGGCGACGAGAGCGGCATCGGCACCGAATCCGTTGGTTGCCAGGAGCACCGCCCGGGTGGGGATGCGTTCCTCGCCGCCGGGGGTTTCTACCACAGCTTCCGCGACGCCGTCCTTGGCGGGCACGACGTCGATCAAGCGCGCCGGGACCATGAGGTCGATCAGTTCAGAGCGCCGCGCGGCGGTCACGAGGCCGGCCAGCAGGTTCCGTCCCGCCCGGCCAGGGACGGTGTGGCAGCGGAAGGCCGAATGCCCGGGATAGGGAAAGTCGGTCACCAGCGACAGCGGCAGCCTGAGCTCGTCGGCCATCCATTCGACAAGTCGAGCGCTGACGCCTGCCAGGGCCTCGGCCAGCACCCCATTGACCTCGCCGTGGGTCTTCGCCATGATGTCGGCGAGGAACTTCTCTGCGGAGTCCTGCACGCCTGCCGCCTGCTGCCATCGACTGCCGGCGCCCGGCAACATCGCGGTGGACATGGCGGTGTTGTTCCCGGCCGCGAAATGCTTGTTGCGCTCGAGGACCACCACAGAGAGGCCTAGCGAGGCTGCCCGCAGCGCACCGACGAGCCCGCCGCCCGCTCCAGCGACAACGAGGTCGGGACCCTCGACACTCATCGCCGCGGTCCGGTCGCCGCCCGCAGCCCGATCATCTGCAGCGCAACCCACGTCGGGTCCACGAGCGCCGGTCCGACGTCACGGGAAACGATGTCGACCGCCGAACATGCATTGATGACGGTGTCGCACGGCAGTGACCTGGCGGTGCGCTCGACTGCTGCAGACCACGTCGCCTCGTCGGCGATGTCCTCGACGGACAGATCGAGCACGTCCGTCTGCCGCGCGGCCCATAGGCCATAGCTCTTCAGCTTGCGGTCGAGCTCGTGGGCGATCGCCTCGTTGCGGGCGACCGCTCCCACCGCGAGGCCGAATCCCCCGAGGAAGTGCGCCGTCAACCGGGCGATGCCGAACACCGGCCGGGTCAGGGATGCCTCGTGGTCCACGACTGGGTCCAGCACGCAATCGGGCAGGAACCCGTCGAACCCTTCGGCATCGGCCCGGCGGAAACGCTTCACGAGCGCCGACTCCGAAGCCGTGATGTCGTCGGCCGTCTCGAGTGCTCGAGGCACCTCGGACTCTTTCCCGAGGTCCTCTAGGTGAACCGTCACGCCCGCTGGTGCCAGCCGGTCGTACCGCTGCTGGCGACGTGTGAGCTCCTCGTCGTCGACGTGGATCGGAGTGATGGCGAGCAAGTGCACGGTTCTTCCTCTCGAAGGCCTCGCGCCTCCGAAGGGCGGCGAGGGTGCCTTGGCGATGTCGTTTGTTGAAATGGTGGCTCAGCCTCCGAGGTAGGCCTGGCGCACGCGTGGATCGTCGATGAGCTCGGCCCCCCTGCCGTCAAACACGATCGACCCGTTCTCGATCACGTAGGCACGGTCCGAGATCGCCAGCGCCTGCTTCGCGTTCTGCTCGACGATCAGCACCGTGACTCCGGTGTCGCGGATGGCGGTGATCGCCTGCAGGACCTGCGCAACGAGGTTCGGTGCCAATCCGACGGACGGCTCATCGAGGGTCAGACATCGGGGCCGGGCCATAAGTGCGCGTCCGATCGCGAGCATCTGCTGCTGCCCACCGGACATCGTTCCGGCCTTCTGGTGGCGCCGCTCGGCAAGGATCGGGAAAAGGTCGAAGACCTCGTCGAGCGAGGAGCGGATCGTCGAACGCGACTGGGTGTAGGCCCCCATCTCGAGGTTCTCCCAGACCTCGAGATTGCCGAACAGGGCGCGGTCCTGGGCGACGTGTACAAGTCCGGCTCGCACGACGCGGTCCGGACGCTTGTTCTGCACTTCCTCACCCTCGAACAGGATTCGCCCACGGTTCACACCGATCAGCCCCGCAATCGCCCGGAGCGTGGTCGTCTTGCCTGCGCCGTTCGCGCCGATCAAGGAGACGATCTCGTTCTTGTCGAGATGCATCGAGAGCTCGTGAAGGATTTCGAGACGGCGATACCCCGCGTGCAACTGCTGGACCTCGAGGATCATGCGTAGTCCTCTCCGAGATAGGCCTCGATCACGACCGGGTCGTCCACGACCGCCCGCGGCTCCCCGAGCGCGAGTTGGGCGCCCTCGTGCATCACCAGCAGTCGCTCGGACAGGGCCAGCACGGCGGTCATGATGTGCTCGATGAGCATGACCGTCACGCCGTCGGTGTGAAGCTCGCGCAGCAGCTCGATCATCGGCGCGCGCTCAGCGGGGACGAGGCCCGCCAGGACCTCGTCGAGAAGTAGGAGCCGCGGCTCCAAGGCCAGGGCGCGGGCGAGCTCGAGCCGCTTGAGGCCGGCCGTGGGCAGGCTCCCCGACAGGGAGTTGACGTAGCGCTCGAGCTGGACGCGCTCGATCACCCCGAGGGCGTGGCGGCGTGCGGCTCGCCGCGAGCGGTGCCGTGCGTGTGAAGCGATCGCGACGTTGTCGAGCACCGACATGCTCTCGAAGGGCCGCATCAGCTGGAACGTCCGCACCAGGCCCGTGGCAGCGACCTTGTTGGCGCTCCATCCGGTGATGTCCCTGCCCTCGAACACCACCTTCCCTGCGCTGGGAGGCAGCTGGCCGGAGAGCAGGGAGAAGAGCGTCGTCTTTCCGGCGCCATTGGGGCCGACGATCCCGAGGAACTCGTGCTCGCGCACCTCGAGGTTGATGTCGTTGACGGCGGTGAGCCCGGAGAACGACTTGACGAGACCCTTGACCTCCAGGATCGTCATTTCCTCCACCTGTCGCGAAGAGTCCCGTAGATGCCCTTCGGCATGAAGAGCACGATGACGATCAGCAGCACGGCGTACACCGCAACGTCAAGGCCGGTTAGTCCCTGCAGGAAGCTCAGGACCTGCGGTGGGTTTCGTAGGATGCTGGTGATCCCCTCGGCGAGTGGACCAACGACCAGCGCACCGATGACCGGCCCCCAGACGGTGCCGATACCACCGATCACCGCCGGGATCATGGCCTCGATAGAGACCCCGGAGCCGAACCCCTGGTCGGGGCCCACGAAGAAGTAGTACTGGGTGTAGTACGCGCCGGCGACCGCAGTCAGGCCGCAGCTGAGCGCCACGGTGACAAGCCGATAGCGCAGCGCGTTGATCCCGAGCGATGCCGCCGCGACCTCATCGTCGCGGATGGCCTGCGCGTACTGGCCAGCACGCGAGCCGACGAAGGCGATCGTGCCCGCGAGAGCGACGACAAGGATCCCCAGCGGGATCCAGTAGTAGTTCCTGCTGCCCTGCGCGAACTGCATCATCTTCCAGGAGTACGTCGGCAGGATCGGGAGGTTGAACCCCTCGGTCTTGTGCAGGATTTCGAGGTTCTGCACGACCAGCAGAAACATCATTGCGAAGGCGAACGTGGCAAGGGCGAAGTAGGCCCCCGCCAGTCGGTACCGCAGGCACAGAAAGGCGATCGCGCCACCTGCTGCCGCCGCCAGTAGGGCGCCGACGATCATCGCGATCCACGGAGAGACGCTGTGATCGACGACCAGGTAGGCGTCGGTGTATGCGCCGATCCCGAAGAACGCGGCATGACCGAAGCTGAAGAGCCCGCCGTACCCGCTCATGAGGTTCCAGGCCACAGCCATGATCGCGAAGATGAGCGTCCGCACCGCAATGGTCTCGACGCGGTCGGACATGCCGAGGGGGAGCAGCGCCAGCACCACGGCGACGACCAGGAGCGCCAGGTAGGCGCGTGACCTCGACCGGTCCTTCAGGCGTGGATCATCGCGATCGGCGGCCGAGTGGACCTGCTTGTCGACCATGTCGGTCACTGCTTAGCTCCGAACATTCCCTGGGGCCTGAAGAAGAGGACTAGCACGAAGACGGCGAACACCAAGATCAGGGAACCGGTCCCAGGGAGGTAGAGCGCGCCGACCGTCTGCACTAGCCCGATGACCAGTCCTCCGACGGTGGCTCCCACAACACTGCCTAGACCGCCGAGGACGACGATGACGAAGGCGAGGATGGTGAACTGCTCACCCACTGACGGCGTCAGGCTGATGAAGGGGGCCACAAGCCCGCCGGCCACCGCCACGCAGGCCGAACCGATCGCGAACGTGAGGGCATAGATCCGGCCGACGTTCACCCCGACGAGAGCAGCGCCCTGACTGTTCGAGGACACAGCACGGATCGCCAGTCCGAGGGAGGTCTTCCTCAGCGCCAGGGTAAGGAGGAGCGCCACCAGGAGCGCACCTCCGAAGGCGATCAACCGCTCGTACGACACGAGCGCACCAAGTACCGTGAAGGACCCGTCGACAGTCCCTGGCACTGAGAGCGGTCGACCACCGAAGACCATCAGCAGCACGTTCACGATGAGAAGCGACAGACCGAGCGTGATCAGCAGGGGGCCGTTCTCGTTGCCCGAGATGGTGAGCTTGTTGAGCAGGAGCAGCTGCACCAACCAGCCGAACCCGAACATGATCGGGATAGCAACAACGGTTGCCACGTAGACCGGTATCCCGAAGGAGTGGCCCATCACGTAGACCAGGAACATCGCGAGGGTGAGCATCGACCCCTGGGCGAAGTTGACGATCCCCAGCACTCCGAAGATCAGTGTCAAGCCAACTGAGACCAATGCGTAGACGCCGCCCAGAAGCAGGCCGGTCACGATGGACTGAGTGACCAGCCCGGGGTCCCGGCCACCAACCGTGTACACCAGCACGATCGCGAGGACGACCGCCCCCGTGACGGCGATCGGGAGCCGGGCGTCGGCAAGTGAGAACGCCCGGGTCTCCGCTGCTGGGGGATCGGCTGACGCCTGAGAGGTGGAGAGGGTCATGTCGATCAGTCCACGGTCACTTGTTGGGGACGGGGAACACGAGCTTGGCGGTCTTGAACTTGGTGGGGAAGACCTGTTCCACGTTGCCGCCCTGGACCTGCATGACGATCACAGTGGCGTTCTTGTTCTGGCCCGTCGGGTCGAACGTGATCGGCCCGTCGAACGCGAGCAGGGGGTTGCTCACCGACACCTTGGCGATCGCATCCCGGAGCTTCGTGGGGTCGCTGCTCTTGCCGTCCTCGAGCGCCTGCGCGATCACGTCGACGGCCTGGTAGGACAGCACGGAGGCCGTCTCCATCGACTTGTGGAACTGTTGCTGGAAGCGCTTGCGGATGTCGACCACCTTGCTGCTGGTCGCGGCGTAGTGATAGTTCGCGCTCAGTACGTCCGTGCCGGCTGTGCCAGCAGTCGCGGGGAAGGAGTTGTCGTCGAACGCTCCATTGGCGATGCCGTACAGCGCCTTGATGTTCGGCTTCAGAGCCTGCACGGACTTCGCGACCAACAGGCTGTCGGGGAAGTAGCCGGTGTCGACGATGACGTCAGGCTTGACCGAGGCGGCCTCCTTCACCTGTGTGGTCGCGTCGGTGAAGTTCGTAGCGGGGTAGGTGATCTCCTTGAGGACGTTGATGCCCTTCTTCTGTGCCTCCTTCTTGAAGGCGTCAAACACGCTTTGGCCGAACGAGCCCTCGATGTGGATGTAGGCAACCGATTTCACGGGGCTGCCGTTCGCTTGACCCATCGCTGCAAGCGAGTCGGCACCCGAAGTGCCCATCTCGGTGGCGTTGGGCTGGATTCGGAAGGTGTACTTGTAGCCCTGCTGCAAGATCTGGTCGTCCACGGCGACGTCGATCACCATGGGTACGTGGGACCGCTCGGACACAGCGGCAACGTTTTGGGTCACGTCGCTCTGGTAGGTGCCCACGAGAGCGACGGCGCCGTCCTGGATGAGACGCTGTCCTTCGCTCTGGCCTGTCTCGGCAGAGCCCTGACTGTCCCCCGCGTCGAGCTTAAGCTTCGCGCCGCCGAGGGCTTTGATGCCGCCGGCCTTGTTGATGTCCGCGACTGCCATCTTGGCTCCGTCGTTCATCAGACCGCCCGCGCCGGCGAGGGCACCGGTCAGCGGGTGCACAGATCCGATCAGGATGGCCTTGCCTGAGCCGCCCGAGCCGCTCTTGCTGTCGGACGAGCCCGACGAGCTACACGCAGCAAGGGTCGCGGACGCGAGCACGACGGCAACGACTCCAGACACCTTCTTGATCGAGGGTGGCCTTGGCTTCATCTGTCCAGCCTTTCATCAGTGCCGCGGACACGGCGGCTTGCGTTTCTCGAGGAGGAACGGATTCCCTTGTGGGCGTTCCGCTCGGCGGTCTCCCTCCCCCGGTGGGCGGGACGAGTTTCACGAGTATCGCATGCGTCAATGGCCCTGAACAGGTGCCTACCGCGGAAATCTTCTTAGTGCTAGGTTTCGCCTAGCGGAACGCGTTGGAATGGAGCTTGTCTTGGTAGACAGACCCGGGATGCCACGAGCCGAGAGCACCGGCGGAACCGAGGCGGCCGATCGAGTCGCCGACGTGCTGCTGCTGGTTGCGCAGTCGAACACCGCGCTGGGTGTGTCCCAGATCGCACGTACGTTGATGCTGAGCAAGGCGGTGGTACATCGGATCCTGCGGTCGCTGACCTCCCGCTCCCTCCTGCAGGTCTTGCCCGGGGGGTCGACGTACATGCTCGGCCCGGCCGCAACGACCTTGGCCACCAAGGCGTGGAGTCAGGTGGACCTGAGGACGCTGGCCTCTCCGATCCTCAAGAGGTTGCGCGACGACACTCGCGAGACCACCACTCTGTCCGTGCTCGTAGGCGATCACCGCATCTACCTGGACCAGTACGAGAGCCCGCAGGAGGTGAAGATGGTGGTGGAGCTCGGCACTCGCTTCCCGCTGCACTCCGGCGCATCCAGTCGGGTGATCCTCGCCTTTCTGCCTCCAGCCTTCACCGCTGAGTCGGTGCGCCAGCTCGGCGAGTTACGGTCGGCCTTCGACGAGGATGCCTACCGGGCGGACCTCGCCCGAATCCGGGAGCGGGGGTACGGCGTCTCCCACAACGAGCGCAACACCGGGGCGGCCTCCATCGCTGCACCCTTCTTCGACGCCTCGGGCAACGTGACGGGCTCGATCAGTTCTTCCGGGCCCGTCTTCCGCTACGGTGAAGAGGGCCACGAGGACCACGTGCGCCTGGTGATGCGAGCTGCCCAGGACATCACCGCAGCGCTTTCCGGAGGGACGAGTCGATGACTAGCGCTGCGGGGAGCACCATGTTGCCGCGGTCCTTCCTCTATGTCCCAGCCACGAGGACCGACCTCTTCGCCAAGGCGGCCGCCGGTGCCACGGACGCCGTCGTCCTCGACCTGGAGGACGCCGTCCCGGTGCGACTCAAGGATGAGGCGCGACGGTCGGTGCGGTCGTGGCTCGACGAGGACGGCGGCGCTGGCTCCCACGCGGCCCGAACCTGGGTCCGCGTGAATGCCGACACGCTGGGTGACGACCTGGCCACCGCCGTGCAGCCGTCGCTGAGCGGCATCTTCCTAGCCAAGTGCTCATCGAGCTCGCTGGCCGAGGCCAGCCGGCTTCTCGACGACCTCGAGCGCAGCACCGGCATGGTGCCAGGCACCGTCCAGGTCGTGGGACTCGTCGAGAACGCCTCCGCGCTGCTGGAACTCGCCGCCGTGGCGAGCCTGCCGCGGTTGACGACCTTGGGAATCGGTGAGGTCGATCTGCTCGCTGATCTGCGCATGACCCGGTCCACCGGCTCGGCGGCCGCACTCGATGCGCTGCGCAGCCAGGTCGTGGTGCACTGCGCCGCCGCGGGACGGCAGGCCCCCGTCGCCCCGACCTCGACCGACTTCCACGATCTCGACTCCTTCGCCAGGACCAGCCGTCACCTGTTCGATCTCGGATTCCGCTCGCGAACGGCGATCCATCCCGGTCAGGTCCCCGTGATCAATGACGTCTTCGCGCCCACGGCCGCGGAGGTCTCGGCAGCGGCGGACGTGGTGGCGCGGTTCGAAGCCGCTGCGGGCGGGGTGACGACGGACGCCCGGGGGCAGCTCATCGACGCCGCCGTCATCCGGGGAGCACGAGAGACTCTCGACCGCGCCCCACGCTGAGAGCTCCGTCCGACGGGCGGACGGCGCACCGGTCCCCTGCTCCAGCGCAGCGGGAGACCCGTTCCGGCGCCCCGGTGCAGATCAGGCGTCGGGGCCGGAGCGCCGAACGAACTGGCCGCGGGGGTCTCCCACGATCCGGCCGTCGGTGAACACTGGCTCGCCGCGCAAGAAGGTGTCGGTGACCCGCGCGGTCAGCTCGAAGCCCTCGAACGGGGTGTACTCCTGCGTGGAGAACGAGTCGGCCGCACGAACGACGTACTCAACGTCGTCGTCGACCAGACAGAAGTCCGCGTCGACTCCGACAGTCAGGTCACCCTTGTGGCTCATTCCGAAGCGCTCGGCAGGGTTCTTCGACACCAGCTCCGCGATCCGGTTGTACGACAGGCCACGCTTGCGCCCCTCGGAGATCATTCCGGGCAGCAGGTATTCCGTGCCGCCGAAGCCCGACTTGGCGACGAACACGTCGTCGCGCGGCTCCCCGAACTTGGTCTCCTCCTTGCAGCAGGCATGGTCGGAGGTGACCCAGGAGAAGTGACCGGCGAGGAGGTGCTCCCACAGCGTCTCGACGTCCTCACGCGATCGCAGCGGGGGGTTCACCTTGCCGCCCAGGTTCGCGGTGTGGAAGTCGGCGAGCAGGTGTCCCACGGTCACCTCACGGCGGAAGTCGATGTGCGGGAACGTCGCCTGCATCATCATTGCGGCCTCGACCGCCTTGCGCGAGCTGAGGTGCAGCAGGTTGATGTTCGGCAGCTGGGTCTCGTGCGCCAGGTACGACGCGATGGTGATCGCGAGGCCCTCCGAGTGCGGTGGCCGAGACGCGCTGTAGGCCTCGAGCCCGGCCAGCCTGCCCTCCTGCTCGACGAGCTTGGTGTAGGCACGCATGATCTCGGCGGTCTCGCAGTGCAAGGACAGCGAGATCCGGTCGCGGTCGCCAGGGAACTCCTCACGCGCCTTCTCGATGCCCCGCATGACGAACTCGAAGTGCGCATAGTCGTAGGACTGGTCCTCCGGGATCATCAGGAACGAGCCCTGGTCCGAGGACCGCCCGTGGAGCCCGTGGCTGCCGTAGAACATGAAGATCTTGAAGGACGGTACGCCGAACTCCTCGATCATCATCGGGATCTCGTCGATGTGCTCGCGCAGGATCGGCGCGACGTGGAAGGCGTAGTCGATGAAGGCCTTGCCTTCCGTCGCCGCGAGCACGTCGGGGAAGACCTCCTTGTAGGGACCGGTCCGGTTCATGTAGTAAGCACCGGTCCGCATGTACGTGATGCCCGACGTGACGCCGCCCTGCGCGGACGCGCGACTCTCGGAGTCCGCGTCCTGGCCGAGCTCGTTGTAGATGCCCCAATGCTGGTGCACGTCGACGACGCCCGGAAAGAGGTGCCTGCCTTCAGCGTCGAGGACCTTCGAGGCTTGGGAGGCGTCGATAGAGTTCTCGAAGGCGCTGAATGTTCCGTCCTTCACCCCGACGTCGAGACGTTCGGGGGAGTGGGCTTCGGGGCGCACCACAAGGGCGTTCTGGATGACCAGGTCGTAGTTAGACATACCGTTCCTCATCTAGGGTTTGGTGATGGCACCGCTGGCGGCTCCGCCGGCGGGTCGGGTCCGTTGCGGTCCGGCTTCCACAGGGAGGGGCACGGCAGTCGGTCCGTCCACTGCGGTGAGTGGACGCAGCATCGCGGCCACGTCGATGCAGGTGTCGAGCTCGTCGCAGGCCTTCTCCAGCCCCACGGCGTCCTGGCCGGGGAGCACGGCAGCGACATTGTCCCGGAACTTCGTCGCAAGCTCCTCGAACGAGAGCGGTCGGTCAGGGCCTCCACGGTTGGTGAGCACCTCCTCCACGATGGTCGTCCCGTCGGTGAGTCGCGCCGTGAGCACTGCCGGGAACTGCCGGGGGAAGATCTGCGTGCAGCGCTCGTCGACAACGACGTCGACCTTCTGCATCAGTGCCCGCCGCTCCGGATCCTGGGCCAGCTGGTCGGTGTAGTCCTCGAGCGCGGCACCGAGTCCGCCGCCCCCGAACAGCCCGACGGCCACGGCGTAGGGTCCGCTGAACTGCGCCATGTACCCGGTCTCCGGCGCGCGCTTGACCTCGATCGGCTCGCCGATCGTGCGGTGGTTGGGGCCCGGAACGCCCAGCGTCAGCCGCTCGATCCGGTCAGGGGTGACCCCTTGGAGGCGAAGTGCCGCCGCCGCGTCCACGGCAGAATGGGTGAAGTGGTTCGCGGGATAGGGCTTGAAGAAGATGTCGGGCACGAGCCAGTGGGAGCCGAGCCCCTCGCTGATCGCGGTCCCGTCGAACTTGCCGTGGAGCCACGCCTCGAAGAAGCCGAATCGGCCCTCGAGGACCGTCGGCGGACCGGTGAGTCCTTCGGCCACCAGTTCGGCGGCGGAGAGCGCGGCATGCGCGGCCCAGCCGCAGTGCAACCGCTTGACGGTGCCTCCGGTGCGGTTTGCCTCGATGATCCCGGAGGCCATGGACGCAGCCACACCGAGGGAGTGCAGGACCCCCGACTCGCTGCCGGTGATGACGCTGGCCGCTACCGCTCCACCCATCGCGCCGCAGATCGACGTTGCATGCTGCCCGTGCTCGAAGAAGGTGGAGTTCTTCGCCTGTTCGTCGTACCCGGCCATGCCGATCCGGACGCAGGTCTCGAGCCCGACCGCGATGGCGTGGATCAGCTGCTCACCGTCGGCGCCGTGACGCTCTGCTGCAGCGAGCGCGGCGGGTACGACGCTCGCGCTCGGGTGCAAGACCGACGGTAGATGTGTGTCGTCGTAGTCGAGGGAGTGCGCGAGCACTCCGTTCACGAACGCAGCCAGGTTGGCCGGGAGCCGCCGCTCGACCCCAACTGCCGACGATCCCTCGAATCCCCCTTGGGAGGCGGCCCAGCGCCGCGCTGCGCGACTTGTCTCGAGCGGCGCGGCCGCGGCAGCGATTCCCAGCGTGTCCAGGACCCGCCTCTTGACACTGTCGACGACCGGCGCCGGCAGGTCGTCGTAGGACGTACTGGCAGCGAAGGAGGCCAGTTGTTGGGCAAGCGTCGGCTGACTCATGACGCCACCACCGCGACCGGGCGGACCGGCGACCCGGTGGCTCCGTAGATGTTCAGCGGCACGAGCACGAACGTGAACTGATACCACTGGCGTGCGGCCAACTCTTCGAGGTCGAGCGCCTCAACGATGTATATGCCACTCTCGACGAGCAGGACGCGGTGAGCCGGCAGCAGCGTGTGGCCGCCCCCAGGAGCCAACCGCTCGAAGGCGATGGTATCCGCGCCCACGGCCCGCACGCCATGGTCTGCCAGCCACTGCGCGCCGACCTCGCCGACACCAGGGACACCACTCGTGCGACCCAGATAGGGCTCGCCCTCATCGAACAGCTGACCCCAGCCGCTGCGAATCAGGACCACGTCACCCGGCCGGACCTCGACGTCC
Organism: Nocardioidaceae bacterium; assembly: GCA_025934895.1. Taxonomy (GTDB): domain Bacteria; phylum Actinomycetota; class Actinomycetes; order Propionibacteriales; family Nocardioidaceae; genus Nocardioides_B. The sequence continues at coordinate 12,852 of JAICWH010000015.1, read as the reverse complement.
TGGGTCTTGAGCGCGGCCTCGAGATCGTCGACGGTGATCTCTTCGCCACCCATGCACCGGGAGACGCCGCGGGTGGCCGGGATGTCGAGGAGCACTCCTCGACATAGCATCGGCGCAATCGTGTGGACCCCCAGCTGGTCATACTTCCCGCCCCGGCCGGCGGCCTCGGCGTCGACTCCGCCGAACATCTTTCCGTCGTGCGACACGTGTGCGAGTGCGTCGATGTGAGTGCCGACGTGCGTGCCGGTCGTGATCATGTCGTTGGCGGCGCTGCCGCCATCGGTGCGAATCATGTCGCCGTGGCGACGGGGCAGGGTGTGCCAGAACGCCGGGTGGTTCGGCGACTGCGGCATCCCCACTCGCAGCTGACGACCGAGGTCCACGACCTCGACGCCTGACTCGACGACTGCGAGCAACGGGTCGAGGGCACGGGAGTCGCTCATCGGACGGCCTCGCTCTTCTTCAGCTCCGTGATGTCGGAAGCGGAGTAGCCGAGCTCGGCCAGGATCTCGTCCGTGTCCTGCCCCAGTGCCCGGCCGGTGAAGCGGATACGGCCGGGGCTCGCACTCAGCCGCCACATGACGTTGTGCTGCAGGACCGGGCCGAGATCCTCGTCGTCGACCTCGATCAACATCTCGGTCTCGCGGACGTGTGGGTCCTCGACGATATCCTGGGCGTTGTAGACCGCTGCGATCGCGGCGCCCGCCTCGGTGAACGCGGCGAGCACTTCCTCCCGACTACGTGCGGCGATCCAGTCGCCCACGTAGGCGTCGAGCAGGTCGACCCGCTGAACCCGGCCGTGCCCGGTCTGGAACCACGCCTCGTGAATCACCTCGGGATGGCCGACCAGTTCCAGCACGCGTTCGGCGATGCGCTGGGCGCTGGTGGAGACCGCAACCCACTTGCCATCGGCGGTCCGGTAGGTGTTGCGCGGCGCGTTGTTGGTGGAGCGGTTGCCGTGGCGGGACTCGATGAGCCCCAGCTGCTGGTAGACCGTCGGCGCAGGGCCTACAGCCGTCATGATCGGCTGCAAGATGTTCATGTCGACCACCTGGCCTCGACCGGTGCGGTCCCGGTGGCGCAGCGCCATCAGCGTCGCGGACGAGGCCGCGATCCCGCAGATGGTGTCTGCCAGGCCGAACGCGGGCAGCGTCGGCGGACCGTCGGGTTCTCCGGTCGCGTCGGCGAATCCGCTCATCGCCTCAGCCAGCGTGCCGAAGCCGGCTCGGCCGGAGTACGGACCGGTCTGGCCGAAGCCGGTGAGCCGCACCACGACGAGACCGGGGTTGTCCTTCTGCAGGATCTCCGGTCCGATCCCCCAGCGCTCAAGCGTGCCGGGGCGGAAATTCTCCACGACCACGTCGGCGGTCGCGGCCAAACGCCGGAATATCTCAGCACCGACCCCGGCCTTGAGGTCGAGTGCGACGGTGCGCTTGTTGCGGGAGATCTCCTTCCACCACAGCGGGACGCCGTCCTTGCTGTGGCCGTGCCCACGCATGTTGTCGCCGCGGTCGGGATGCTCGATCTTCACGACATCGGCCCCGTAGTCACCCAGGATCTGGCAGCACAATGGACCGGCAAGGATCGTCGAGACGTCGAGCACGCGCAGTCCCTCGAGGGGCATCTGATCCATCGTTGGCAGGTCCGTTTCGCTTGGAGAAACGTTCTCGAGCAGGCCCACCCTAACGGTTCCTCCCTCGATATGGGAAGGGATTCGCTTCCTCCGGTTGGTGCTGTGTCCCTTGCGCTTGACCGACGCCATACGTACCGCATAGCGTTCGCTCATGGAAGACGAGAACACGTTCCGCTCAACGGAACGTGTTCGGAGAAGAATCGATGAACTCGCCGCCTTCGCCAGTCACCTCGACTACTCCACCGTGCCGCCAGGGATCCGTGCTCAGCTCACGCCGATGCTCACCGACCTGCTCGGTGTTGTGGTGGCGGGTATGCGTACCCCCGAGATGCGTGCGCTCCTCGAGGTCTGGGAGGCGCCGGTCGGCAACTGCCCCGTCCTCGGCACGGCCCTGCGCACCACTCCTGAGGAGAGCGCGTATCTGGAGGCGGTCGCGGCCTGCGTCCTCGAGCTGGACGAGGGCAACAAGTACGCCGCGGGACACCCCGCCGCGCACGTAGTCTTCGCCGCGCTGGCAAGCGCTTGCAGCGCCCGACGGCCGGTGACCGGAAAGCAGCTCCTCACCGCCGTGGTGGCCGGCTATGAGGTCGCCGCCCGCTTCGGGCGCGCAACGCGGCGCCACCCGAACTGGCACACCCACGGACACTGGGGCGCGACCGGCGCCGCTGCGGCCTCCGCACTGGTGATGGACTGCGACACTCCGCAGGTCGCAGCGGCGATCGACGCAGCCACCGGGCTCATGCACGTCACGCCGTGGAGCACGGTCCTGTCCGGAAGCTTCACCAGGAACCTCTGGATGGCCGGCGCGAACACAGCCGGCCTCCATGCTGCCCGGCTGGCCAAGGGCCGCCTGGTCACGAACACCGGTCAGGCGCAGCACTCACTCGGCACGATCGTCGGCACGCTCGAGACCGCGACGCTCGCCGAAGGCCTCGGCAGCACCTGGCTGGCGGCGGGCGGATATCTCAAACAGCATGCGTCGTGCTCGTACACTCATGCTGCGGTCGACATTGTGCAGGCGTTGCGCTTCTCGCACCCTTGGCAGCCGCAGGCCGTGCGGCAGGTGCGCGTCACCATCCACTCCCTCGCGGAGCCGCTACTGGGTCGCCACCCGGCGAACCGCTTGGCTGCGATGTTCTCGCTGCCCTTCGTCGTCAGCAACGCGGTAGTCAACGGCAGCATCGACCCAAGCACGATGGAGCCAGGCAGTGCCGCATTCCTGGCCGCCGAGGAGTTCAGCAACCGTGTCGAGGTTGAGATATCAGAACGGCTCGACGACGAGCTTCCAGGTCGTCGCTGCACGGAAGTCGTCGTCGAGCTCGAGGACGGCACGATCCTGGGCCTTGGACAACCGAACCCGATCGGCGACGCCGACCACTACCCTCTGAACGCCGACCAGGTCCGAAGCAAGCTCGGCGGCCTGGTGGGGCCGGAAACGACTGAAGCCTTGTGGGCCTGGACCGAGCTGCTTGCCGGCGTGTCGTCCGTGAGCTCCGCCGTGGTGGAGCTCGGCGAGGTCATGGCGCGGGTGCACGCATAGCCCACGCTGACAACCTGCACTCTGCCGCTCGCCGCAGCCAAGCACGGCTCCGTCGGTCAGGGGGCCGTCGGCGGTGGTTCAATGCTGGATGACCAGCCCACCCGAGCGGCCGACGGACGAGCGCGCGTCCGACATGAGCGTGCTGGCAAGCGCCGCCGCGGGCGCGCGATCGATGACCTGCTGGTCCCTGAGGGGTGCGCGTACGCGTCCTCGACGCCGGTCGAGCCGGCGACCCAGGCCGGTTCCCTGCGCTGTTCGGCCGCGTCTCCCTCATGTTCGCGCTCCAGGTGCTGCCGCTGCGGCCCGACATCGCCGATGCGACCTCCTGGTTCCTGGTGGTGCTCGCTGCGCGAGGTGACCGAGGACTTGCCGACGAGCTCAAGCAGGCATGGAGGGGAGCCGACGCCTGGCTCGAGGGTGCGCTCGACCAGGGCGCGGGTCTGATCCGCTCCGGTCCCCGGACTCGACCCGGAGGGTAGTCGCAGCACGGATGGCGCGACGCGAGCGACCCGCAGAGGTCGCACGGCGGTGGGATCGTGCGGACGGATGGCAGCACGCCGAGGTCGCCGTTGGCCGACGCTGACTCCCAGGGTGCAGCTGTCGCGGCCTTGCGGGCCCTGGCCTGGCTGGATCCGGGTAGGGCTGCGCACTGGCACGACCTCGAGTCACGTTTGCGGGCCCGCGTCACCGCCGCCTTCCGACCCGGGGTGCTCGCATTGGAGGCGGACGACAGGCCGGTGCTGGGCGCCGGCTCGCACCTCGGGTGGCTGTCGTGGTCGGGGGAGCGCTGGATGGCTCCGCCGTCGAGGAGACCGCGGACCGGCTGGCGCAGCCGGACGTCCTCTCAGGGTCCGGAGTGCGGACCCTGTCCAGCCGGCACCCTCTGTTCGGTGCTTTACGCCTATCACCGCGGGGCGGCGTGGGCCCTCGCGAGGAGGTGGGACGCGCGCGCGATCAGTGTCGACTGACGACGGTGGTCACGGGAACATTCCAGCGCCGCTCCACCTGGTGAGGGAGGTCTGCCTGCAGCCAGCGCGACACCCGGTGGGGGAGGGTGGAAAGGATGATCTCGTCGAACGTGTGCTCTGCAAGTGCCTCTTCGATGGCCTCGAGTGGATGCGCCCCGCCCAGGTGTCCCTGAGCCTCGACCCCTTTGGCGGTCAGGTTCGACACGAGCTTGTCGAGTCTTTCCCGCGCCTCGGCGGTGGCTTCCTCCTCGGTTGCCGGGGCGTCGTAGGACGTGACCATGGTGGGCATCGGGAGAACACCTCCCGCCGCCGGCACGACATGGTAGTGAGCAGCACTCGTGTTCGGGACCAGCACGTAGAACGAGCTCGGCCCAGCCTCGATGCGCTTGTCGAGCTCTTTGCGCAGCGCGGCGCCTCCGATGGTCTGGTTCGCGACGACCAGATAGTTGCGCATCGGGATCCCCGTTTCTTGGGTCACGAGCAACTGAGTGTCGATCACTGTATCGCCGCATGGCGATGGCGTCCACGACGAGACCCCCGAAGGTAGCCCATCCGTACATCCGTCTTTACGCGTGATGACAAACGTTCTAGTGTCCTTGTGAATGTGTCACGCATCACGGGTGCACCGTGGACCGTCGTACACCCACGAAAGAGGCGCACATGCGCGCGAAACGCACCGTCGCAGTTCTCGGCCCCATCCCCTTCGATCGGATCACTACCTTTCGCGGTGATGTGCTCGAAAAGTACGGGTGTGCGCTCTACACGGTGGCCGCTCTGTCGGCCCTTCTGGAACCGGATGACCGGATCTGCCCGGTCATCCATGTGCGCAAGCGCGACGAGAAGGCCATCAAGGAGCTGCTGTCGCAGTTCCCGCAGGTCGACCTCACGGGCGTGCGCTCGAATCTCGACCGCGGTGACGTCGTGGAGCTGGAGTACCTCGACCAGAACAGTCGCGTCGAGCGGCAGACCCACTTCATGGCGCCGATCCGGCCCGAGGACGTCGAGTTCGTGCTCGATGCCGACTCGTTCGTCTGCGTCCCGATCACCGACTACCAGGTCAGCCAGGACACGCTGCGCTACCTGAAGCAGAACAGCTCGGGCACGATCCTGCTGGACGCCCACGGACCCACGGTCGCCCTCACCAACGGCGGAGGGCGGTCGCACCGGCTCTGGATCGAACGGGACGCGTGGCTGCCCTACATCGACATCCTCAAGATGAACCTCGAGGAAGCCGGCTGCAGCTGGTTCCCCAGCGGAGCCTCGGACACGACGACCAGCGCCGAGCCGCTGGCCATGGAGGACCTGCCCCGCTTCGCCGAACACTGTCTCGACCGCGGCGTGAAAGGCGTGTGCGTGACCCTCGATGAACACGGCTGCGCCGTCTACTACCGCGACGCCGACGGCAGCATGCGGGAGGCCCTGGTCGACCGTCTCAAGGTCAGCCACGTGATCGACACGACGGGTTGTGGCGACTCGTTCGCCGCCGGCATGGGCTACGGCTACCTGGCGCACCAGGACTTCGTCCAGGCAGCCCGCTACGGCAACGCGATGGGCGCCCAGCGCTGCTCCTCCAGCGAGCTGGCCGCATACCTCCCGCTGGCCGAGACCGACCAGCAGCTTGAAGACGCATATGGCAAAGAGTTCAGTGTCTGAGGCCAGGGGGACGGGCACCACGAGCAGCGCCATGGGCGATGCGGAGTGGCAGGTCGCCGAGTCCGGGTTCGACCCTGAGCGCGCGAACATCCTCGAGACTCTCTTCACGGTCGGCAACGGACGCCTCGGGACTCGAGGAAGCCTCGAAGAGGGCCACGTGGGCGAGGTGTCCGGGACCTTCCTGAGTGGCGTGTACGACGGCTACCGGGTGCCGGTCATCGACCTCGTCAACGCGCCGGACTGGCTGTCGTTCGTCGTGACCGTGGACGGCACCCGACTCGACGTGCAGTCCTGCCGCGTTGTCGAGCACGAGCGGGTCCTCGACTTCCGGCACGGCGTGCTGCACCGACGTACGGTGTTCCAGGACGCAGAGGGACGCCGGACCCGCCTGGACGCCGTGCGGTTCGCCAGCTTCGCGGACCGTCGTCTGTGCGGGCTGCGGGTGGAGGTCACCCCGCTCGACCACGACGTCCAGGTGACGGTGACCAGCGCGCTGGTCGGGCGGCGGCGCAACCTCGAGCGGCTGCCCGTCTACCCCGAGGGGACGACCTTCGAGCCGGAGGTCAGGTGGGAGAAGTGGGCCCGGGCCAAGCACCTGGTAGAGGTCGGCAAGACCGAGGAGGAGGGTGCCGTCTACCTCGAGATGCGCACCATCGAGACCGGGATCTCTCTCGGCTACGGCGCGGTGCTGCAGGCGTCGCAGCAGCCGGACCGCCGGACGGTCCATCGAAGCTACGAGCACATCGAGGAGCTGCAGGACTTCACGGTCGCCGGCGGTCAGACGCTTCGGGTCGACAAGCTGGTGAGCATCGCCACCTCGCGTGACTCCGTCGCCGCCGTTCGGCCGGCCTGCCTGGAGACGCTGCAGAGCCATGCCACGGCGGGGTTCGACGCTAGCCTGGATCGAAGCCGTGACGTGTGGGAGTCGATGTGGGCCGACTGCGACTGCATGATCGATGGTGACCCCGAGGCCACCAAGGCAGTCCGGTTCGGGATCTACCAGCTCCTCATCGCGGCGAACGGTGAGGATCCGAACGTCAACATCGGTGCGAAGTCCCTCACCGGTGAGGGCTACCGGGGACACGTCTTCTGGGACACCGAGATCCTGATGCTACCGTTCTTCATCTACACGCAGCCCGGCACTGCCCGGACACTGCTCCGGTATCGCCACCACACCCTGCCAGCGGCTCGAGAGCTTGCTCAGGAGAGTGGGATGCGTGGAGCGAGGTACCCCTGGGAGTCCGCAGACACCGGACGCGAGGAGTGTCCGATGTGGACGGTCGACGGCGCCAACCGGTTCTGGACCAGGGACGAGGAGATCCATGTCTCTGCCGACGTTGCCTACGGCATCGTCACCTACGTCGAGGTCACTGGTGACACAGACTTCCTGCTCGAGTTCGGTGCCGAGATCCTGTTCGAGACCAGTCGCTTCTGGGTGGACCGGGCGGAGCACGACCCAGTCACCGATCGCTACGCGATCAAGCAGGTGATGGGGCCCGACGAGTTCCACTCCCACGTCGACAACAACGCGTTCACGAACCGGATGGCGCAGTGGAGTCTCACCCAGTCCGTCCGGATCTTCAGCATGCTGTCGGAGCAGCATGCCGACGCGCTCGCAGCGATTGCCGCCAAGATCGAGCTGACGCCGCAGGAGGTGGACCAGTGGCGCACGGTGGCAGACAAGATCATCTACCACCTCGACCCCGACCGTGGGGTGCTCGAGCAGTTCGACGGCTACTTCGGGTTGAAGGACGTCCCGATCACCGAGTGGGACCACAACAACATGCCGCGCTACCCGAAGGGCTATCACCACTTCAACTGCGAAGACACCATGCTGCTCAAGCAGCCGGATGTGGTGATGCTGATGCACGTCCTGCCGGACGAGTTCAGCGAGCAGGTCAAGAAGGCCAACTTCGAGTTCTACGAGGCCCGGACGCTGCACAAGTCCTCCCTCAGTCCCGCCATCCACGCGATCATGGGCATCGAGGTCGGTGACTCGACACGGGCGCTGCAGTACTTCCAGCGGTCGGCGCTGGTCGACCTCACCAACAACCAGGGCAACACTGAGGAGGGTGTGCACATCGCGTCGGCGGGAGGCACCTGGCAGATCCTGGTCTGTGGCTTCGGTGGGTTCCGAGTCTTGAATCGACAGATGACCTTCCGTCCCTGGCTACCACCGGAGTGGCAGCAGATCCGCTTCCGGCTGAGGTGGCGGGGCAACTCGGTTCAGGTGGCCATCGGTCACACCGAGGCGCAGTTCTGCCTCGCCGCGTCGGACGGGGCCACGGAGACGATCGTCGTCCGGGACGAGTCCATCGAACTCCGGGCGAACCAGCCCGTCACCGTGCAGCTCACTCATTCGTAGGCCCAACCGCCAACAAGCAGAAGGAACAACCGTGGTCGGACAGAGCACAGCCAGCAGCCAGTCCTCGATCTACGACGACGACGCATCCGGAGGCGAAGGCGTCGTCCGAATCGCCTCGGTCGCCGCCCTAGGTGGTTTCCTGTTCGGCTACGACAGCGCGGTGATCAACGGAGCGGTCTCGGCGGTCGCGGACAGGTTCCACGCCAACGCCGGGTCGCTCGGCTTCGCCGTGGCATCCGCGTTGCTGGGTGCGGCCACCGGGGCTCTGGTGTCGGGCCGGATCGCGGATAACATCGGCCGGCTGGCGGTGATGAGGATCGCCGCGGTCCTGTTCCTGGTCAGCGCCCTCGGCAGCGGACTCGCACCAAGCCTGTGGGTCCTCGTCGTCTTCCGGATCATCGGCGGCCTGGGCGTCGGGATGGCCTCGGTGATCGCGCCGGCCTACATCGCCGAGATTTCGCCGGCCAGCATCCGCGGTCGACTCGCCTCACTGCAGCAGCTCGCCATCGTCACCGGCATCTTCATCTCGCTGCTGGTGGACTTCATCTTCGCGCAGATCGCCGGCGGGTCCAACAAGGACCTCTGGCTCGGGATGGAGGCGTGGCGCTGGATGTTCTTGGCGATGGCCGTCCCCGCCGTGATCTACGGCGCTTTGTCGTTGACGATCCCGGAGTCCCCGCGGTTCCTGATCTCCAAGAACAAGGTCACGGCTGCCACGGCGATCCTCACGAAACTGCTGGGCGAGACCAACATCGACATCAAGATCGCCCGGATCCAGGAGTCGATGAAGCGCGACACGAAACCGTCGTGGCAGGACCTCAAAGGGCCGTCCGGAAAGATCGCCAGCATCGTTTGGGTCGGCCTGCTGCTGTCGATGTTCCAGCAGTTCGTCGGCATCAATGTGATCTTCTACTACTCCAACGTCTTGTGGGAGGCCGTCGGCTTCACGGAGAGTTCGGCCTTCGTCATCACCGTCATCGGCGCCGTCATCAACATCCTTACCACCCTGATCGCCATCGCCAGCATCGACAGGTTCGGACGGAAGCCCCTGCTGATCATCGGCTCGATCGGTATGACGGCCACCCTGGCGACCATGGCGGTCGTCTTCGGCACCGCCAAGGTCGTGGACGGGAAACCCATCCTCGAGGGAGCCCAAGGTCCCATCGCGCTGGTAGCAGCCAACCTGTTCGTGGTGGCGTTCGGGATGTCCTGGGGTCCAGTCACCTGGGTGCTGCTCGGCGAGATCTTCCCCAACCGGATGAGGGCCGCCGCACTCTCCGTAGCAGCCGGCGGCCAGTGGGTCGCCAACTGGATCATCACTGTCACCTTCCCAGGTCTCAAGGACGTCTCGCTGGCACTGGCCTACGGCCTCTACGCGGCGTTCGCCTTGATCTCGTTGCTGTTCGTCATGAAGTTCATCGAGGAGACCAAGGGCAAGCAGCTGGAAGACATGAAGGGCTGACAGCAAGATCCTGTCGTGCGCAGGGGTCAAGAGAATGGATGAAATCCCGCTGCTGCCGGGTCAGTCGCCGAGCACCCGCAAGGACGTCAACCATGCGCCTCCAAGCAGCCCTCTGAGAAGGGCAATGCCTGTGCCTGAGGCCGCGGGTTTCGGGCGGCATTGACGCTGAACTCCACAGGGGCATACAACGTACAAGACGTCGATTCGCGGCAATCCGGGCGCGCGTGGTTGCCCTACCGCGGCGAATCGGAGTGCCCCAGACCAGACACGTCGCGTTAGCCAGCCGCGGCATGCTCGCCCAAGACATTCACGGGGCCTTCGTCAGCTTCCACACGCCCGGAATGCCCTTAGTCATCAGTCCCTCGTTGATGAGTGCCAGGCGAGCACGGCGGGCAGCGTACTGCCACCGCGGCTCGCCGGTGGGCGTGCTTTCATGGTCCCCGGGAAGGAGCCGGTCCTCGAGCAGAACCTCCAGCTCCAGAAAGAGCTCGTCTGCATCCAGTTCGCCGTCGGCGTCCTGTAGGACGGCCAGGATATGGGGCTTGAGCGCCTCTGGCGGTGTCCACCGGCGGTTCACCGGTCTCGTGGCTAGGCCAGGTGCCCGGGACCTGACAGCAGCACGCCTCCGAGGCTTCGGCTTCGACGGGACCACCACCTTGGGGGCCGGAGGCTGCCCGTGGACGCATTGAGCCAACGGAAGATCGCAGAAGTCGCAATACGCGTCTTGCTCAGTCATCGCCACCCAGTTTGCCCTACCGTCAGTATCGCTTGCCAGTCTGTGGGGACGGCAGGACACGCCATCACCAGCACACCTCAGCCGCGACACGTCCGACCTCAGCCTTGCGGCTCAGCACGTACGGCGCTGCATTCGCCGCCTCCGGCATGCTTTGAGCCATCGCGGGCTGCTGATGCTGCTCGACGCATCCGCGATCCCGAGCCACCAGCGGAGCTGCTGTGCGCGCTCGGCCCTACGGCGGAGCACGGCTTGTCCACCAGCTCCGCCGGGCGGGCTACCGAATCGAGCCGTTGAGGACGTCTCTTCGCCGCAGTGCGCCAGCGAGGCTGCGACGAGAAGCTGGCCGAGCGTCAGGGCAGCATCACAGCAGCGTCCCGAGCTCTCCTGTGCGGCTCTGCTCTGCTTGATGACCTATCGCGGTGAATGACCGTGAATGACTTGGGGTTCCCAGCGGGGATGCGAGCGGTGCGGACATTCGCTCTCTCCTGGGCGCCCCCTCGAAGCAGGAGCACGAGCGGGACCGGGTCCGCCGCGGGTGGCTCGATGCCGCCCTGGCAGGATTTCGCGACGTGAGGCCTGTCACCGTGGAGACGTTGCGACTGTTCCTGCACATCCTGGCCGCCACGATCTGGGTCGGAGGCCAGATAACCCTCGCCGCCCTGATCCCGGCTCTTCGCGCGGCGGGGACGGACGTGCCGATGGCCGCCGCCAATGCGTTCAATCGAGTCGCCTGGCCGGCGTTCGGGATCCTGGTGCTGACCGGCATCTGGAACGTGGAGGCCGAAGGCGACAAGGGAGTGGCCTATCAACACACTCTGCTGTTGAAGTACACGCTCGTGGTCAGCTCCGGCTTTACGGCCTTCATGCACGCGCGAGTCGCCTCGCGCAAGGCAATGGGGGTCTTCGGTGCGCTGACCGGGCTCACCGCGCTGGCTGCGCTGTTTGTCGGGATCATGCTCGCCGAATGATTCGCCGAACGGCCCGGACGTGGGCTTTGCGGGCAAGGGCCTGCCTTCAGGCCGTACATACACCGACCCGAGCGGCCGATCGCAGTGCTCTGACGCGATGTCGAACGGAAGGATGACCTGACGATTGAACTCGTCGCGACTGCTCGCCACCGATTCCAATCCATCCATTCATCCCAACAGCGAGCCAGCACATCGACCGGATGCTAGCAACGGGATGAACGCCGGCGCCACGCTGCTCAATCTCGGACAGCTCAGTGACAGCTCCGGCCGGTCGTCCGGTACTACCACGGTCTTCACGACGAGGGTTGTCATCGTCCCGGTGGTATGACGCGCCGCCCCTCGCGCGTCGGGGGCTGGCGCGGGTCGTCACGGATGCGACCTGATCGGCCCGTAGGTGGGCGGCCGCCTATTCAGGCCTGCTCGGCGTCCCTCCGCTTGCTCAGCCGCCACGTACACGCTTGGGTGAACCCATGACCGTCCCGCTCTACTGGCGCGATCAGTCGCTGATGAACTGGACCGCCACCGTGCTCGCCTCTTCACCGGAGGTGATCATTCTCGATGAGTCCGCCTTCTTTCCCGGAGGCGGGGGCCAGCCCGCAGACCTCGGGCAGCTCGAGTGGGCAGGGGTGTTCACCCGCATCGATGGCGTGTCCGTGGCGGGTCTGGTGCCAGCCGAGGGCGACCCGCTGCCCCCGGTCGGAACGGTCGTCCACGCCCGCCTAGATGACGTCCGGCGGCGTCAGTTGATGCGCACGCACTCTGGGCTGCATGTGGTGTGCGGGGTGGTGTACCGCGACTTCGGCGCGCTGGTGACCGGCTCGAACATGGAGCCGTTGCTCGGGCGCATGGACTTCAACCTCCCGGAGGTGCCCCTCGGGTTCAAGGACGACCTGGAGCGGGTTGTCAACGAGGAGATCGCCCGGGACCGGTCCATCCTTGACCGGGTGGTGACCCGGGAGGAGGCGATGGCCGACCCCGACGTCATGCGAACCGCGCAGCACCTGATCCCGCCCGAGGTCCAGGAGATCCGGGTCATCGATGTCGACGGCCTCGACAAGCAGGCCGACGGTGGAACGCACGTCACTTCCACCCGGCAGATCGGCGAGGTGCGGATCGTGAAGGTCGAGAACAAGGGCAAAGGCTTTCGCCGGGTGCGGATCAGCCTGCCGGTGTGAGCGTGGGTCCTCGGCAATGTGGTCCCGACGTTGCCAGGCAATCGTCATCGAGGGGGAAGCGATGCGAGGCCACCTACGAGTCACCCACGTCGCTCAGGTGCGTCGGCATACCGGTTCGCACGAGGCGGCGACGCGATGGTCTCGCCGTAGGTTCATGCTGATTCGTTCCCGTTCGCGCGGCGAGCCTGACCATAAGGACGCCTAGGGACGCCTAGTACCGCGGCCAGCAACGTTCGCCTTCTTGGGTGACGCGCCGGTCGAGGTCCGATGATCTGGTCCGTGGGGTTGGCAGGGTCGGGTTGTCCGTTCCTGTCTTCCCCCAGGAGCCTGTGATGGCCGAGCGTGTACGTGT